>NZ_CP130058.1:0-316713 GCF_030644365.1 Schaalia sp. HMT-172
CTTGATCGCCGGTCGCGTTTACCGCGACGCCGACAAGTCCGGCTCCTACACCGACGGTGAGGAAACCTTCGGGGGCGTGACCGTCGACCTGCTCGACAAGGACGGCAACGTCGTTGCCACCACGACGACCGACAAGGACGGCAAGTACTCCTTCGAGAAGCTGCCCGCCGGCACCTACCGCGTCAAGGTCCACCCGGACGGGGCCCTCGCCGGCCTCGACCAGACCGAGGACCCGGACGGCATTGCCGACTCCATGTCCGGTGAGATCACGATCGGTTTCGAGAACCAGTCGGTCACCGGCGTGAACTTCGGTTACGTCGCACCCGACGCGCCTGCCGTGGAGCCGAGCATCATGCAGCGCCTCGCGCGCACCGGCTTCGACGGCCTCATCGGCGGAGCGGGCCTGGGAGCGGCCGTCGTTGGCGGCATGTTCCTGTGGATGCGTAGCCGGCGCCAGGGCTGAGCCTGATTCAGCCTGAGCCTCGACGAGGCAGTGGCTGAGTGAGCCGACAAGGGGCGGGTACTTCGGTACCCGCCCCTTTGGCGTACGGGCGGACCCCGCGTCCTTGGGCCTGCCGCTATTGTGCCCTGTGTCCGGGTACTACGTGGATAGGTTGTGTGTATCCGGATAGGTTATGCGCATGTGGATAGGTTAGTAAGCTATCCGGATGTTCGTTTCCTATCCGGATGTTCGTTTCCTATCCGGATATCCGCTTGTGTTGGGTGCCTCCGGGCCCTTCGGCGCCCTTCAGCCTGGAAGGGTGGTTGTCAGACCGTTGGAGGGGGCTGAGTTTTTCAGACCGTCTGTTGTGGGAGAGTTGTTCTGAGTAGTACTGAGTAGTCCTGGCCGCTTGTGTCCGAGACTTTCATGGTTCCCCAACAATGTCGCATGCAATTCCCCTGGAACTATTTCAAACATTGAAATCACACCGTTGGGATTGCAACGTTTTCGAGGTATCTTGAAATTTCAATAAATCGAATTGCATGCGAGATTTGGGCGAGGAGGCGGGACGGGGGAGAGGGGAGGAGGCGTTGCGGGCGGGAGTCCGCGCAGCCCCGCAGCGCATGCAGAAGCGCCCGGGGCCGCGGCCCCGGGCGCTCCCGGCAACAATTGAGCTCCGATGACTAGCGGAACAACTTCAAGGCGTTTGGCCGCAGCATGAACGGCGCCAGGATCATCGAGGAACCGAGACCCACGCCGAAGCCGCCGATCACGTCCGTCACCCAGTGGACGCCCAGGTACAGGCGCGTCATGCAGATGAACGCGATGAAGACGAAGGCCGCGACCCACAGCAGGTAACGGAGACGACGGCCCAGGCGCGTCATCGTCAGGACGAGGACCAGCGACACGATCAGGGCGGTCACAGCCGTCGCGTGGCCCGACGGGAAGGAATAGCCGTCCTCGGTGATCAGACGGTAGGCCTCTTCCGGGCGCGGACGCGAATCGATGTGCTTAATGATGTACCCATTGATCCCCGAGAAAGCCACGGACCCCAGGATGTACAGGGCGTGCATGACCTTCTTGACGAACCACCACACGGCGGCCGCCACGACGAGGGCAAGGGCGACGGCGCGCTTGGGATCGAACAGCCAGGACGCACCCGTCATGAACGTGTTCATCGCGGGCGTGCGTAATTCGATGAAATCGGTCCACACGGTGGTGTCGATCGGCAGCGGGTTCGTGATGAAGCCTCCGGCGATAGCAACCATCACGACGAGAAGAGCCCCGACGATGACGGGGGGCGACAGGAGTCGACGAACAAACATATTGAAATCCTACCGTAGTGTCAGTCGTTGGTGCCGTACTCGTACATCCAGCGTCCGGCCCTGCGCGAGAAGCGAGAATGCTCCCGCATCGAGCCGCTTTCGCCCGTCGTTACGTCGCGCCACGAGGCCTCGAACGTGACGCTTCCCTCCTCGTCGGAGGGACCCCCGGCCTCGGCCCCCAGGATCTGCAGACCCGTCCACTGCGTCCCCTCCACCCAGTACGGGGGAGTAGGGCGCGTGCGCGGGTGCCACGTGCGGAACAAATAGTCCCCGTCGCGCAGCGCATACGCCGTGTAGCGCGAGCGCATGAGGGCCTCGGCCGTCGGCGCCTCCTCGCCGTCCAGGTAGCGCCCGCAGCAGTGCGCGAGCATCGCCCCCGACCCGCACGGACAGGTACGAGGCCGTGGCGTGCCAGCGCCGGACGCGCCGAAAGCAGCGGGGGAGGTCACGCCTGGTCGCCCAGGGACGCCAGCCAGCGCTCCGCGTCCAGGGCCGCGCGGCAGCCGGACCCGGCGGCCGTGATGGCCTGGCGGTACGTGTGGTCCACGGCGTCGCCGCACGCGAACACGCCCGCCACGGACGTGCGCGTCGACGGCTCGTCGACCGTGATGTAGCCGGCCTCGTCGAGAGCGACCTGGCCGCGCAGGAAGCCCGTGCGCGGCAGGTGGCCGATCGCGACGAACACGCCGTCCACGGCGATGTCGCGCTCGGAGCCGTCCACCGTGGAGGTCAGGCGCAGGCCGGTCACGGCCTCGTCGCCGAGGACCTCGGAGACTGTGGCGTTCCACTCGAAGGTGATCTTCGGGTTGTTGAGGGCGCGCTCGGCCATGACGCGCGAGGCGCGCAGGGCGTCGCGGCGGTGCACGACGACGACCTCGGACGCGAAGTTCGTCAGGAAGGTCGCCTCCTCCATCGCGGAGTCGCCGCCGCCGATGACGGCGAGGCGACGATCCTTGAAGAAGAAGCCGTCGCAGGTCGCGCAGTAGGAGACGCCGCGGCCGGAGAACTTGTCCTCGCCGGGCACGTTCATGTGGCGGTACTCCGAGCCGGTGGCCAGGATGACGGCGCGCGCGTAGAAGACCTCGTCCTCGGTGGCCACGGCCTTGACGTCGCCCTCGAGGTTGACGGCGATGACGTCCTCGTAGCGAACGTCCGCGCCGAACTTCTCGGCCTGCTCGCGCATGTTATCCATGAGCTCGGGTCCCTGAATGCCCTCAGGGAAGCCCGGGAAGTTCTCGACCTCGGTCGTGGTCATGAGCGCGCCGCCCGCGGCGAGCTGGCCGGCCAGGACGATGGGGGCCAGGCCCGCACGAGCCGTGTAGACCGCAGCCGTGTAACCGGCGGGGCCCGAGCCGACGATAACGACGTCGTGGACGGTGGCGCCCTCGGGGACCTCGGCAGACGGGATCTGCACCTCGGCGGCCTCAGCGGAAGCGTCGGTGGGTTCGGCCGTCACCAGGCCCGGAATCGCAACGAAAGACATGTACCCTCCTTCAGGGTTACTGAACGGTGAGTTCGGAGATCCACGCCCAGTTGCGTCCGTCCTGGCCCTTGGGCATGGAGCGGAACTGCAGCGCGATGGTGTCGGTCTCGACGGGCTCGGGCAGCTGGATCGTCGTCGTCGGAGACAACGCCGAGGAGGCCAGTTCTGTTCCACCGCGCGGATTCGCCGGGTCGGTGACGTTACGCACGACGATCTCGCCGCCGGACGTCGCCGGATCCATGTTGAGCGTCACCGAGGACACGGTGGCCTTCTGCTGGAGCTTGACGACGATCGTGACGGAGGTTTCGTCACGGAACTGGTTGTTGTCGAACCAGCGCGAGCTCCACGACGTGGACGGGTTGGAGTCGATCATGTTGATCGCGCGGTCCGGGTGGTCGCCGTCGTCGTTGTTCCACGACAGGACCTGCACGGAGGAGATCACGGGCGTCACGGAGGGCGCCGGCGGCGGCGTGGTGGTCAGATTCGGCGCGGGTTCGCTCTGGTTCTGGTCGGGGTTGAGGCCGGCGCGCAGGGACTGACCCAAGTCGAGGTCAGTGACGGGGCGCGTCGCCATCCACGGGCCCCAGATCGCTCCGAAGAGGAACAGGACGAGGCCGAAGAGCAGCGCGGGCCGCGTCGGGTCGATGAGCTTGCCGGAGCGCTCGGGCGTCTCCTTGGTGGGCTTGGGCTCGTGCGCGGTCGACGAGGCCGTGGCGGGCACCGTGGGCGCGGCCGGGATCGCGGACAGGACCTCGGTGGCCTCCTCAGCGGGGGCAGCGGGCACGGGCTCCTCGTCGATCGGGCGCACGCGCGGGATCTGATGGGTCGAGGGCGCGTCGGCGAGCGGCTCGGGGTGGGGGAAGTCCGTGTTGTAGGCCTCGCCCTCGCGCTCGTAGCCGCTGGAGGTGGGCATGGGCGGCGGGGGAGCGAGGGGGAACGCGGTCGTGGGAACCTCGGCGGCGTCCACGCCGTCCTCGGCGCCCTCGGCCAGCGGCTCGACGCCGAGCTCGGCCAGGGCCTCGGCGATCTGCTGGGCCTCGGGGGCCGCCGGGGTGTGGGCCTCCTCGGCCTCGTCTGCGGCCTCGGTGATGGCATCGAGGGCGGGGCTGGCAAGGGTCTCGACGAGGGCCGGGTTCTCGACGGGGGCCTGCGTCGCGGGGCCAAGCGTCGGCACCTCGGCGGGCGCCGCGACTGGGGGCGCGGGAACCGGCGGAACGGGGGCGGCGTCCTGGGCGGCGGGGGAGGGGACCTCCGGGGGTGCGGGGATCGGCGAATCAGAGATGACCTCGTCGAACGAGGGCAGTTTCGTCTTGTCGCCGGTCGGTTCTGGCGTGGGAGCCATCGCATCCTCCGTGTGATCGGGTGTGTGTTCCGCCATTATCGCAGTTTGGGCGGGAGTCGGCGTGGAGGACGCCGCCAGGATGTTCACCACAGAGGCGGGGACACGCAGGCGCGTCAGGAGGGGGCGCATCATGGCCGCGGACTCGCGGGGCGCGGCGAAGCGCAGGACTAGCAGGTACACGAGGCCGGTGATCGCCGAGACGACCGTGAGCTTAACGCCGGCCAGGGCCATGCGGCCCAGCGTCGAGCCGACGCTCGTGTGGACACCCATGAGCCACAGGACGGCGAAGCCGACGATGCCTGAGACGACGGCCGCGCCGAGGTAGGACACGTAGGAGCGCAGCAGGCCGGAGCGGTCCACGTAGCGGTTCTCGCGCGAGACCCACACGATGGCGATGACGCCCTGGGTCAGGCGGCACGCGGTTTCGCCGAGCGCGGCGGCCACCACCCACCAGCGCGCGCCGGTCAGGGCGTACAGGGACCAGCCGACGATGACCTGGATGATGGTGGGGCCGATGCCCATGAGGAACACGGGCTTGACATCCTCGTAGGCGAAGAAGACGCGTTGGCTCATGAGGACCATGCCGGTCGACGCGACGCCCGGCATGAGGGAGGTCAGGACGAGGGCGTAGCCGGTGACGGCGGCGGGATCCCCGCCCTTGGCGGCCATCGCGATCTCCATCATGGGGACCGATCCGGCCATGAGCATCGCGGCGGCGACGAGAGTCAGCGAGGTGATCGTGCGCACGCCTAGGTGGTAGCTGTCGGCGACGGCCTTGTCGTCGCCGTCGGCGACGGCGCCCGCCATTCGCGTGAAGATCGCGGTCGTCAGGGACACCGTGATGAGCGACTGGGGGACCATGAAGATCATGAACGCCGTCGAGTAGGCGAGGATGCCGACGACGCCGCCCTGGGCTCCGTTGCGGCCGATGAAGCCGTCGGCCATGGCGGCGAGGTTGTTCGTCGACAGGACGCCGACCTGGGAGACGCCGAGGGTCGCGAACGTCCAGCCGGCCACGCGGGGCATCGACCCGAAGGAGGTTCCGCGGAAGTGGAAGTCCGGCTTGAAGGAGATGCCGGCGCGCCTCATCGGCCACAGCAGGCACAGGGCCTGGCAGATAACGCCGAGGGTCGCCGATCCCGCGAGGACCCAGAACTGGGCGCCTGTCACGTCGCCCGCGGGGATGCCTCCGTCGGGTGCGCCGCCCCAGATCACGAGGAACAGGCCGAGGCCGGCGATGCCGACGACGTTGTTGACGACGGGCGCCCACATGTAGGGGCCGAAGATTTCGCGGGCGTTGAGGAGCTCGCCGAGGAGGTTATAGAGGCCGTAGAAGAAGAGCTGCGGCAGGCACAGGAGGGAGAAGAGGATCGCCAGGTTGCGGATGTCCTCCGTGTAACCGGCGGCCGTGATCATGACGAGGACGGGGGCCAGCACCATCGTCAGGAAAGTGACGACGAACAGGACGGTGCCCGCCAGGGTCAGGAGGCGGTTGACGTAGGTGTCGCCGTCGTGGCGGCGCTTGATGGCGCCGACGATCTGGGGAACCAGGACCGCGTCGAAGATGCCGGAGGCCAGCAGGTTGAACACCGTGTTGGGCAGCGTGTTCGCGGTCTGGAAGGCGGCGCCGACGCCGCCGGCGGTGGCGCCAACCGCGGCGATGAGCATCGCGTTGCGCACGAAGCCGAGGACGCGCGAGACCATGGTTCCCGACGCCATGAGCGCCGACGCTCTCAGGATTGATCGGCGAGCCGTGTTCGAGCTCATAGGGTCTCCTTCGTCGTGTCTGTCTCGTGGTCGGTGGTGTCGTGCGGGGCGTCCGAGGCCTCGTCCGGGCGTGGCGCCTCGTCGGTGGCGTCCGTCTGCGAGGCGCTGGCCTCGTTCGCGTGTGAGGCCTGCTTCTTGCGGGCGGTGCGGCTGCGCAGCGAACGGGTGATACCCGCGAGGAAGAGGAGGCCGAAGAAGGAGGCGATGACGGCCGTGATCGCGTCCTCCCAGCCGGCGCGCATGCGCACGGTGACGGTGCGGGAGTCGTCCAGGACGTAGCCGTCGGAGGTCGTGACCTTGTAGGTGACCTCGATGTCGCCGCTGCCGATCGCGCCGACGGGCACTTCCACCGTGGTCGCGCCGCGCGCGGCGAGCTCCTGGGAGAGGGCGGGGGTAGCGCGCAGTCGCGGGTCGTCGGGGATGAGAGTGACGTCCACGCGCACCGGCCAGTCGAGGTTGTTGCGGATCAGGACGGGGAACTTCGCGGACTTGTTGATCAGGTTGACGGCCGAGGAAGGTTCGACCGTCACGGAGGACAGCATGGTCGCGACCTGTGAGGTCATGACGGTCGCCGCGTCCAGCTGCTCGGAGGGCGTGGATGTCACGGAGAGGGCGGGAAGGATCGCGGGCGTGACGGAGTCGAAGACGGCGTCGGGGTCGTCCGTCGCGTTCGCGAGGGGCGTCAGGCTGGTCAGGGACGAGGCCATGGAGTTGATCGCGGTCCAGGTGTCGTCGGGAAGGACGCCCGGGCCGACTGTGGTGCGTTCGACGTCGGTGGATTCGCTGGCGGCGATGTCCGAGAAGGAGGTCGCGTTCACCCACCGGGGCGAGTACAGCGCGGCCAAGCGGTGCGAGAGGCGTTCGTTGATCGTGGTGGTGCGATCGGCGGCGGCGAAGAGGGTGCGCGAGGAGGAGGGGCGCTCGCGCGCGATGATGGCGGTGATGGCCGTGAGGGCCTGCTCGGCGTCGAGCTGGTCGCCGCCGCTGGAGTTCCACGACAGGATCGAGGCGATGTCCCCCTGCTGGGCGAGGGTGTGGGCGCCCGTTCCATCCGTCGTCGTCTCGCCGGTCGCGGGGTTGACGTTGACGCGCGCGTAGGAGGTGAAGGGCACGTCTTCGGCGGGGGTCAGGGCTGAGGTGGGGGCGATCGTGATCTGGTCGGGGGAGGCGAAGCCGGCCAGGAAGGATGTTCCGAATGTCGTGTCGGCCGGCCAGGCGACGTTGCGCAGGATCGTGGGGCCGGAATCGGGGATGGCCGTCTGGGTGGCGCTCTGGCCGACCGCGGTCGCCGCGGGGCTCGGCGTGGCGGTGGGCGAGGGTGTGGTGGAGGGCGAGGGCGTGGCGGAGGGGGAGGGGTGGCCGGAGGGGGAGGGGCTCGGCGTCGCGCCGCCGGGGGTGGGGGCGACCCATCCGCTTGCGCGCAGCGTCGAAGGGAAGGAGGCGATGGAGCTGGAGGCTAGGTTCCAGAAGCCACTGTTGCCCGACAGGGCGAGCGCGCCGAGGTCCGCGTCGCCGTCGGGCAGGGCGATGACCTCGGAGGCGGTCGACATGAAGGAGGCGACGAAGGCCTCGGACTGGAGCTCCTGGGAGCGCCGCGCCGGGTCGGTGGCCGTGGGGGCGGGCATCGGCACGGGGGAAGGGGTCGGGCTCGGCGAGGCTGCGCCCGACTGCTCGCCCTGGTCGGACTGCGCCCCGGACTGTCCCCCGTCGGCGGAGGGCGAGGGCGTGGGGCTGGGCGCCGTCGTGGGCTGAGGGCCGCGGGGGATCAGGAGAGGGTCGACGGCCAGCGTCACGCCCGAGGTTCCGGCCAGGGTCAGGATCGCGGAGCGTTCGGCCTGGTTGTTGGCCGCGTTGGCCGAGGTCCACGGAACGACCGTCGAGACGCGCGAGGCTGCCACCTGCGCCCCGGAATCCCACACGAGGATCGTGCGGTCCTTGCCCGAGAAATTGCCCGAGCTCGCGGCGACGGTGGCGACACGCGGCCCCCACTCCTCGGAGTCGGACAGGGGCAGCGAGGAGGTGGGGATGCGGATCTCGAAGGAGGTGGTCGTGCCGCGTGCGACGTCGGTGAGCGTCGTGGAGGCGGCGTGCGTGGCGTCGGGTTCGTCGTCGCTGAGCTGCGTGGTGAGCGCCGAGACGGAGATGGGAGTCTCGTTGGCGACGAACACTTCGAGGGCGACGGAGGCCAGGGTCGTCGGCGAATCGTTGCGGATCGTCCCGGAGATGACGACCTCGCTCTCGCTTGTGATGATCCGAGGTGAGAGGGAATCGATGGAGACGGACAGGCCAGAATCGGTGGGGAGCGTGCCCATGACGGCGGGACGCGACTGCCCGACCGCGGACGTCGCGGCGGGCGCCGGCGCCGCCCCGGCCTCGTGAAGGGGCAGGCCGAGCGCGGCCGTCACCGCCGCGCACGCGGCGGCCACCCACACCCCGCGCCTAGCCACGGCTATCCCGGTAGAGCAGATCGAGGGCGATGCGCACGATGCGGCGCTCGTTGGGGTAGGCCAGTTGGCGCGACACGTCGCGCAGGGGAACCCACGCGGCCTCCTCGGCCTCGTGATCCGGGTCCCCCTCCACGGTGATTGTGCCGGACTCATACCCCATCAGGTAGTGATGGACGACCTTGTGGACGCGGCGGTCGTTGCCGGAGAACCAGTAGTCGATGGAGGCGAGGTGGCGGATGATGCGCCCGTGGATGCCGGTTTCCTCGGCGACCTCGCGCAGTGCGGCCTGCTGAGGAGTCTCGGACCCCTCCAGGTGCCCCTTGGGTAGGCACCACTCAACGCGGCCCGCGCGATTGCGTCGAGCGATCAGCGCCGCATAGGGAATTCCGTCACGTACATCGACGACGATGCCGCCCGCGCTGGTTTCCGCGGAAATCGGCAGGTGAGAGCGGCCTTGGCGCACGGAAGCGGACCGACGCGGGGGTCTGGGAACCCCGGCTCGGCGGTCAACGGAACGTGCAGGCATGACTCCACTTTAGCCGGTGGGCGGCCCCCGGTAGTCGGCCAGCGCGCTTTCCTGGCATGCTTAGGGGCGATGAGTACCCAGTCAGCTTCCCCGATCAACGGCCCCGTGACCGCGCAAAACGCCGGAACGACGGACATTCCTACCCTCATGGCGAACGCCACGAGGACGTTTGCGGCGCTCCCGCCCGCGATTATGGAACTCGGCACGATTTTCGACGAGGCCGGGGAGGAGCTCGCGCTCGTCGGCGGGCCCGTGCGCGACGCGTTCCTGGGGGTGACGCCACACGACTTCGACATGACGACCTCCGCGCGTCCCGAACGCACCGAGGAGCTTCTGGCCCAGTGGGGCAACGCGACCTGGGACATCGGCAAGGAGTTCGGAACGATTGGGGGTCGCCGAGGCGACCTGATTGTCGAGGTGACGACGTATCGCACCGACGAGTACGAGATTGGCTCGCGCAAGCCGGAGGTGACCTTCGGCGACACGCTCGAAGGCGACCTGACGCGCCGGGACTTCACGGTTAACGCCATGGCGATGCGCCTGCCGCAGATGGCCCTCGTCGACCCGTGCGGCGGCCTGGCGGACCTCGCGGACGGCAACCTGCGCACCCCCGTGTCCGCCGAGCAGTCCTTCGACGACGACCCGCTGCGCATCATGCGCGCCGCGCGCTTTAGCGCCCAGCTGGGCCTCGACGTCGACCTGGACGTCATGAACGCGATGGAGACCATGGCCTCGCGCCTGGACATCGTGTCCGCCGAGCGCATCCGCGCCGAGCTTGAGCGCCTCATCATCTCCCCCTACCCGCGCCGCGGCATCGAGCTGATGGTGCACACGGGCGTCGCCGACATCGTCCTGCCCGAGGTCGCCGCCCTCGTATCCACGGTCGACGAGCACAAGCGCCACAAGGACGTCTACGAGCACACCCTCACCGTCGTCGAGCAGGCCATGGACCTGGAGACCGGCCCGGACGGCCCCGTCCCGGCCCCCGACTTCGTCCTGCGCTTCGCAGCCCTCATGCACGACGTCGGCAAGCCGGCGACGCGCCGCTTCGAGCCGAACGGCTCCGTGTCCTTCCACCACCACGAAATCGTGGGCGCGAAGATGACGCGCAAGCGCATGAAGGCCCTCCACTTCGACAAGGCGACGACCGAGGCCGTCTCCACCCTCGTTGCCCTGCACCTGCGCTTCCACGGCTACGGCGAGGCCGCCTGGTCCGACTCCGCGGTACGCCGCTACGTGGCCGACGCGGGCGACCTCCTCGAGCGTCTCCACCGCCTCACGCGCGCCGACTGCACGACCCGCAACCGCCGCAAGGCCAACTACCTGTCCGCCGCCTACGACGACCTGGAGGCGCGCATCGGGGCCCTGCGCGAGCAGGAGGAGCTCGACGCGATCCGCCCAGACCTCGACGGTGACCAGATCATGGACATCCTGGGGCTGCGCCCCTCGCGCGCCGTCAAGATCGCCCGCGACTACCTGCTGGAGCTGCGTATGGAGCGCGGACCGCTGGGCGAGGAGGCCGCCCGCGAGGCGCTCCTTAAGTGGTGGGCCTCGGAGGACGTGCGCGCCCTCGCCGAGGAATATCAGGCGCAGCAGGCCCGCTGGGAGGCCAAGGTCGCCGAGAAGAAGGCACGCAAGGCCGCCGCGAAGGCAGCCCGCGAGGCGCAGGACTAGAGGCGCGGCGGGCCGCGAAAACGCGAGCGAACGGGGCCTTCGGCCCGGGAAGGGGCGACCATCGTCACGCCCGCGCACGGTGCGTGCCCACCTGCCACGGACGTACCCTGGTGACAATTAACCTATACGTGAGGAGAGTCCCCGCATGAGCACGTTCACCCCCGAGAAGGCCTCCGCCGACATCGGCGTGTACGGCCTGGGAGTCATGGGCGCCAACCTCGCCCGCAACCTGGCCCGCAACGGCTACGCGACCGCCGTCTTCAACCGCACGCCCGCGCGCACCGACAAGCTCATGGCCGAGCACGGCGACGAGGCGACCTTCGTCCCCGCGTCCACGCTCGAGGACTTCGTCGCCTCCCTGCGCACGCCGCGCGTCGCCATCATGATGGTCCAGGCCGGCCCCTCGACGGATGCCGTCATGGGCCAGCTCGCCGACCTCATGGACGAGGGCGACATTATCGTCGACTGCGGTAACTCCCTGTTTACCGACACGATCCGCCGCGAAAAGTGGGCCGCCGAGCGCGGCCTGCACTTCGTGGGCGCGGGCGTGTCCGGCGGCGAGGAGGGCGCCCTGTGGGGCCCCTCCATCATGCCCGGCGGCACCCCCGCCTCCTACGATCGCCTCGGCCCCATGTTCGAGGCCATCGCTGGCACCTACGAGGGCGTGCCCTGCTGCACGTACATCGGCGCGAACGGCGCCGGCCACTTCGTGAAGATGGTGCACAACGGCATCGAGTACGCGGACATGCAGGTCATCGCTGAGGCCTACACCCTCCTGCGCGAGGGCCTGGGTGCCAGCCCGGCCGAGATCGCCGACATCTTCGCCGCCTGGAACGAGGGTGAGCTCAACTCCTACCTCATGGAGATCACCGTCGAGGTCCTGCGTCAGGTGGACGCCGAGACCGGCACGCCCCTCGTCGACCTCATCGTGGACGCTGCCTCGCAGAAGGGAACCGGCAAGTGGACGGTGCAGACCGCCCTCGACCTGGCCGTCCCCGTCACCGCGATCGGCGAGGCGACCTTCGCGCGCGGCGCGTCCTCCGAGCCCGCCCAGCGCGCGGCCGGCCAGGCGCTCGCGGGCAACGCCACCCCACTCGTCATCGAGTCGGACGAGGCACGGGCCGCGTTCATCGAGGACGTGCGCCAGGCGCTGTTCGCCTCCAAGATCGTCGCCTACTCGCAGGGCTTCGACGAGATCGAGGCGGGCGCGAAGGAATACGAGTGGGGCATCGACAAGGGCGCCCTGGCTCGCATCTGGCGCGCGGGCTGCATCATCCGCGCCGCCTTCCTCGACGACATCACGCGTGCCTACGAGGCCGACCCCGACCTGCCGCTGCTGCTGGCCGCCGAGCCCTTCGCGACCCGCTTCCAGGAGTGCACGCCCGCGCTGCGCCGCGTCGTGGCTCAGGCGGCCCTCGCGGGCGTTCCGATACCCGTGTTCGCCTCCTCCTTGGCCTACTTCGACCAGATCCGCGCGACACGCCTTCCCGCGGCCCTCATCCAGGGTCAGCGTGACTTCTTCGGCTCGCATACCTACCACCGGGTCGATAAGGAAGGTGTTTTCCATACTCTCTGGGCCGCCCCCGGGCGTCCCGAGGAGCAGTGGTCCTAATACGACCTCACTGAAGGACCGCTGGCAGGGGGGTGAGTGCGCCGCAACGCGCACCCACCCCCCTGTGTTTGTATTCATACTTTGGGGTTCTTTCAGGAAACATGGTTAACCTAGGGGTACAACAATCCGCTGAAAGGGCGAACACGTGGCGACTAGCAACGGAAAATCCAGCTGGAACGACATCGTCGAACCGGACAAGCACAGCGCGTCCGGGCGGGACTCCCTGCCCTCGCGACGCTCGTCGCGCTCCTCGAGGAAGGCCGCCAAGGCCTCGTCGAGTGACAAGAAGCGTCCCGCGAAGAAGCGTTTCCGCTGGGTCAAGCGCATTGGCTTCGGAATCCTGACCATCTTCCTGGGTATCTTCATCGCAGGCATGGCCGTGTTCCTGTACCTGTACAACACGCTGAGCATCCCCGCGCCGGATGACCTGGCGCTCGCGCAGAAGACCACCGTCTACTACTCGGATGGCACTACCGAGATGGGCACCCTCGGCGACATCAACAGGCAGATCATCGACACGACGACCCTGCCCGACTATGTGCCCAGGACGATCGTCGCCTCCGAGGACCGCACGTTCTACACGAACAACGGCGTCGACCTGAAGGGCATCTTCCGTGCCCTCGTCAACAACCTGCGCGGCGGCGCGCGCCAGGGTGGTTCGACCCTGACGCAGCAGTACGTTGAGCGCTACTACATGGGCGAGACCACGTCGTACACGGGCAAGCTCAAGGAAGCGGTCTTGGCGATTAAGATCAACCGCGAGAAGTCCAAGGACGAGGTCATCGGCGCGTACATGAACACGATCTACTTCGGTCGTGGCGCCTACGGTATTGACGCGGCCGCGCAGGCCTACTTCGGCCACGGCGCCAATCAGCTGACGCTGTCCGAGTCTGCACTGTTGGCCGCCGTCATTCCCGCGCCTTCCGCGTGGGATCCCGCCGTGAACCCGGATAAGGCGAAGGAGCGTTGGGAACGTGACCTGAACCTTATGGTCGAGGACGGGTGGCTGAGCCAATCCGAGCGTGACGCCGCCGTGTTCCCCGAGACGATCGACCCCGACACGCTCAATAGCGCGTCGATGACGGGTACGAACGGCTACCTGATGGCCCAGGTTAAGGAGGAGCTGCTGGCCTCCGGACAGTTCGACGAGGACAGGATCGGCCAGGGTGGCCTGCGTATCACCTCCACGATCGACAAGGAGCACCAGGAGCAGGCTGTCGCCGCCGCCGAGGGCATGAACGAGGTCGATGGCTGGGATCCCACGTACCAGCACGTCGCCCTGTCGTCGATGGATCCTGAGACGGGCGAGATCCTCGCCGAGTATGCGGGCGCCGACTACGAGAAGCGCCAGCAGAACGCGGTGACGCAGGATATCGCGATGGCGGGTTCTTCCTTCAAGCCGTTCGCGCTCCTGGCGAACGCGCGCCTGGGTGGCACGGTGTACGACACCTATTCGGGTAAGTCGCCGCAGTACTTCCGAGGCATGGGGACCCCCGTGTCGAATGACGGTGGCTATTCTTTCGGCAACGTCACCCTCGTGAAGGCGACCGCGTACTCGATGAACACGGTGTTCGTGGGACTCAATGATGACGTGGAGCCGGAGAATACGATGAAGGCCGCGATCGACGCGGGCATCCCCGAGGACACGGTGGGCTTGAACGATGAGCTCCTCAACGTGCTGGGCCCCTCTTCGCCGCACAACATCGACTTGGCGACCGCGTACTCGACGATCGCGAACGGTGGCCAGCGCGTCACTCCGCACATTGTGAAGAAGGTTGAGGATTCCAACAACAAGCTCGTGTACTCGGGTGACGTTGAGCCCACGCGCGTCTTCGATGTCGAGGAGGTCTCGTCGATCATGCCGGCCCTCGAGGCAGTCACGAAGGGTGATGGCACGGCTAACCGCGTCGACAATTCGATCGCGCGCCTGGTGACCGCGGGCAAGACCGGTACCTCTTCGGACCAGCTGTCCGCGCAGTTCATCGGTTTCGTGCCCGGCATGGTGACCGCCGTGTCGATGTACCAGTCGGATGCTGATGGTAACTCTGTGCCCTTGGATGACGTGGGTGGCCTGGATCAGTTCCACGGCGGCGACTGGCCGGTGGACGTGTGGATCGACTACATGAAGCCGGCGACCGCGGACCTGCCGGGCGATGACTTCCCGTGGAAGGTCGAGTCGAACCGCAAGGTCCAGAACAACGCTCCGACGCCCGTGCCGACCGCGACGAGCGAGGCCCCGCAGTCCTCGTCCGAGCCGACTGCGACGCCGACCCCCGAGGCGACCCCCTCGGCTGAGCCGACGAAGGAGTCCGACGAGGACGGCAACACCGGCGGCGGTAACGGCGGCAACACCGGCGGCGGGAATCATAACGGCGGCGGGAACAACGGCGGCGGCAATAACAACGGCGGCGGCAATAACAACGGCGGCGGGAATACCGGCGGCGGCAATAACACCGGCGGCGGGAACAACGGCGGCGGCAACAATAACGGCGGCCGAAGAAACTAGCCGCGCGTCCTAGCGCCGCCTCGCTGCGATGGTGCGGGCCCCGAGGAGGATCCTCGGGGCCCGCACTGTGTGCGGAGAGGCTCGCGCGTTGGGGAGAGGTCTCGGGCCTTCATGTTGCTGGTGCGTGTTTATCGCCGCGTGCGTCGCGCTGGAATGCCCTGTGCGTGTGCTCTGCGAGCGCTGAACAGTGCCGTGCGCCGATCCTTGTCGCGGTAGCTGGTTCACGCCGTGCACGCGGATAGGAAATGACGATCCGGATAGGTTATGAACATCCGGATAGCTTAATAACCTATCCGCAAGTGAATAACCTATCCCTATCTGCACAACCTATCCGCGTAGAAACCAATGCGAGTGGCTCCCTGCCCGACCGTGCTCCTCGTGACGCCCTGAACGGCCCGTCAGGCCCAGCATGACATGCTGGGGCCCAGCACTCCCAGAGCTCACAGCAGGCTCAGTGGGCATAGCACAGGGGTGGCCCCCGCTCGCATGAGCGGGGGCCACCCCTTCAGCATTCAACCGATGCGTGAAGCCGTCACTTCGTGGCGATAACGCGAACCTTCAGGGTCGCGGACACCTCGGGGTGCAGGCCGACGGTCACCGTGTAGTCGCCGGCAGCCTTGATGGGCGAGGCGATGATGACGCGACGACGGTCGATGGTCTGGCCCAGCTGCTCCTTGACCGCGTCAGCGATCGTCGCAGCGGAGATAGCGCCGAAGAGACGACCGGAGGTGCCGACCTTGCCGGACACCTCGACGACGGCGGCCTGCAGGGCGTCGCGCACGACGCGGGCGTCGTCGATCGTGGCGATCTCGTGACGACGGCGGGCAGCGGCGATCTGGTCGATCTGCTTCTGGGCGCCAGCGGTCCACTTGGCGGCGAAGCCGCGGGGGACCAGGTAGTTGCGGGCGTAGCCAGCCTTGACCTCGACGACCTCGCCGGCGTGGCCGAGGTTGGGGACGTCGTGGGTGAGGATCAGTTTCGTGGTAGCCATATCAGCTGTGTCCTTCCCTTATCAGCGGCCGGTCGTGGAGTAGGGCAGCAGAGCCATCTCACGCGCGTTCTTGACGGCGCGAGCAATCTTGCGCTGCTCCTGCGTGGAAACACCGGTCACGCGGCGGGCGCGGATCTTGCCGCGGTCCGAGATGAACTTGCGCAGCAGGGCGGTGTCCTTGTAGTCGATCTTGTCGATCTTGGCCGACTTCAGCGGGTTGGCCTTCTTCTTGATGGGCTTGTTGCGAAGTTGGGGCTTCGCCATGATGGTCTCCTAGTGAATCCGGGCGGGTCATCCCGCCCCAAGCGTGGTGTCTTCGACGTGGCGCCATCCGGCGCGAGAGCCGGGGCGCGCGACTTTAGAACGGGGGCTCGTCGCCGAAGGACGTGGAGCCGCCGGAAGGGGCGCTGCGCCACGGGTCCTCGGGGGAGCCGCCGGTCGGTGCGCCGTAGTTGGCACCGCCCTGGCCGTATCCACCCTGGCCGCCGCCGTAACCGCCGCCGCCCTGGGGGGCTGCCTGCTGGTAGCCGCCCTGCTGCTGGCCGCGGTTGTCGGACTGGTAGCCGCCACCACCGCTGGGGGTGGTGCGGGTGACCTGCGCGCGTGCGCGACGCAGGGAGGGGCCGACCTCGTCGACCTGCAGCTCAACGACCGTGCGACGTTCACCCTGCTGGGTGTCGTACGAGCGCTGGGTGAGGCGACCCTGAACGATGACGCGCATACCCTTGCGCAGCGACTCGGCGACGTTCTCAGCGGTGTCGCGCCACACGGAGCAGCGCATGAAGAGAGTGTCGCCGTCGCGCCACTCGCCGGCGTTACGGTCGTAGGTTCGCGGGGTGGAGGCCACCGTGAAATCGGCGACTGCGGCACCGGACTGCGTCCAACGCAGCTCGGGGTCAGCGGTCAGGTTACCGATGACTGTGATGACGGTATCTCCGGCCATGTCGGCTCCTCGGGCTTAGGGGTGGTGTCGGCTCAGTGAGCGTCGGGGCGCAGGAGCTTCGTGCGGAGAATGGTCTCGTCGATGCCCATGCGGCGGTTGATCTCAAGAGCGACCTCGGGGGTCGTGGTCATGTCGATGACGACGTAGATGCCCTCAGAACGCTTGAGGATGTCGTAAGCAAGGCGACGCTTGCCCCAGATATCAACGTTCTCGACGGATCCGCCGTTGGCAGCCACGGGCGCCAGGTACTTCTCCATCGTGGGGGCGACGGTGCGCTCGTCGATCGAAGGATCGAGGATCACCATCAGTTCGTAGTTACGCACGTTGGTTCCCACCTCCTATGGTCTTTACGGTCACGGACGGTCCGTGACAGGAGGGCGTTGCGTATGGCCCCGGGGGGCCTGCTGGACCGGCCGCGGGTGCGGATAGTCCAGCTGCCCAGTCTACACGGGTGGGTGCGGCTTCGCCAGGGCATGTCCCGTCGCGTTTCGGGGATCGCGGCACGAGGCCGTGGCCGGCTCGTCGGGGCGCCCAGGCGAGCGGAACCGGGCGCGGTGGCCCGGGCCGGCCCCGGCCTCGTAAGTCGGGTCATAGGGAGCGCGCGCCGTAGCCGTTGGTGAGTGCCCGCATGCCCGTGTAGACGGCGGAGTAGGCGAGCCAGACCAGGGCGAGGGCCACGGACGGGGAGCTCGTGAGCGTGGCGGAGTGGGCGATGAGCCACAGGATGGGCGCGTAGACGAGGAGGTTGAGGACGGACGCGCCCGCGAGGTAGCGCCCGCGCCCCGCGCCGATGAGGACGCCGTCGAGGAGGAAGACGTAGCCGGCGATCGGCTGGAAGAGGGCGCCGACGATGATGGCGACGGTTGCGTAGTCGATGACGGTCTGGTCGGTCGTGAAGATGCGCGTGATCCAGGGCGCGGTGAAGGCCAGGGCGACGCCGACGGCCGTGCCGAAGCTGAGTCCCCAGCGCGCCAGCGTGCGCAGGAGGGGCTGGATCGCGCCTCGCTCGCCGGTTCCGGACGCGAAGCCGGCGAGGGCTTGCGCGGCGATCGCGAGGGCGTCGAGGACGTAGGCGGCGAAGCTCCACAGGGTCCACACGATCTGGTGGGCGGCCAGGGCCTGCGTGGAGATCGCGGTGACGGCCGCGAGGGTGGCGAGGAGGGCGACGCGCAGCGCGAGGGTGCGCACGAGCAGGGGTGCCCCCTCGAGCGCCGCGCCAAACAGGCCGGAGGTGGAGGGGCGTAGGCTCACGCCCTGGCGGCGGGCGGCGCGCACGACGATCCACCCGAGGAAGGCCGCCATGAGGGTTTGCGTGATGGCGGTGCCCAGGCCGGACCCAGCGACCCCCAGGCCGAGGGGGTACATGAGCGTCCAGTTGGCCGCCGCGTTGAAGGCCGCGCCCACGGAGGCGGCGACCAGCGGGGTGCGCGTGTCCTGCAGGCCGCGCAGGGTGCCGGTGGCCGCCAGGGCGACGAACATGCCGACGAGGCCGGGCGCGGAGGCGCGCAGGTACGCCAGGGCGTGCGGCATGGTGGCCGCGTCGGCGCCCAGCCAAGTGAGCAGGGGCGAGGCGAAGATGGCCAGGAGGATCGCCGCACACGCGCCGAGGCCGCCCGCCAGCCACATGGCCTCCACCCCCGAGCGGATCGCAAGGTCGCGGCGCCCGGCCCCCAGGTGGCGCCCCGCCAGCGAGGTCGTCGAGTAGGCCAGGAAGATGAACAGGCCGACCGCGGTGTTCAGGACGGTCGACGCGATGCCCAGGCCCGCCAGCTGCGGGGTGCCCAGGTGGCCGACCATCGTGGAGTCGATGACGGTGAACAGCGGCTCTGCGATGAGCGCGCCCAGGGAGGGCAGGGCCAGGGACAGGATTTTGCCCGTCGTGATCGTCGGCATCGACGAGGCCGTGGCCCCCTCGTCGGGCGACGGGGAGGACGGGGTGGCCGCTCCACGATTGCTGCTCATAACACGCTCCGCTTCTTATCCACAACATGTGCACAGGTCTGTGGATATCAGTGCACACAGGAATTCTAGACAGCTCAATGAATGACAACGATGTGACTGTGATGAGCATATCTGCCCTGACAGAGCGGTCATTAAACCCTGTGCACAGGCTCAATCGGCGTTGTGCACAGGTTATCCACAATATGTGCACATGTCCGTGCACAGCGTCGGTCGCGCAATCGCCTACAACGCGTTAGTCTTCGCCTGACGGCTCTGTATCCACAGGGCCACAGGCCGTTTGTGGCCGCCGAACCCGGCCCCGGCCTCGTCCAGGCAAGCCACCGCACCCGAGAGGATCACGATGTCCGACGACCAGTTCGACCGCGTCCCCCCGCAGGACATCGACGCGGAGATGAGCGTCCTCGGGTCCATGATGCTGACGACCGAGGCCGCCAACGTCGTCTCCGAGATACTGCGCGGGCAGGACTTCTACCAGCCCAGCCACGAGACCATCTTCGACACCATCGTCGAGCTCAACGGCCGCGCGGAACCCGCCGACGCGATCACCGTCGCCGGCGAACTCAAGCGCGCGGGCGTCCTGTCGAAGGTGGGCGGCGCCGCCTACCTGCACAGCCTCATCGCCTCCGTGCCCACCGCCGCGAACGCCGCCTACTACGCGCGCATCGTGCGCGAACGCGCCATCATGCGCCGCCTCGTCACCGCGGGCACGCGCGTCGTCCAGCTCGGTTACGCGGACGCCGGCGGCGACGTCGACGAGATCGTCGACCAGGCCCAGGCCGAGGTGTACGCCGTCTCCGACGGGCGCGAAACCAGCGACTACGTATCCATGAACCAGATGAGCTCGGACATCCTCAACGCGCTCGAGGACATCGAGAAGAACCAGGGCAAGCTCAACGGCGTACCCACAGGCTTCACCGACCTCGACGAACTCACCCAGGGCCTGCACGGCGGCCAGATGATCATCGTCGCCGCCCGACCCGCCATGGGTAAGTCCACGCTCGCCCTGGACTTCTGCCGCTCGGCCTCCATCAAGCACGGCATCACCTCGCTCATCTTCTCGCTAGAAATGAGCTCCCAGGAAATCGCGATGCGCATGCTCTCCGCCGAGTCCGGCGTGCGCCTGTCCAAGATGCAGGCCGGCAAAATGAGCGACGTCGACTGGCGCAAGGTCGCCGAAACCACCTCACGCATAAGCGAAGCCCCCCTATTCGTCGACGACTCCGCGAACATCACGATCTCCGAGATCCGCTCGAAGTGCCGCCGCCTCAAGCAGCAAGAGAACCTGGGCCTCGTCGTCATCGACTACCTCCAGCTCATGACGAGCGGCCGCCAGGTCGAGTCGCGTCAGCAGGAAGTCTCCGCGATGTCGCGAAACCTGAAGCTCCTGGCCAAGGACCTCGACATCCCCGTCATCGCGGTCGCGCAGCTGAACCGTAACTCGGAAGGGCGCACCGACCGCAAGCCCATGATGAGTGACCTGCGTGAATCCGGCTCGCTCGAACAGGACGCGGACATCATCATCCTGCTGCACCGCCCCGACTACTACGACAAGGAAGACCGCCCCGGCGAGGCCGACATCATCGTCGCCAAGCACCGCGCGGGCGCGACCGCGACCGTCACCGCACTCTTCCAGGGCGACATGGCGCGCTTCGTCAACTACACG
This sequence comes from Schaalia sp. HMT-172, assembly GCF_030644365.1. Taxonomy (NCBI): domain Bacteria; kingdom Bacillati; phylum Actinomycetota; class Actinomycetes; order Actinomycetales; family Actinomycetaceae; genus Schaalia; species Schaalia sp. HMT-172. Next base: position 20,684 of record NZ_CP130058.1, read on the forward strand.
GGCCGCCCGGAGCCCGGCGTCGGAGAGTAAGGGGCGGTTTGCCCGCTTGCTGGCTCGGGCTGCTTGGTGTGCTCCGCTGATGTTCCGGGCGCCTTCGGGCCCGGCCGCCCGCTCGCCGTTGGCGCTGCATGTTGTTGCTTGTGGCACCGCTGGTGTTCCGGGCGCCTCCGGGCCCGGCCGCCCGCGAGATCGCCACACGCGAGCCTACGGCTCGGAGTGGTCGATCTCGAAGCCCGCCCGTGCCCTCCGGACCCTCCGGCGCCCTCCACACCGGTGGGGTCAGGCTCACTTCGCATCCGGGCTCTCGGACCCTCATTACTGAGCCCACGACCAATGTCGCATGCAATTCCCCTGCCACTGTTTCAAACTTTGAATTTACGTCGTTGAAATTCCGACGTTTTCAGACGTTGTTGAAACGTCAGCCAATCGAATTGCATGCGAAATTTCGGGGCGCGTTACCTCATGGGGCCAAAAGGAGAGCGTGCAGGGTGAGGCCCGGTTCCCTATCCCGGCGTGCCCGGCGTGGCAGGCCTTGGCTCAGTCCCGGTGCGCGGCGCGCGCCAGGCGCTTGGCGCGAACCGAGGAGAGCAGCCAGTCAGCGCTCAGGCACGCCAACGCCACCCACACGACGCCCATCGCGATCCAGCGGAACATTGGCACGGCCTCGTGGAAGATGAACACGGCGACGAGGAGCTGCAGGGTGGGCCCCAGGTACTGCAGGAAACCCATCGTCCCCAGGGTCAGGCCCCTTGCCGCCGAGGCGAACATGATGAGCGGGATCATCGTCAGCGCACCCGCGCCCACCAGGAGGGCCAGGTGAAGGGGCCAGGACACCCCGGCCTCGTCGGTAGCGGCGATCGTGTGGAAGGACGTGGAGGACGTGGCCGCCAGGTACGCGTAGTAGCCCAGCAGGACGGGTGAGACCGCCGCCGTCTCGATCGCCATGCCCGCGAGCGGGTCGACGCGCGCGGCCACGTCCTTCTTGACCAGGGAGTACAGGCCGAACGTGAGGGCGAGCGTGAGGGAGACGATGGGGACCGAGCGCTGGCCGACGACCAGGATGACGACGGCGAGCACGCCGAGGGCCAGGGCGACCTTCTGGATCGGCGTGACGCGCTCGCGCAGCACGATGAGGCCCAGCGCAACCGTCACGAGGGGGTTGATGAAGTAGCCGACCGCCGCGTCCGTCGTGTGGCCGGCGAGGACCGCGTACACGTACACCGACCAGTTGACAACGACGAGCGCGCCCGCCACCGCCAGGCGCCACAGGGCTCCCCGGTCGGCGATCAGCGCGCGGATCTTCCCCAGTGAACCCGTTAGGGCGAGCGCGACCAGGCAGAAGAAGAGGCCCCACACCGCGCGGTGGACGATGACCTCGACGGCGCCGGCGGGGGAGAGCGTCGAGAAGTACAGGGGGAAGAAACCCCAGATCACGTAGCAGGAAACGCCGAGGGCGAGGGCGCGCGGTTCGTTCTTCTGGGTGCTCATTCTTCCAGTGTAAGGACCGACCTGGCAGCTTCGCGACGACGAGCGATGCCGATGAGACGGGCGCCGGCGCACGCCCGGGCCCCGGGTGGTGTCGGCCACGCGGCGCGCCCCCGGGCAGATACGCGAAGGGGGCGGGAACCCGTTGCGGATTCCCACCCCCCTGGCTACGGCTGCGTCACTTCATGTTCTTCGCGAAGTTCCAGCCGATGACCAGCAGCGCGCCGACGGGCTTGTTGTTCAGCGCGAGGTCACGCATCTCGTCCTTGGACACGTCGACGTCGTGGGAGCCGGTAGCAGACCACAGTCCGTCGATGGCCTGGTTGACCGCGTCGTCGCTGGCGGCCAGCAGGTTGAGGTTACCGATGGTGCGCACGAGTGACACGTGCCAGCCGTTGGCGTCCTCCACGGTGAACACTCCGAGGCGCTCGGGGTTGACGAGGCCTTCCGTGTAGTTGGTGGTCATCGTCTTGGTGGTCGTCCTGAATGTACGCGTGTCGGTGTCCGGGTAGGAGACCGTCAGCGAATCGCCGTTGAACTCGACCTTGTACTGGCCCATGGTGATGGACGTCGTGCCGAGGTTGACGATCGCGCCGCCCGAGACCTTCGTGGAGCTCAGGCCCCACGTCACCTGCACGCCGCTGCCGCCCATGCCGGACGCGGAGTACCCGGACGAGGACGATCCGCCGCCGTAGACCGCCGCGACGCGGCGCTCGGGCAGGTCGAGGTAGCGGTAGACGTCCTCGCTGCCGATGCTCCCTCCGTTACGCAGGGCGTCGACCATGCCCGACACCGCCTCCTCGGGAGAGGAAGCGCCCTTGACGTCGGTGAAGTTCGCGGAGTAGTTCGGCTGAGCCGAACCGGTTCCCAGGAACTGCTCGGCGACCGTCATGTAGCCGGACAGGTACCACTTGCCGTCTTCCTTCACGGAGACGAGCGTGAGCTTGTTGTTCGGGAAATTCTTCAGGACGTTACCGGAGGAGACCGGGTTGTTCTGGATTTCCTGCTTCATCTTGTCGAAGGCCTGCGACTCGTTGGCCGTCAGGTCCGAGCCCTTGGCCTCCTTGTAGTGCTCGCGGATCTTGTCGGCGAGTTCCGGCTTGATCTCAACGTCACCCTCCCACTTCGTGATGGTGATGAGTGCCACCTGATCGGACTTGGTGTCGACCGTGTACTCCATCTCGGACTTCTTGATGTCGATCTGGTCGACGTAGTCCTTGAGGGCCTTCAGGTCCATCAGCTTGGACCAATCGGTGCCGCCGTTGTGCTTGTAGTCCTTTTGCCAGGCCGTCGCAGCGTTGAGCTCCTCGGGCGACGCGGCGCCCGCCAACGACACGAGAGAGTTCTTCGCGAAAGCGGAATCGATGCCCTGTGCCAGGGCATCGGGGCTCTTGTAGCCGCCACCACCCAAGCGGCTGAGCGCGAAGGCGCCGCCACCGACGACAACCAGGACGGCAACGACGATGACGGAGATGATGGCCGCCATCTTTCCGCGGCTCTTCTTCTCGCCGGGTGCGGGCACCTGGCCCTGGAACTGACCGTTGGGGCCGGGCGCGGGGACCTGGCCCTGGAACTGACCGTTGGGGCCGGGCGCGGGGACTTGGCCCTGGAACTGACCGTTGGGGCCGGGCACGGGTGCCTGGCCCTGGAACTGGGGGTTGTAGGCGCCCTGCTGGGGCACCTGGCCCTGGAACTGACCGTTGGGGCCGGGCTGGCCACCGTAGTTCGGGGTGGACATCGTTAATACCTTTCACCGTTGGGAGTGAACGTTGCAGTATTTCACTTTTGAAATAAATTGGCAACTTTCGGTGTGACAGTGTGAGGGTGGAACCCGTGACTATCGGGCGAGAAAGCGTGCGCGCCAGCATTGTCGCAGCAGGCCAGGGTGGCCTCGTCGATGCCGAGGACCACGCCGAGGGCCTCCAGGTAGCGTTCCTGCTGGCTCTCCTCGCCTGCCCGGCGCGCCATGACGGTCGGGTTATGGATGAGGCGCGCGGCCAGGTGGCGCAGCGCCCGCGCGGCGTCGTCGGTCGACAGGGGGGCGTCGCCGAGGCGGTTGATCTCCTCCTCGACGATGCGGAAGACGCGCGAGCGCAGGTGCCGAACGACCGGGTCCATGGATCGGGCGCCGAGGCCTCGCTCGAAGGAGGAGACCTCCTCGTCGATGATGGCGCGGGCGTGATTCAGCGCGTCGGCATCCGCGGCCGGGACCGAGGCCTGGATGGTCGGCAGGTCGATAAGCGTCACGTTCGGGAGCGAGCCGACGGAGTTGTCGGTGTCGCGCATGAGGGCCAGGTCCAGGACGACGGTGTGCCCGGAGGCGGCGGCCATGTCGCGGGTCAGGATGGGGCTTCCCAGTCCCCGGCACGTCACGACCAGGTCGGCGCGCGTCAGGGCGGTGGTAAGGTCGGTGCCGTCAACCCAGCCGATGCCTCGTCCCTCGGCGAATTCGCGGGCGCGCCCCGACGTCGAGTAGACGGACACGTCGGATGCGCGAAGCGCGTCCAGGGCGCTGACGGTCGCCCCCGCGTAGGCGCCCGTGCCGACGATGAGCACGCGCGTGGCCTCCCACCGCCCCAGGTGAGCCGCAGCCATGTCGAGGCCGACGGCGACGACCGAACGGCCCGCCCCGGCCAGTCCGGTCTCGGTGGCGACGCGGCGCGATGCGGCCGACGCCCGCTCGGCGGCGCGCCCCAGGTCGCAGCTGAGGGTCCCGTCCTCCCAGGCCGTGCGCGCGGCGCGGCGCATCTGCCCGGCGATCTCGCGCTCGCCGACGACCATTGATTCCAGCCCGGATGCCGTCGCAAACAGGTCGACGAGGCCGTCGCGGCCCCACAGGTGGCGCAGGCGCACGTCGGCGCGGGGACTGTGCGAGGCGGTGGCGAGCTCGCGCTCCACCGCGTCCTTGAGCGCGTGAGGGTCGGTCGAGGCCGGGGCGTCGACGTAGATGGTGACCCGATTGCAGGTGCGCAGGACCATGACTCCGCGGGCGTGCGGTAGCGATCGCATGAGCGTGGGGCCCAGGTCGGTCGCGCCGGAGAGCCTGGCGATGTCATCGAGGGGAGCGAAGCGGTGGTCCGCGGACAGCACATGAATAGTCACAACGCGTCCATTTAAGGGCACGCGGGTGGCGCGGGCAGTGCCCGCAGCCTATTTATGTTGGTGACGCCGTGTCATTTCGAAATGTCGGCTCAATAAATGGCTGTCTGCTGCGGATAAACCGGCATAAAGGCGCGTCAATCCGGGCATTTGTGGCGTGTGAGAAATTGTCTTGAACTAGACTGGAAAACGACGGAAATGCGCGAATTAACGCACGAAAACATCATTAAATTAAGGGAGACACATGACGACGCCCCCGCTGATCGCCGCCCTGACCGGGCGACGCGGGCCCACGCCCGTGTGGTTCATGCGTCAGGCCGGGCGCTCCCTGCCGGAGTACCGCCAGCTGCGCGCCGACGTCGGCCTGCCCATGCTCGAGGCCTGCCTGCGCCCCGACGTGGCCGCCGAGGCGACGGCGCAGCCCGTGCGACGCCACGGCGTGGACGCGGGCATCTTCTTTTCGGACATCATGGTCCCCCTGCGCCTGGCCGGGGTGGGCGTCGAGATTGAGCCGGGTGTCGGCCCGGTCCTCGATCGCCCCTATCGCACGCGCGAGAGCATCGACGAACTGGCGAGCCATCGCTATGGCGAGGGCTCCTGGACCGATTCGACCGGGCGTACGCGCGACTGCGGCGAGGGTGTCCAGTGTGTGCGCGACGGCGTCGCCGCGGCGGTCCGCGAGCTGGGGTCGACACCCCTCATTGGATTCGGCGGCGCCCCCTTCACCCTGGCCGCGTACATGGTCGAGGGGCGTCCCTCCCGCGATCACCTGGCGGCGCGCGCGCTCGCGGCGTCCGACCCGGGCGCATGGGACGCCCTCATGAGCTGGTGCGCGCGCGTGAGCGCCGACTTCATCACCTCTCAGGTCGAGGCGGGGGCCAGCGCCGCGCAGCTCTTCGACTCGTGGGTGGGCTCCCTCTCGCTTCGCACCTATCGCGAGTCCGTCGCGCCGTACTCGCGCATGGTTGCGCAGCGCGTCGCGGGCGCCGTCAGCCCGGTGACCGGCGAGCGCGCCCCGCTCATCCACTTCGGCACGGGCAGCGCTCCGATCCTGGCCGACATGGCCGAGGTCGGGGCCGACTGCGTGGGCGTCGACTGGAAGACGGACCTGGCGTGGGCCGTCGCCCAGGTGCCCGGAAAGGCCGTGCAGGGGAATTTGGACCCCGCACTGTTGCAGGCTCCGTGGCACGTTATCGAACACGCTGTTCGAGATATTCTCGATGCCGGGCGCTCCGCCCCCGGCCACGTCTTTAACCTCGGGCACGGCGTGCCGCCCACGACCGACCCCGATGTCCTGACGCGCATCGTCGAGCTGGTCCGCGAGCTGGGAGGCTCCCGATGAGCCCCCGCTCGGCCACCCCCACCCACCCCGGCGCGGTCGTCGTCGGCGGAGGCATCGCCGGCCTCGTCGCCGCCTGGGAGCTGGCCCGCGCGGGCACGCGCCCCCTCCTCATCGAGGCGCGCGGATACCTGGGAGGCCTCATCGCTCGTGGCACGGTCGGTGGCGCGAGCGTGGACCTGGGCGCGGAGACATACGTCGTGCGAGGCACCGACACCTCGTCGATCGTCGAGGCCCTGGGGCTGACCTCGGTCGAGCCCGCCGGCTCGGGCGCCCGCCTGTACGCCCCCGCCCTGCGCGGTGGATGGGAGCTGCGGCCCTTCCTGCGCGATTCATTCCTGGGTATCCCGGCCCACCCGGGCGCGCCGGACTGCGTGCGCGTGCTCGGCGAGGCCGGCGTGCGCCGCGCCCTGAAGGATCGCTCGATGGGCGGCGGCGTCGGCATGGACCAGGCCGGGGACACTCTGGCTGGTTTCGTGACCGCGCGCATGGGGCAGGACGTGCTGGAGCGCTCGGTGCGGCCGATCATCGCGGGCATCTACACCGCCGACCCCTCCATGCTGGCAACCGACACGGTCGCCCCCGGACTGCGGGCCGAGACCGCCCGCCACGGATCCCTGGCCGCTGCGGTCGCCGCGCGCCTGGCCGCCGCCGGATCACGACGCACCCCCGAAGCCTGCGTCGAGGGTGGCATGTTCGTCCTCGTCGACGCGCTGCGAGCCGCCATCGAGGAGGCCGGGGGAACCGTCCTGACCCGCACCGGCGCGTTCGCGATGACGCGCGCGGCCGCGGGATGGACCCTCGAGTGCGGGCCGACGGGGCCCGGGCCGACACCCGGAGCCGAACCCGTGCCGGCCGGCCCGGGCGTGAGCGTCACGACGGAGCGCCTCGTCCTCGCCTGCAGCGCCGGCGCCGCCCTGCGCCTGTTGACCCAGGCGCGCATCCCCGGCCTCGTGCCCGATGTGAGCGTTCCTGAGGGCGCGCCCATCGCGCGCCTCACCCTGGCCGTCCGCGCCCCCGAGCTGGACGACGCGCCAGTCTCCCAGGGCCTCCTGGTCGCGCCCGCCCCCGCTGACGAGCGACCCGTCGCGGCCAAGGCCCTGTCCCACCTCACCGTCAAGTGGCCCTGGCTCGCCGACCAGTGTGCGCCCCACACCCACCTGCTGCGCCTGTCATACGGGCGCCTCGGCGAGGCCGAACCCGCCGTCACCGTCGAGGGGGCGCTGCGCGACATCCGCACCCTCACCGGCGTGAACATCGCCCCCGAGGCCGTCACCGACCACCTGCTCGCCCGATGGAACGGCACGCTCCCGCCCCTGCCCCCCGAGTATCGCGCCCGCGTGAGAGTGCTCGAGGAGCAGGTGCGGCGCCTGGGCGGCGTGGCGCTCACGGGCGCCTGGGTCGCCGGAACAGGCATCGCTTCCGTCGTCACCCACGCCCGCGCGGGCGCGAAAGGACTGCTATGACCTGGCGGACAATCGTTCTGGGAACCAGGGGATCGCGCCTGGCGCTCGCCCAATCCACCACCGTCGCGCGGGCGATCGAAGAGGCCGGGGCTCGCCTCGGCGAGGACGTGCGCGTTCAGTTGGAGGTCGTGCGCACGCACGGCGACGTGTCCGCCGCGCCCCTGGCCGCGCTCGGAGGAGTCGGCGTGTTCGCGGCGCAGCTGCGGCTCGCCCTCCTTGGGGGAGAGTGCGACCTGGCCGTCCACTCCTTCAAGGACCTGCCCACCGCCCCCACGCCGGGCCTGCGCATCGCGGCCGTCCCGCAGCGCGAAGACCCCCGCGACGCCCTGTGCGCTGCCGACGGGGCGACACTGTCGGCGCTTCCCGAGGGCGCGCTCGTCGGCACGGGCTCACCCAGGCGCGCCGCCCAGGTGCTCGCCGCGCGCCCCGACCTGTTTGTCCGCGACCTGCGCGGCAACGTCCCGACGAGGCTCTCGCGCGTGCGCGGCATCGACCTGGGCGCCGACGCTGGCACCGCGCCCTCCGCCCTCGGCACGGGCGGTCGCCTCGACGCGGTCGTCCTCGCCCTTGCCGGGTTGCGACGCATCGGCCTCGACGCCCACGCCACCGACGTGCTCGACCCCACCATCATGATGCCCGCCCCCTCGCAGGGCGCCCTCGCCATCGAAACACGCGACGAGGAGGACCCCCTCCTGCACGCCCTCGTCGATGCGCTCAACGATTGGCCGACCGCGCTCGCGGCCGCCGCCGAGCGCGCCGTTTTGTCCACGCTGGGCGCGGGGTGCGCGGCGCCCGTGGGCGCGTTCGCCCGCGTGGACGAGGCCTCCTCGACCCTCCTGCTCGACGCGCGCGTGATGAGCGTCGACGGGCGCGAGAAGGTCGAGGCGAGCGGTGCGCTAGTGCTCACGGGCGCGGTTGGTCGTGGCGACGCTACGCCGGGCGAGGTCATGGCGGACGAGGCCGCGCCGGGCGAGGCCGCCCGCCTCGGAGCGGACGTGGCGCGCCAGCTGCTCGACGGCGGAGCCGCCGAGGTCACCGACCTGGGGGCGACGAAAGCGCCGAGGCAACCCTCGTGAACGAAGCCCCAGTGAGCGCCCCTCTCGTGAGCGCCCCGCTGTGCGAGCGGCGGATCCTCCTGACCCGCGCCAAGCCCGATGACGCGATCGCGCGCGCCCTGCGCCTCGCCGGGGCACACGTGGATGCGCTCGCCCTCACCGTCTCGACGCCGCTGGAGTCCGCGCGCCTCGACGCGGCCCGCGACCGGCTCGCGAACGGGGAGTACGCGTGGGTCGTGTTCTCCTCCTGGAGGGCCGCGCGGGCCGTCGTTTCCAGCCTTCCACGAGCGCGCTCCCTCGGCACGCGCATCGCCGCCGTCGGCGAGGCCACCGCCCGGTGGATCAGCGACCACGCGGGCGCGAGCGCCGACCTGACCGGCGCCGGGTCCGCCGCCGCGCTGCTCGAGTGCTTCCCTGCCCCGGCCTCCGGCGCGCGCCCGGTCCTCATCCCGCGGTCGGCGCTCGCCCCCGATACGCTGCCGGGCGGGCTGCGGGCGCTGGGCTGGAGCGTCGAGGCCATCGACGCATACACCACCGCTCCCGTCGCCGCCGACGATTGTGACGCCGATATCGCGGGGAATTTCCGCGCTGGACGTTACGACGCCGCGGTGCTCACCGCATCTTCCCAGGCGCGCGCCCTCCCCCCGCTCCTCGGGCTGCCGCCCCCCTCAACCCGGGTCGTGACCATCGGCGCACCTACCGCAGCCACCGCCAGGGGGCAGGGGATCGCGGTCTCGGCCCAGGCCTCGTCCCCCACACCCGATGCCATCGTCCGCGCCCTCGCCGACGCCCTGGCCCGCCCCACCCACTCCGACGCACCCGAAGAAAGAGACTCATGACCACCGTTCCCGAATCCGTCACCTCCTACCTCGCCGAGGCCGGGGTGGACTCCTCCCAGATCCCGACGATCCGCCCGCGCCGCCTGCGCTCGACCCCCGCAATGCGCGCCCTCGTGCGCGAAACCCACGTCGACCCCGCCAAGTTCATCTGGCCCGTCTTCGTGCGCGACGACATCGACGAACCCCGCGAGATCGCGGCCATGCCGGGCCAGTATCAGCACACGATCGACTCGCTGCGCCGGGCCGCCGCCGAGGCCGCCGACGCCGGCGTGGGCGCCATCGACCTGTTCGGCGTGCCCGCCCACCGCGACGCGATCGGCTCCCAGGCGTGGGCGGAGGACGGGATCCTCAACCGTGGCCTCGCCGCCGTGCGCGCCGAGGTCGGTGACGCCCTGGTCGTGTGCGCGGACACCTGCCTGGATGAGTTCACCGACCACGGGCACTGCGGCCTCCTCGACTCCGAGGGCGGCGTCGACAACGATGCGACCCTGCCGCTCTACCAGGCGATGGCGATTTCCCAGGCGCGCGCGGGCGCGCACATGGTCTCGCCCTCGGGCATGATGGACGGTCAGGTCGCCGCGATCCGCGCCGCCCTCGACCAGGCGGGATACGCGGACGTTGCGATCCTCGCCTACTCCGCGAAGTACGCGTCCGCCTACTTCGGGCCCTTCCGCGAGGCCGTCGGATCCACGCTCAAGGGCGACCGCCGCACCTACCAGCAGGATCCCGCGAACCGACGCGAGGGCCTCTTCGAGGCGCTGCTCGACGCGGCCGAGGGCGCCGACATGCTCATGGTCAAGCCCGCTGGACCCTACCTGGACGTGCTGGCGGACGTGGCCGCAGCGTCTGATATTCCCGTCGCCGCCTACCAGGTGTCCGGCGAGTACGCGATGGTCGAGGCTGCCGCCGCCAACGGGTGGATCGACCGCACGCGCGTCATCGACGAGTCCCTCACCGGCATCTTCCGGGCGGGAGCCGACTCCGTCCTCACCTACTGGGCGCTCGAGGTCGCCCGCCGGGCCCGCTGAGCGCGCGTACCATACCAACAACCCCTTTTTTCTGTGAAGGTAGCCGTGACCACTAACGAAACCGCATTCTCCCAAGCCAAATCCGTGATCCCCGGCGGCGTGGACTCGCCCGTGCGCGCCTTCGGCGGCGTCGGCGGCACCCCGCGCTTCATCGCGAGCGCGAGCGGTGCGCGCGTCACCGACGTCGAGGGGCGCTCCTACGTGGACCTGGTCGGGTCGTGGGGCCCGGCGCTGCTCGGCCACGCGCACCCCGAGGTGGTCGCCGCCGTCCAGGAGGCCGCCTCGCGCGGCCTGTCTTTTGGCGCACCCACCGAAACTGAGACGGCGCTGGCCAGCGCCGTGCGCGAGCGCGTGCCCTTCGCGCAGCGTGTCCGCTTCGTGTCGACGGGCACCGAGGCGACGATGACGGCGATCCGCCTGGCGCGCGGCGCCACCGGGCGCGACCTTATCGTGAAATTCGCCGGTAATTACCACGGCCATTCCGACGGCCTGCTCGCCGCCGCGGGTTCGGGCGTCGCCACCGGTGGCCTGCCCGGTTCTGCCGGCGTCCCCGAGGCCATCACCGCCCAGACGATTGTCCTGCCCTACAACGATGGTGATGCCCTGCGCGCGTGCTTCGAGCAGGTGGGTGACAGTATCGCCGCCGTCATCTGTGAGGGCGCCCCCGCCAACATGGGCACGGTCCCGCCTCACCCCGGCTGGAACCGAGAGATTCGCCGCCTGTGCACCGTGCACGGCGCGCTCATGATCCTCGACGAGGTCCTCACCGGCTTCCGCGTCGACCCCGCCGGCTGGTGGGGCCTCGAGGCTGTGGCCGGATGGGTGGACGGCGCGCCCGCGGGCCGCTACGGCGCCGGCTTCGTCGATTCCTCCTGCGTGGAGGGCGCCGACTGGGTGCCCGACCTGGTGACCTTCGGCAAGGTCGTGGGCGGCGGCATGCCCCTGGCTGCCGTTGCCGGACGCGCGGACGTCATGGACCTGCTGGCCCCCCTCGGCCCCGTCTACCAGGCGGGTACCCTGTCGGGCAACCCCCTGGCCACGGTGGCCGGCCTGCGTACCCTCGAACTGGCTGATCAGAGTGTGTACGACCGCGTCAACGCCTCGGCGCAGGAAATCAGCACGATCGTGTCGGACGCGCTCAGCGCTGCGGGCGTCGCCCACCGCGTCCAGCGCACGGGCTCGCTGTTCTCCGTCATGTTTGGCGAGGCCGCGGCCGCTTCGGGCGTGTACGACTACGATCAGGCGCGCGCACAAGAGTCGTGGCGCTACGCCCCGTTCTTCCACTCGTTCCTGTCCTCGGGCGTGGCCCTGCCGCCCTCGGTGTACGAGGTGTGGTTCGTGTCCGGCGCTCACGGAGAGGCGGAGCTGGAGGCTATCGCCGCCGCGGCTCCGGCCGCCGCGCAGGCTGCCGCTGCAGCTCAGCCCGAGTAGTCGACCGCGTCGCGGCGACCGTTCCGTGAACGGTTGAGGGGTGGGGATCCCGGTGGGTCCCCACCCCTCGTCTCTACCGTTGGTGGGTTGATTGCGAGTGCTGCTCGGTGGTGGTTGCTGGCGTCAGTGGCCTTGTTGTGCGAAGTTGTTCATCGTGAATGTGGGGTCTGGGTCAAAGCAGAATGTTGCTGTTCCTGGGTTGGGGGTGAACCAGACGATGTCTGAATGGGCTTCCTTGAGGGTGAAGGTGCCAACCCCCTCGACGGTGGCGCTGTCGCCTCGGTGAAGGTCTTTGGCCTGGCCGATTAAGTCGTAGTGGTCGTTGTCGCTGGTGGCGGATATTCCGAAGGAACCGATCTGGTGTCCCATGGAGACTTCCCCCCTACTTCCCATACGAACCTTTCGCCCGTCGGCGAGAACTCCGAGGAAAATGGATCGTTGCTTGTCGTATGGGGTGAGGTAGTACCTACCGGTGCAGGCCTCGCCTGTGGATTGTTCTTTCCAGGGCCAGGCGTAGGCGATGTGTGCGTAGGTCCAGGGGATGACGAACACCAGGACGAGGACGGCCGCGACGATGACGCGAATGCGTGCGCGTGTGATGGTCATGGCATCCTCCATGATGTCGTGGTCTTCCGACAGACTGTAGTGGGGTAGAACACAATATGCAAGCCTCCCCGTGGGGCTGGCGCGAGCGACAATGCTCGCGCAGAGACGCGCGCCTGCAGAGCAATAGAGTCACATGGCCGCAGGGGCTGAGGCCGAGGCGGGGAGACGGTGCTGTCAGGGCGTAAGGAGGCGCGACGGAAAAGAGAGGGTTAAAGGACAAAAGGTGTTGGTCGCGGCTAGGTCCCTGGCATCGTCGAGGGCGGTGTGCCTGTGCTAGGGCGCCCGCGCTGCAGCACCTCAGACAGGATCAATCCCATCGGGAGTATTGTAGCTGATCGGGAGTATTCAACCCGTTGGGGAAGATTCCACCCGATCAGAAGGGGGCTGAATCTTCCCGACCGGGCATTTCGCCTCATCGGCAACAAGCGTCGGTTCGGAGCTCGGCTAGGCCCTGCCGCAACACCTGTGGCCTACCCACAACCCACACGTTTTGCCCTGTAACCAACACGTTTCGTCCTATTGCGCCTATACCCAGTAATCTCGCACGTAATTCCCCTGCGGCTCCTTCAAACATTGAATTTGCATCGTTGGAATTGCAACGTTTTCGCATGGTCTCGAAAAATTACCGTCTTAAATTATGTGCGAAATTTGTCTGGGTCAGGCTTTCCACGCCCTCCGGCGCCGCGGCCAGGCCTGGTCTCAATGCCCGGCCGTGCTCACCGGCCCCTCCGGTCCTCCCGGGGAGTGCCGCATCTTTGGCGATGGGGGTTTTGCACCATTAGGAGCATCCTGTCGGCGTGTCGCCGGCGTGTCGCGGCTCTAATGGTGCAATTCCCCCCGTTTGGTGGTGGTGTGGTCACGGTTCGAGGTGGTGTCGCGCCCAAAGTGCAGACCACCTCGGCGACAAACGCCGACGATGGGCAGTCGTGGGCGAGGTCGTCTGCGTTGGCAGCGCAACGACGCCTGGCCTCGCGCGTCGCTCGCACATTCACCCCTGAGATGTGAGCGCGAATCTGCTATTGCGTGCGCTAACCGGCTATATCGCACGTAAACCCGCTATTCCGTGTGAACTGCACCCCTGACGCTGAGTGTCCGCACCCGGCCAAGCGTTCGCCCGCACGTTCGCCCGCACGCCGGGCATGTGGGGGTATTCATACCCCCACGATGAAACAACCGTCTTCAATGTTGATTTTCCCGCACCAGCAAGCCGAAAAGTCGCCACGAAGCCAACACGTTTTGTCCTTTAACCAAAAGAAAAAGCGTGACACCTTCGCGGTGTCACGCTGGCGGGGATGGGGCGCGTGAGACTTACGCGCCCCGCATAGGCTCAGGCGCGGGTGCGAGTGATCGAGAGGATCGCGGGGGAGACGATGAGGGCGGTCAGGGCGACGACGACGGCGAGAACCACCGAAGCGACGGAGCCGACCTGGAGGGCGGCGGCCATGCCGAGGCCCGCGAGAACGACGATGAGGGCGATCAGGACGGAAGCCGAGTTGGTGGCCTGGGACATGGTGGGGGCGGTTTCGGCCTTGACGATGTTGTTCATGGGGTTCTCCTTATGAGTGTCTTCGCACGGATGCGCGAAGCGCGCCCCGCACGCCAGCGTGTTGTGTGGGCCGGTGGGCCCGCGTCGCCCGGGTGGGCGACCGCATCAAAAAACGGGGCCGACTTGTGGTCGCCCCCGTTGGTGCACCACCAATTCTACGGTGAAGTAACCGCGCGGTCTATACCGCGCAAGCCCTTGTAAGCGACTGCACAGGCATCGTAAAAACTTGTTAAAAGGCTGTTTTCTCAAGGAGAGAATGATGTGCGAGACGAGCGGACAACGTGTCGCTTCATACAAGTGTGCCCGAGTGGGGAATCCACCCGGGCACACAGTGTCACGCGGCTCGTGCCACATTCATGGCTTGGAGGCCCTTCGGCCCCTCGATCGCCTCATATTCGACCCTCTCGCCCTCCAGAAGAGTGCGGCGCCCAGATTGGCCGACGATGTTTGAATAGTGCACGAAGACGTCGCCGGACTCGTCATCAGGAGTAATGAATCCGAAGCCTTTGGCGTCGTTGAACCACTTGATGGTCCCGGTAGCCATGGGCCCTCCTTCGTGTTCGCCCCAACGCTGGGGCACCGGTCGGTCCCGCCTGCGGAGACCGACGCGATCCCGCCCGCGCGCCCCGGCGTCTCTCACACACCCGCGCACAGCGTGTGGAATCACACTCTTACGGTACCGCACTTGTTCACAAAATGTGTCTGACCTGCGAAAACGTGATGAAGTAGTTGTCGGTGTGGCGGTGCTACTTGTCTGCGCTCAGGCGAACTGGGACGATCGCCTGCACGTCCTCTCCCTCGAAGGCCACGCTTCCAATCGCCACGTCCACCCCGAAGATGCGAGCGAGGGTGTCCGCGTTCATGACGGAGGAGGCGGGGCCGACCACGGCCTCGTGCGTGGAGGAGAAGAGCGCGACCTGGTCCGCGACGCGCAGGGCATGCGCCGGGTAGTGCGTGTTCATGATGACGGCGAGGCCCCGATCCCTCACGAGGCGCTCGAGGAGTCCCAGGACGATCAGCTGGTTGCGGAAATCCAGACCCGTCTCCGGCTCGTCGAGTACGAGGACACGCGGGTCGGCAACCAGTGCCCGGGCGATGAGGATCATCTGGAACTGGCCGCCAGACATGGTCGCGCAGGGCATGTTGGCCAGGTGGGCGGCGCCCACCTCGTCGAGGACGTCGCGGGCCATGCGCTCCTCGCGGGCTCCCGGCTGGGCGAGGGTACGCATGTGGGGGGCGCGCCCGACCATCACCATCTCAAGGCCGGTGAGCGCCACGTTGGAAGCGTTGCGTGCCTGCGGAACGTAGGACAGGACGCGGCCCAGCGCCCGGGTCGACATCGACGAAATGGGGGTGCCGTCGATGAGCGTGCGGCCGCTGTCCCACTTCTGCAGGCCAATCATGGTGCGCAGCAGCGTCGTCTTGCCGGCGCCGTTGGGCCCCAGGATCGCCAGGAGCGAGCGCTCGGGCACCTCGAAGGACACGTTCGTCAGAATCGGGGAGGGGGCGCCCGGATAGGTGAAGGTCGCATTCTCGACGCTGATCATCGCGCGCCTCCCGTCCGGCGCAGCAGCACGATAAAGAAGGGCGCGCCGATGATAGCCGTCAGGATCGAAATGGGGATCTCCGAGGCCGACAGGGAACGCGCGAGCGTATCAATGACGATCATGAGCGCCGACCCGAGCAGCAGCGACACGGGGATGACCGCGCGATTGTTCTGTCCGCACAGCATGCGCGCGCAGTGCGGTACGAGCAGGCCGACCCAGCCGACCTGGCCGCACATCGAAATGACCGAGGCCGTGATGACCGTCGAAGCGACGATGAGGACGGCTCGCATGAGGGAGACGTTGACGCCGGCTGAGCGGGCCTCGTCCTCTGAGAGGGAGAGGATGTTGAGCTGCCAGCGCAGCGCCACGATGACGACGACGCCCGCGATGATGAAGGGCGCGCCCAGCGCGATCTGGTGGTAGGTGACCGCGGCGAGCGAGCCCATCAGCCAGTAGGTGATCTCGGGGAGCTGGCTCGTGGGGTCGGCGGTGAGCTTGAGGAGCGAGAGGACCGCATTCGCCAGGGCGGAGACGATGACGCCGCCGAGCACCAGCGTGATGACGTTGAAAGAACCCGTGCGCGTGCGTGAAATCGCCGTCGTAAACGCCATCGTCGCCAGGCCCGCGACGAGCGCCGCGGCCTGCACTCCGATCAGGTTCCAGTCCAGCAGCAGGGCGATGACCGCGCCGACGCACGTGCCCGCCGCGACGCCCAGGGTGTCCGGCGTGGCCAGGGGGTTAGAGAACAGCGACTGGAACGAGGCGCCGGCAACCGACAGCCCCCCGCCGATCAGGATGGCCACGATGATGCGCGGCGCCCGCAGGTCAAAGACGACTGAGTTGACGCGCGGGGGCACCGGCGCTCCTCCCCAGAACCTCGCGCGTAGCGCCGCGACCACGTCCTCCAGGGACACGGAAAAACGGCCGATCAGCATGGCTGCCGCCGCGCACACAACAATGAGGACGACCAGCGTGGGGACCACCCACATGCGCAGCCGCCCATTCCTGGTCAACACAGACGTCATGATGTCCTCTCCCCGACGCTTACCGGGCGTCTCACGCACAAGGTGCCCCGGCCTCGTCGATAGGGAGACGAGGCCGGGGACAGGTATCAGGACGCGGTGTCCGGGTTGACGATGCGCCGGGCCTGCTCGTCCGTGAGCGTGAAGTTGTACATCTTCTGGTAGTAGTCCTTCGTCATGGCTACGAGGTCAACGTCGGAGAACTGATCCGGGTACAGGGACGCGCCGAGCCAGTTGGCGACGATGGGGGCATCCGGGTTGGGGGTGAACCAGTTCCACATGCCCAGGCCGGTGGAGTAGACGCGTCCGGACTTCACGGCGCTGAGGGTCGAGAAGTCCACGCCCTGCACCGAGTTCGTCAGGACGGAGTTCGCCGTCATGTTCGACATGCCCTTGCCGGTGACGAGGAGGACCTGGGGATCCCACGTGAGAACCTGCTCGAAGGTGACGGGCGTGTGCGAGGTGTCCGTGTCGCGCGAGACGTTCGTGTAGTTCAGCGAGTCGGCCCATTCGTTGGTGAACCAGCCGTCCTTGCCGCCCGCGACCGCGAGCTGTCCGTCGGCCGCGCCCATGAGCACCATCGTCGAGACCTTCTGGTCCTCGGGGACTTTCGCGGTGCGCGCGCGGGCGTCGGCGACCAGGTCCTTGCCGAGCGCGATCTTGTCGGCCATGTGGCCGTCCTCGTTGAAGACGTCCTCGAGGAGCTCCATCCACTCCGTGTACGTCTCCGACGGGTTCCCCATTGTCGTGAAGCCGACGGCCGGGATGCCGGCCTTGCGGAACATTTCGCCGTGTTCCTTGTTGAAGGCGTTGTAGAAGACGACGTCGACGTTCAGGTTGAGCAGGGCCTCGGCGTTGAGTTCGCCCTTGTCGTAGTAGCTGGTGTCCACCTGCATCATCTCGGGTGCCATCTCGGCGGCGATCGTCTGGCTCATGGCCGTGACTCGGGCGGCGCTCATGCCCACCAGGTAGGGGGCCTTGCCGTCAAAGTAGGCCAGGTAGGTGGATTCGATCGGGATCTGGTCGATGGCGACGCGGGTGATCTTCTCAGGCAGGACGACCTCGTTGCCCGCGTGGTCGGTGATCGTGCGCGTGGACGAGGCCGTGGCCTCCTGGGTGGTTTGCTCCGACTGGGCGGTGGTGGAGCCGGACCCGCCCGCGCAGGCGGTGAGGGCCAGGATGGCGGTGGCCAGGATGGCGGTCAGGGTGGCGAGACGGGTCTTCATCGCGTCCTCTCATGTGTTGTGGATTATGAGGGGAATACTACACAAAATAAGGTGTCCCTCACAAGGGTAAGTGCGGCGTTATGACACGGTGTTTTTTCCTTGGTTTCTCGCGGGTGCTGTCGGTGCGCGAGAGGCGGCCACGGCCTCGTCGATCGTCTTGCGGGGGAGAGGACGCAGATGTGCATGCCCCCGCGTAGCCTGACGGTGTCGGGCGAGGGGTCCGGCATGAGCGGAAGGAGTGGCAGATGGGTGACACGCTTGACCTGGAGCGAGCCCTCGTTATCGGGGTCGCGTCCAGCGCCCTGTTCGACCTGGCGGAGTCGGACGCGGTGTTCCGCGAGCAGGGGGAAGAGCGGTATCGGGAGTATCAGCGCGAGCACCTCGACGACGTGCTCGAACCGGGCGTCGCCTTCCCCTTCATCCGGCGCCTCCTGGCCCTGAACGACCTGTCGGATCGCGAGCGCCTGGTGGAGGTCGTCATCCTCTCGCGCAACGACCCTGAGACGGGGATGCGCGTCATGCGTTCTGTCGCGCGTCACGGCCTGGACATCACGCGCGCGATCTTCATGCAGGGCCGCGCTCCGTATCGCTTCATGGAGCCGCTGCGCATGTCCCTGTTCCTCTCCGCGAACGAGGCCGACGTGCGTGAGGCGATCAGCCTGGGGTTCGCCGCGGGCTACGTCGTGGGGCGCGCCGTGGCGGACGACGGGGACGCCGACCTGCGCATCGCCTTCGACTTCGACGGCGTCCTGGCCGACGATTCGGCCGAACGCGTGTACCAGAGCGAGGGGCTGGACGGGTATCAGGAGAGCGAGAGCGCTCTGGCCGAGGTCCCTCTCTCCCGTGGTCCGATGGCCGATTTCCTGGAGAAGATCAACCGGATTCAGCGGATCGAGGAGTCGAAAAGTGCGGGTGATCCGCGGGGTTATCGGCGTCGGGTGCATGTCGCCGTCGTGACCGCCCGGAGCGCCCCCGCTCACGAGCGCGCGATTAATTCGATCCGAGGGTGGGGCCTGCGCGTCAACGACGCTTTCTTCCTGGGCGGCCTCCCGAAGGGCCCCATGCTGGAAGTGTTGCAGCCGCACATCTTCTTCGACGATCAGCGCCGACACGTGGACGGCGCCTCCTCCTCGACGCCGAGCGTCCACATTCCCTTCGGTGAACTTAACGGGCAGTAGCGCCCACAGCGTAAGCCGACCTGTATCGGCCCGGCGCTCGCAGATGTGGGCGGGGCCTGGAACACTAGACACCATGAGCTCACACGCGCGCGACGCCCGCCGCCTCACCCCCGTTGAGGTGGCGACCGCCGGCGCGCTCTCCGGCCTGGCCGTCACCTTCGGTCTCATCGCCGCCGTCACCCCCGTCTTCCAGCTCCTCTTCCAAGTCGCCACGGCCGTCCCCCTCGCCATGGCCTCCCTCAAGCTGCGCCCCCGCGCCTCCGTCGCCGCCTTCGCCTCCACCGTCCTGCTCGCCATCGCCGTCGGCGGATTCGCCACCGCTGGGCGCTCCTTCCAGGCAGCCCTCATCGGCCTCGTCATCGGACACCTCCACAAGAAAAGCGCCTCCTGGGCGGCCGTCAGCGCGGTCGCCGCCGGCCTCGGCGTCATCTGGGGGGTGGGCACGGGACTCGCCTTCCTCGTCCTGGCCGACCTGCGCACCCTCGGGCTCGAGAGCATCCGCAAGAGCCTCGACGGGCTCCTCACCCTCATCGCGTACATCCCCCACACCGGAGGTCTCGTCGAGGCTGGACATCAGCTCGGCCAATGGTTCGTCGACTGGTGGTGGGTGTGGATCCCCATCACCCGATTCGTCGGCGTCGCCTTCCTGGTCCTCGCCGCCCGATGGCTCCTCGGCGCGATCCTGCGCCGCATCACGCTCGACCCCGGGTGGGACCCGCTCCTGGATGCCCCCACGGCCGCCGCTGACAGCGACGACGAGGCCACGGCCTCGTCCCCCCTGCCCCTGACCCTCACCGACGCTGCCTTCACCTACCCGGGCGCCGACCACCCCGCCCTGAGCGGCGTCACCCTCACCCTCGAGCGCCCCGAATACACCGTCGTCGTCGGACACAACGGGTCGGGCAAATCCACCCTCGCCCTCCTCCTCGCGGGCGCCACGCCCGGCGTCGGCACCCGAACCGGCGGCGGCATGCTCGGCGCGGTCGGCGGCACCGCGCTGGTCGGACAGCGCTCCGAGCTCCTGGTCCTCGGCCAAAACGTCGCCGAAGACGTCACCTGGGGAATGAGCGAACGCGACGTGGCGGCCCTCGACGTGGACGCTCTGCTCGAGCGCGTCGGCCTGGCCGGCCTCGCCGACGCCGACCCGCGATCACTCTCCGGCGGCCAGCTCCAACGACTCGCGCTCGCGGGTGCCCTCGCCCGCTCGCCGCGCCTGCTCATCTCCGACGAATCCACCGCCATGATCGACCGAGACGGGCGCGCCGACATGCTCGACCTGCTCGCCTCTCTGCCCAACACCGGCATCGCCGTCGTTCACATCACGCACGACCCCGCCGAAGCTGCGCGCGCCGACCGCGTCATCACGATTCGTAGCGGCCGCATCCTCTCGGACACGCGCGCCGCCCCCAGCCCCACCCCCACCGACCAGGCCGTGGCCGGCCCCGCCCAGTGGCACACCTCCCCGGAAACCCCCAGGGACACAAGCCGACTGGAAGGTGGGACCGACCGGGAGGGTGGGACCGGTGGAGTGACCCCGGCCTCGTTCCTCAACGCCGACGGCGAGCGCATCTGGGGCTCCCCCAGCCTCATCAACACCGAACACCTCTGGGCGGACCGCGTCGCACACACCTACGACCTGGGCACCCCGTGGGAAAAGCCCGTCCTGCGCGACGTCAGCCTCATCCTCGAACCCGGGCAGGCGATGCTCATCACCGGCGACAACGGCTCCGGTAAAACCACGCTCTCGCGCGTCCTCACCGGGCTCCTCCTCCCCACGTGGGGAGCCGTCACCCTGGGGGGCAAACCCATGGAACGCCGGGTCGGCGACGTCGCCCTGTCCATGCAATTCGCGCGCCTCCAGCTTCAGCGCCCCTCCGTGCGCACCGACATCCTCGCCGCCGCCGGCCACGGCCCGCGCATCGGCAGTGGGGTCGGCCGCCGCAAGAACACCCTCAGCCGCGAGGAGGGTGACCGGATCGTCGAGCGGGCCATGAGCCTGGTCGGACTCGACCCCGCCCTGGCCTCGCGCGGTATCGACGACCTCTCCGGCGGGCAGATGCGCCGCGTTGCCCTGGCTGGTCTGCTCGCCTCCGACCCGCGCGTCCTCATCCTCGACGAACCCATGGCCGGTCTCGATGCGGCCTCGCGTGAGCTCCTCATCTCCGTCCTCGACGAGCGCCGCCGCGCCGGCCTGTCCATCCTCGTCATCTCCCACGACCTGGAGGGCATGGACGACCTGTGCGACACCCACCGACACCTGCGCGAGGGGGTGCTCGCGTGAACGACGCCCATTCCTCGTGCGGGGCCACCGGCCCCGGCGGCGGCGCCACCAACGGATGGTTTCCCACCGAGCCGACCGGCTTCGCGTCCGGAGACGGTCCCGGGACGGGCGGCGGACCCGCGCCGCGTCGCAAACCGCGGCGTACCGCCGGTTTTGCCCTGCCTAGGCCCCTGCCGTGGTCAACCATCCTCGGGCGCGCCTGGCCCGGCACGCTCATCGCGTGCTGGACGGTGCTCACGACGTGCGTTATTCTCCAGCCGCGCTGGTCCACCCTCGCGATCGTCGGGGGCCTCCTCCTCGTTGCGTCGCTGATCATTCGCCTGCCCCTCAGCGTCGCACCGCGCCTGCCCCTGTGGATGGTCTCCGGTTTCGTCGGCGGCTGTATCGGCGCGTGGCTGGGTGACGGGCTCGAACTGTTCCTGCGCATCTCCGTCCTGGCCGTCATCGTCCTGTGGGGATCGGCCCTCATCGCCTGGGTGACGCCGACCGCCGCGCTCGCGGGCGCGCTCCGATTCTTCCTGACGCCGCTGCGTCTGCTGGGCGCACCCGTCGACCAGTGGTCGCTCGTCATGGCCTCCGCCCTGCGCGGGCTGCCGATGCTGCGCGACCAGGCGCAGGCCGTGCTCGACACGGCCAAGCTGCGCCTCGGCCAGGACGTCGCGACCCTGTCCCTGCGCGGGTACGCGCGCCTGAGCGTCGACGTTATCACCGCGATTCTGTCCGCGACGTCGCGTGGGGCGGCCGAGACGGGGCGCGCCATGTCGATGCGTGGCGCCCTCGAGGCATCCGATGGGGGTGGTGAACGGCGGCGAGGCCGTCGAGGCCGCCTCGGGTGGGTTGACGCCTGCGTCATCGCTGCGACCCTGTTGGGGGTCGCTGGCGTCGTTGCGTGCAGGTTGATGTCGTAGGCCGCGAGTCTCGTTCTTTGGCGTGATGACGCGGTTTTGTGACTCACATCGGCAAATGTGTGTCCTGGGTCATGGCGTGCTGATTTGACGCGGGGGCGTGCAAGCCCCTATTCTTTCTGGGTACGCGCGAGTGGCGGAATAGGCAGACGCGCACGGTTCAGGTCCGTGTTCCAGTGATGGAGTGGGGGTTCAACTCCCCCCTCGCGCACGATGAAACCGCAGATTCTTTGAGGGTCTGCGGTTTTCGTTTTCCCTGATTGTGGCGGCGGTGTCATCGTACCGATTTTCTCATGTTGCTTGTGGTCCCACGGGTGTTCAGTGGGTGCTGGACGTGGACGGGAGCGTGTGGCTCGGCATCGGCCGGTGGCTCGTGGTCGGCGCTGGCCTCGCCGGGGCCGGCTACGGGCTCTTCGCGTCCGTCCGCTGGGTTGCGGGTCTCGTGGAGACCTGGAAGGGCCGCGGGATGCCGAAGTTGCCCTGCTGGCGCAAGAGGTGATCGCGCCTACCGAGGGCAAGCGCGCGCAGCGCGTGCGGCAGCCGCGACAACTGGACATTAGGTCAGCGGCTGCTGTATAGTTCAGTGCATGCTGACCATTGCTTCGCGTCTCGACGTCATGAACCGGCTCGGCCGGGCCATGGCCGACCCGACGCGCTCCCGCATCCTGATGTCCCTGCTCGACAGCCCGAGCCACCCCGCGGTGCTCTCGCGCGAGCTGGGACTGACCCGCTCGAACGTGTCCAACCACCTGACCTGCCTGCGCGACTGCGGGATCGTGGTCGCCGAGCCCGAGGGCCGCCAGACTCGCTACGAGATCGCCGACCCGCACCTGGCCGCGGCGCTGACGGCACTGGTCGATGTGACCCTCGCCGTGGACGAGAGCGCGCCGTGCATCGACCCGGCCTGCTCGGTGCCGGGCTGCTGCGCCGCGAGCAGTTCGGGGGACGCCTCGTGAGCGCCGCCTGCGGCTGCGACGAGCCGACGACCAGCCCCGCGGACGAGGCAGAGGAGGCAGAGCGCCCGTGGTGGCGTGATCCCGGCCTGGTCGTGCCGATCCTCTCCGGCGTCGCGTTCGGCACCGGCCTGGCGCTGGAGTGGTCAGGGCTGCACATCGCGGCGCTGGTCGCGTTCTGGGCGGGCCTGCTGCTGGGCGCGTACACGTTCGTGCCCGGTGCGATCCGGAATCTCGTTGTGAAGCGCAAGCTCGGGATCGCGCTGCTGATGACGATCAGCGCCGTGGGCGCGGTGATCCTCGGCTACGTCGAGGAGGCGGCCGCGCTGGCATTCCTCTTCTCGATCGCCGAGGCCCTGGAGGACAAGGCGATGGACCGCGCCCGCGGCGGGCTGCGTGCGCTGCTGAAGCTCGTGCCGGAGACCGCGACCGTGCTGCGCGACGGGACCTCCGCCTCGGTCCCGGCCAGGGAGATCGCCGTCGGCGACGTGCTGCTGGTCCGCCCTGGCGAGCGGGTCGCGACCGATGGGCTGGTCCGCTCGGGCCGGTCGAGCCTGGACACTTCGGCGATCACCGGTGAATCGATCCCGGTCGAGGTCGCGCCCGGAGAAGCGGTGTCGGCGGGCGCGATCAACAGCGCCGGCGTGCTGGAGGTCGAGGCGACCGCCGCGGGCACCGACAACTCGCTGACCACGATCGTGGAGCTGGTAGAGCAGGCCCAGGCCGAGAAGGGCGACCGAGCCCGGATCGCTGACCGGATCGCCCGCCCGCTGGTGCCCGGCGTGATGATCCTCGCCGTCCTCGTCGGCGTGCTCGGGTCCCTGCTCGGTGACCCGGAGACCTGGATCACCCGCGCCCTGGTCGTCCTCGTCGCGGCCAGCCCCTGCGCGCTGGCGATCGCGGTGCCCGTCACCGTGGTCTCCGCGATCGGCGCGGCGACCAAGTTCGGCGTCGTCATCAAGAGCGGGGCCGCCTTCGAGCGCCTCGGCGGCATCCGGCACCTGGCCGTGGACAAGACCGGCACTCTGACCCGCAACCGGCCCGAGGTAACCGCTATCGTCGCCACCCATGGGTTCGACGATGCGCAGGTACTTGCTTGGGCTGCCGCCGTGGAGCAGCACTCGACGCACCCACTCGCCGCCGCCATCGCCGCCGCGGGCCGGGGAACCCCCGCCGCGCAGGACGTGGCCGAGGAGGCCGGGCACGGCATCGGTGGCCTGGTCGACGGCCGCAGGGTGGCGGTGGGCAGTCCGCGCTGGATCGACGCCGGTCCGCTCAAGGCTCGGGTCGAGGACCTGGAGGCCGAGGGGCAGACCTGCGTGCTCGTCACCGTCGACGGCTTCCTGGCCGGGGCGATCGGCGTCCGCGACGAGCTGCGCCCCGAGGTCCCCGAGGTCGTGCGGACCCTGCGCGACCAGAGCGTCGAGGTGAGCATGCTCACCGGCGACAACTCCCGCACCGCTGCTGCGCTGGCGAAGCTGGCCGGGATCGGCGACGTGCACGCCGAGCTGCGTCCCGAGGACAAGGCTCGCATCGTCGCCGGGTTCTCGGAGACGTCGCCGACCGCGATGATCGGCGACGGCATCAACGACGCGCCCGCCCTGGCCGGGGCGACCGTGGGCATCGCGATGGGCGCGACCGGCTCCGACGCCGCGATCGAGTCCGCCGACGTCGCCTTCACCGGCCACGACCTCGGCCTCATCCCGCAGGCTCTGCGCCACGCCCGCCGCGGCGGCAGGATCATCAACCAGAACATAGTTCTGTCCTTGGCGATCATCACTGTGCTGCTGCCGCTGGCGATCACCGGCGTGCTCGGCCTGGCAGCGGTCGTCCTCGTGCACGAGGTCGCCGAAGTCGTCGTCATCGCCAACGGACTGCGGGCTGCGCGTGCCCGCAAGCAATAGGTGTTCCGTCCAACGCCATAACTCAGACATGCGCTACGAGAACCCCCTCTATCTCGCCGAGGAGGCCGCAGCCCTGGACCTGATCGCCGACGGCCACACCGCCCTCGACGCTCATCAAGCAGCTGAGCCAGGATCGCGCCCTTGCGGAGGCCGACACCCTCCTGCTGACGATCCCCAACCAGCTGGGATTCGAGGAGAACTGGTCGATCATCCGCAACTTCGCCGAGTATGTGGCCCCCGCGCTCGGGTGGGAGCCGGCGCATCCGGGCGTCCTCCCGACGGCTACGACATCGACGAGGCCGTGGCCGAGTAGGGGGTCACGGCACCGCGAGTGGGGCCCGTGCGCGGGGCGTGAGACCTGGGCCTGTGCGCGGGGCGGCGGGAACATAGCTGCATGATTGTCGCGGTGTTGAGCTGTCACAAGCGTGACTGAGTGTATGAGCCTGACGGGACGCAGACCTGTTGACGGTGGCGGCGTCAAGCCGGGGCGAGCAGTCGCGCCCACTCCGCTCGCCCGGTTTCACTTTTTGTGTGTGCTGGCCTACACTAATTGGACAGTATCCACGCAAGACGACGAGGTCTCTTCGTAATGGCTCGACGCTCCAAGGGCGCGGTGTCAATCAACCCGCGCTCCGCTCAGAATATGTCCACCCGGCCGGCAGATTTCTCCAAGAAAAAGCAGAAGGTAAGTCCGGTCAAGGCTTTCGGCGCCATTGGTGCGCTTGCCTGCATCGTGGCGTCCCTGTTTATTCAGCTGCCGGGACTGGATGTGTCAGGCACCCGCATGTTCGGTATTTTCCTGGCGGCGATCCTGCTGTGGGTGACGGAGGCGGTGCCCCTGGCGGGCACGGCGGTCCTCGTCATTTTCCTGGAGGTCCTCTTCATCTCGGACCACGCGCTGCTGAGCGTGGGTGAGGGAGCCCCGGCGTACACGAAGTTCTTCGGGGCCTTGGCCAACCCGGTGATCATCCTGTTCTTGGGCGGCTTCATGGTCGCGGACGGCGCCGCGAAGTACAAGCTGGACCGCGCCCTGTCGGCGGTCCTCCTCAAGCCCTTCATGGGCAAGCCGCGCCTGACGGTCATGGGCGTCATGCTGATCACCGCGATTATGAGTATGTTCATGTCGAACACGGCGACCACGGCGACGATGTTCGCCGTCATGATGCCCGTCATCATGGCCCTGCCCGAGGGCAAGGCGCGCACCGGCATCGCCCTGTCGATCCCCGTGGCCGCCAACGTCGGCGGCATGGGCACCCCCGTCGGTACGCCCCCGAACGCGATCGCCCTGGGCGCGCTGGAGAACGCGGGCGTGACGGTCACCTTCCTGCAGTGGATGCTCGCGGCCGTCCCGCTCATGCTGGTGCTCCTGGCCCTGTCGTGGGCGTTCATCGCGTGGCGCTACATCCCCTCCGACGCGACGTTCAACATTGACACGTCGGCGCGCTTCGAGAAGTCGCGCAGCGCGATCATCTTCTACTCGGTCGCGGGAGCGACGATCCTCCTGTGGATGACTGAGTCGCTGCACCACATTTCATCCAACGTCGTGGGCTTCCTGCCGGTCGTGGTCCTCCTGATGACGAAGGTGATGAGCGGGGATGACCTGCGTGCCCTGGACTGGCCGGTCCTGTGGCTGGTCGCGGGCGGTATCGCGCTGGGTTCGGGCGTGTCTGCCACCGGCCTCGACAAGTGGATGCTCGGCTCGATTCAGTGGGCCTCGATCCCCGGCGTCCTCCTGATCTTCGTGCTGGCCCTCGTGGGTTGGGTGACCTCGAACGTTATCTCGCACTCGGCGTCGGCGAACCTGCTGATCCCGATGGGCATGGGCTTGGCGGCCACGGTGTCCACGAGCGCCGCCGAAATCGCCATCGTCATTGCCCTGGGCTGCTCGCTGGGCATGTGCCTGCCGATCTCGACCCCGCCGAACGCGATCGCGTACTCGACGGGCACCACGCCGACCCGCGAGATGGCGATCGTCGGCATCGTGGTGGGCGTCGTGGGCATCATCCTCCTGGCGTTCGTCGCGCCGCTGACGTGGGGATTCATCGGGGTGATGTGACGTGTCCGTGAACGAGGCCGTGGCCGGCTCGGGCGCTCACAGCGCGAGGCCGGGGCTGGCCCACGGGTGGACGCGGGGGCCCGCGGCGGAGGACGCCTCGGTGCTTGCGCGAACGGACGTGCGCAGCGCGGGACACCGCGAGGGGTATCCGATTCACATGCTGGTCGTCGGAGACGATTCGCGGCATATCGCGGCTCCTGTGACCAGGGATCTCTCGCACGCGTTCCCGGGCCTGTGCTTGGATCGGGTGGATGGTGTCGAGGACCTGGCCGCATACGAGGCGAGCCTGCGCCCCGGTGATCACGTGCTCATGGGGCTCGTGACGTCGGAGGTCTCCAACATTGACGCGCTGATCGATCGCGCGGCCGCTATCCCGGTGATGGAGCGCATCCAGTGGGTGGTTGTCACGGACGCGGCCGAGCATCGCGACTTGACTCGCTGCACGGAGTCGGGTGCCCTGTCCTCGGTGTTGAAGGCGCCGTGGACGGTGCCGCTGCTGGCCGGACAGGCCTATTCGACGATGGTGCGCTACCTGCGCGGGTGCGGCTATTCGGATCGGCAGATCCGCGCGCTCATCGCGGATCCGCCGCCGTTCGCGGTGCAGGGGCCGCTCTTGGAGGGCCTGGATCGCGACGAGCGCGAGGTCGTCATGGAGCTCCTCGCCGGCGTCGAGCGGGTGCTTGGTCAGAGGCCGCGCCTCATCGTCCCTGAGGGCACGCAGCTGGTGACGCAGGGGGAGCCGGTGGGCGCCGTCTATCTGGTGCTCGACGGGCAGGTGTCGCTGCATCGGGATTCCTCGCGCGGCGAGGTTCTGGCGCACTTGGCCACGTCGGGCCCGCTGATCGGCCTCGTGTCGTTGGCCCGCGCGGAAGACGCCTTCTTCACGGGCGAGACGGAGACGGAGGCGACCGTTGTGCGCCTGACCACCGAGCAGCTTCAGATCGTCATCTCTGAGGATCCGTCGATCGGCTCGACGCTGACGGCCCTCGCGATTCGTTCGCTGACGCGCCGCCTCATGCGCGCTGAGGATCTGCACCTGGAGAACGCGATGCTCGCCGAGGATCTCGAGGCCCAGAAGGAGGCTCTGGCCGCCACGCTCGAGGACCTGCGCGCCACCCGCGCCGAGCTGGTCGAACGCGCCCGTTTCGCGATGCTCGGCGAACTGAGCGCCGGTATCGCCCACGAGCTCAACAATCCGGTGACCGCGCTCGTGCGCGCCGCCAAGCACTTGCACGAGGATGTCGATGCGGCGCTCGCGGCCCCGGCCACGGCCTCGTCGAGGGAGGCGATGGCCCGTGCCCTCACCGCGCCGCCGCGCTCCACGTCGGTCGAGCGCGCCCTCATGAAGGAGCTTTTGCCCGTGGTCGGCGACCGCACGCTCGCGCGTCGGCTCGTGCGCGCGGGGGTTCAGGGGGCGGATGGCGCGCGTGCGCTCGCGCAGATCCCGGGAGGCATTGACGCCTACGAGGCGGGGGCGCGCCTGGGCGGCTCGCTGCGTTCGGTGCTCGCCGCGGGTGATCGCGTCATTGAGCTGACTCAGTCCTTGAAGGGGTACGCGCGCCCCGACGCGGAGGATCTGAAGCCCGTGGACGTGCGCGAGGGCATCGACGACGTGTTGAGGCTGACCGCCCACAGGGTGCGGGGCATTCGCATCGAGTGCGACTACGAGGACGTGCCGCTGGTGCTCGCGCATCCGGCGAAGCTGCAGCAGGTGTGGACGAACCTGATCGTGAACGCCGCCGAGGCCATTGAGGATGAGAACGCGGACCTGGTCGCGGCGGCGGAGAGCACGGGGGGCGTGCCCGAGCTGCCCGCGCGCGGCGAGGCCGAGGCCCTCATCCGCATCACCGTGCGCCCCACGCCCGAGGGGGTTGTCGTCACCGTGTGCGACAACGGGCCGGGCATCGATCCGGGAATCGTCGACAAGATCATGGAGCCCCACTTCACCACGAAGGCTGGGCGCGTCCGATTCGGGCTGGGCATGGGCATGTCCATCGTCCGATCCATTATCGCCGACCACGGGGGAACCCTCGTGATCAGCTCTCACCCGGGGTCCACTTCGATGCGGATCTCGTTGCCCACTCAACCACAGGAGGAGGAATCATGACCCTGACAATCCTGTCCCTCGAGGACGAAGCTGACGTGCGCGACGCGCTCGAACGCGATTTGGAGCAGTTCTGGGACAAGATCCGGCTCGAGGTCGCCGAGGACGTCGACGACGCGTGGGCCGTGATCGGCGAGATCGTCGAGGATGGGGACGAGCTGGCCCTGGTTTTGTCGGACCACCGCCTGCCTGGAAAGTCGGGCGTGGACTTCCTCGTGGAGCTCAT
Source organism: Schaalia sp. HMT-172 (assembly GCF_030644365.1). Lineage (NCBI taxonomy): Bacteria > Bacillati > Actinomycetota > Actinomycetes > Actinomycetales > Actinomycetaceae > Schaalia > Schaalia sp. HMT-172. The sequence goes on from NZ_CP130058.1 coordinate 49,980, forward strand.
GCAGGACGAGCGTTTCGGTGCGACCCGCACGGTGCTGGTCACCGGCCAGGCCGACCAGTCCGACACGATTCGCGCCCTCAACCAGGCGGGCTTGGACTATTACATCGGCAAGCCGTGGGACCCTGAGGAGCTGCGAGCCGCCGTGCGCGACCAGCTCACCGAGTACGTCCTGGAGGTCGGCGTGGACCCCCTGCCCTACGTGAGCGTGCTTGATGGCGTGCGCGTCATGGAGGCGATCCGCTGAACGGCGCAGACACAGGGCCGCCACGTTCTCCGACGAGGGAGGGCGTGGCGGCCCTTGTGCGAAACGCTCTTCACGAATGTCGAGAGATTGCCACTCCGAGATGAAGTTCAGGAGCAGTCGAGCGGGACCAAGATGAATGCTAATATGCTGGACTTCCATCTGGCCATGACGGTTCATTCTGTGCATTGGTTGGGAAAACGCTCGCGTTGCCGAATGTGCTTGCATCATAGATAGAATCAAGAGATCCGATCATGGCGAACACAAAGGTAACGAGGACGCCAATAAGAGTAGCGATAAGCAAGGAGACCGCTAGAACCTTTCCTATGATGGCTAGAAGGGACAGGCCTCCTGTGGGGGGTGCAGCTGTAACAGCGCCAATGATCCATACGACGACATCGACAACAGCTGCAGTCGCAGTAAGAAAGAAAGTCACGTGCGCTCTGCCAGTATTGATGAGAGAGTCCGCTATCTTGGTCGAAGCACTGGAAAGCTGAGAGACTGCAGTCGATTGATTGGTGACACATTCCTTGTAGTTTGAAGCAGCTTCGCCAGTCCAAACCCCGCCATTAACGTGCGAATTGCCTGGTGACAGATTGCCGTGGATGTCGCTGAAGCCCTTTGCGATCTGGGTGCGCCATACTGTATTCAAATCAAAAAACTGTACTACACATCTGACTTGCTTTAATAGTTGCTCTATGATTTCTATCGCCAAGCGTATGGCAATATAGGTGATGTCTACTGCATGATTAAGTTGATTGAAGAAGTAGTCGAATAGTGGGTCCCCGAGAAAATCGTGAGCTTTCTGGATGATAGATTTGACAGTCTCGCGTAATTCGCTTAGCTTTCGCTTGGAGTCCTCAAGATCGGAGATAATCTTATTGATTGATTCAGTGCGTGACATTAGTATCCTCCCTCAATGTGCTCAGTGGACGCTGCCTCGTTTGCTGCGTATGCTCTCGCATTAGTGTGCAGCGCGCTGGCGATTTCTTGAAATTCCTTACTTGCTGAACTGGTGAGATCTTGCAGGAGATCTTGAATCTTCTTGTATTCCGTCCAGAAGGGCGCGGTTCCGGGAATCGCGAAGTTCTGGTCGGTGAGTGAGGATGCTGCAATCGTCGCGGCGCACTGGTTCATTGGTGCCTGTTGATCCTCCCACAAGGTCGCCTCTTTTTCAATGTGATCGATAGTGACGGTAAGCGGTGCTGGCATCAGATTTGCTCCTTCATGCGGTTGATTGCTGCAATTGCCTGAATGGCCAAGTCTTCTGGGTTATTGGTGTGAGGATTCGATGAAGGTTGTTGTCCTGCTGTTCGTTGTGCCTTCCGGAGTAGGCTGTCGAGTTTAGCTAAAATTGTCGCTGTTGGGGCATTGGAAATCCAGTTAGCATCGAGAATGAATTCCGGATGTAGCGTTCCGTACCCTCGTACAACGATGTGACGATGTTCGTCAGCTTCGCATTCCGTCATTGCGTCTTCGGGGCCTGACAGTTTCTTTAGTAGCCTGTCTGCCTGGCTCAGTGTTTCGTCAATCGCCGAAAAGAAGACTTCGTTGTCGCGTGGTGGGAGAGTGTAATTGGCAGCGGCCAGCAGCTCATCTTTCTTTCGTGCGAGCATATCCTCGATTTCGGCTTCCTCGATTGGTTCGGAGGATATTTCCTGTTTATCGAGGTACTGTGCTGTTTCCATATACATGTCGGTAAAGCCGTTTGCCACGGTTTGGGAGATGACAGTACCGAGTTGCTCGTCTGAGATATAGTCTCTCCAGTCCTGGTCCAGAAGGATCTGAGCGACCGTCGCTGGTGTGGTGAGGACGACGACGACGGAGTTCGTTTCATCAGAATATGAGCGAGTTTCTGGCAGAAGGGAAAAGGCTTTCTCGTAGGCGCGTTCAAGCTGCTTCGCTCGTCCATATGCTGTGAGCATCTCGGGATTGAGATTGAGGTTACTTTTCATAAGGTCAGTGTACCTTGAGTGATCCTGGGTTGGGAAGTGCTCGCGCATTCGTGTTTGACAAGCGTTCCGTGGGAGCGGTGCATTGCCGCAAGGAAGGGCATGGCCGTCCTTGTCGTTGGTTGTGCCACGAGGCCGTGGCCGGGTGCAGTGGGTGCCCGCTAGCGGGGCGTGGGCTGGGGGTGGGGCTGCTGTAGCGGCTGGGGCTGCTGATCCTGGTGGATGCCGAGCGCGCACGCTTCGCTGCGGACGAGGACTTGCACGATGTCTTCGGGGAGGGGCGTGAGCTCGGTGGCGTAGGTGATGGCGGCGTGGATTCCCTTGCTTGCTGCAAGCTTTCGGATGTGCGCCATCAGTAGGGGGTTGGCTTGCCGGATGCGGGCGAGGTCGTAGCCGTACTCCTGCATGGCCTGGAAGCGCTGCTCGGCCAGGATCATGCGGGTCCGCCTCTGTCGAATGAGCTTGAGGCCGAGCCAGTAGGCGAGGATAAAGAAGGGAAGCAGGATGATGATCATGAGCTGGATCATCACCTCGACGGAGATGTGCATGGCGTTACCCCTGGAGGGAGATGAGGGTGTCGATCGAACGCTTGGGGAGTTGGACCTTGCGGTGTAGCGCGCGGGCGGCGGCCTTGTGATCGCCGTGCGCCTCAGCCAGCGCTTGCCGGGCCAGCTGGTTGAGGTGATCGTAGGTGTAGGTGGATGGCCGCTGACCCAGGTAGGCGCGCACTGTCACGTAGGCGTCTGCGGACCTGTAGCCAGCGATAGCGGTCACGACCAATGCGATTAGTGTGTAGATCGGGACAATGTCCATGATTTTCTCCAAATCTTCATGCGACGACGAGTGGTGGGGCGGCGGGCGACCGCTAGTGTGTCAGCCGTTGGCCTGCTGGCCCGGGTCGTTGCACATTGTGATGCCCTCGAAGCCTGCGGCTCCCAGCACCTGGAAGATGTCGTCGAGGAGGACCATCGGCTCCGCGGTGCCCGCCGCGAATTCCGGGTGTCGGATCTCGATGGCGGCCATGCCGCGCGGGTCCGTGACTGGCTCGGTGTCGAACCTCTCCGACAACAGCCGGTTTGCCTCCTCCAGGTCGGCGGGGGAGCCGAACGCCCAGGTGACGGCCTTGTTGCCCGCCCCCGTGGGGGTGCGCTGAATGTACATGCGGGTCATGAGGATTCGGCGCCCGTGGCGCGGGAACACGTCTCCCACGCGCATAAACAGGGCGATGTCGGCCAGCTCGCCGCCCAACGACGAATCCACCAGCGCGTACCCGTAGGCGCCGATGCCGCGCAGGGTCAGGGCGTCCGCGAGAAGCCCGATGACCTCGTCGCCGAAAGGCTCAGACTGGAAGTACACGCCCTCGCCGACCCTCGGAGCATCCGGACCGAGCAGCGTGATGTCGAAGCCCGCGTCGGCCAACGCGTCCCGCACGAGCGCCACGTTGTGCTCGGGGAAGGGATGCAGCGCGGCCGCGTTCGCCGCGATGCGCTCGATAAACACGTAGGTGGAAAAACCAAGCTCAGCCATGCGCTCATTGTAAGCGCGCGGTGGGCCGGTCATGCGACGAGGCCGTGGCCCCCGGGCGGTCAGGCGACCACGAGGGGAGGCCACGGCCTCGTCACTCAGGGAGAATCAGCGCAGGCACAGGCCCTGCTCGTGAAGGACCTCCATGATGGGGGAAACGTGCGCGCCACCCACGCCGATGTTCGTGGCGACCAGATGAGAGAAAGACTCGAGGCGCGAGCCCGAGCGCAGGTCGTAGTACTCGGTGACCTCACGGTCGTAGTCGGCCAGCGTCTCCGAGTAGGACTCGACGCGCGGATACGTGTTCTGTGCGGTCATCACAGACAGGGGTATGCGCGGCTTCTGGCCCGGCTCCTGGTCCGGGTGGCCCACGAGCAGGCCGAGAACCGGGAACGTGAGTTCGGGAAGCTGAAGCACCTTCACGACCGGGCGCGGATCGGCGAGGATCGAGCCGAGGTACACGGTGCCCAGGCCCATCGACTCGGCGGCCACGACCACGTTCTGCGCGGCCAGCAGCGCGTCCTCGAGCGCCGTGAGGAACAGGTTGATCGACCCCAGGGCCTCCGAGGAGACACCCTGCTCGGCGCGGATACGGCTGTTGCGGTACAGGTCGGCGACGAAGATGAACAGGTCGCCCTTCGTGCCACCCACGTAGGGCTGGCCGGACGCGGCGCCGATCGCCTCGCGCACCGTCGGATCGGTGATGTGCAGGACCGTGCAGGACTGCAGGAACGAGGAGGTGGCCGTGTGGCGGGCCACCTCCATGAGCGTGGTGACCTCCTCCTCGGTCAGGGGCTGGTCCTTGTAGGCGCGGATCGTGCGGTGGGCGAGCTGGCTCGCAATCGTCTCGTTTGTCATGCGTTCATTCTACGATTAGGGGTGTGAAACGAATAGACCCTTTCGGTCCTTTTGCGCTGGCAGCAAACGTCACGCCCGTCGCCGTCCCCTCCCCGGCCGGCGAGCTCAGCGGCCTGCTGACCGGCCCGAGCGCCCCCAGCCTCGTCGACGGAACCCCCGCGATCTCTGCCACCTCGGCCCCGGGCGCCGCGGGGGAGAACCGCGCGCTCCTCGTCCCCGGCTACACGGGCTCCAAGGAAGACTACGCCCCCGTCCTGCCCTTCCTCGGGGAGGCGGGCTGGGACACGCTCGCCTACTCGCAACGAGGCCAGGGCGGGTCCGCCGCGCCCGCCGGCCTGGGGGCCTACGGGATGAGCGACTTCGTCGGCGACCTCATCGCCATCGCCGAGGCCTGGGCCGGGACCACGGGACGCGTGCACCTCGTGGGCCACTCCTTCGGCGGCATCGTCGCGCGGGCAGCCGTCGTCGCCCGCCCCGACCTCTTCGCCTCCGTCACACTGTTCTGCTCGGGTCGCGCCGTCTACGACTGGATGAACACCATGCCCATCCTCGACCCCCTGCCCACGGGCCCCGGCGCGCGGCAGCGGGTGCTGCGCACCTACTTCCCGGACATGAACTTCGACGAGCCCGGCGTCGGATGGGCGGAATTCCAACGTATTCGCGCCCTGGACACGGCCTCGGAAAACCTGGTCGGCATCGCCCGTATCCTCTCCCAGCTGCGCCCCGACACCCCCGCGCTTGCGGCCACCGGCGTCCCCGTGCACGTGCTGTACGGGGACCAGGATGAGATCTGGCCGCCCGCCTGGTACGCCGAGGAGGCCTCGGACCTGGGTGCGCGCGAGAGCATTATTCGTGGGGGCGCGCACAGTGCCCAGCTGCAGTACCCGCGCCAGTGGGCGCGCCTGGCGAGCTCGTTCTGGGCGGACGCGGAGTCGGGGGCGCTCGTCTGGTCCCTGTGACGCGAGATGTTGTGACATCGTTCCAAAACAGGCCTTGTGATGCGTATCGATGAGGATGGATGCTTAGTATTGTGCTTATGAACAAGCGTTCCATCCTTTCTGCAGTGCTCGCGCTCGGCCTCGGTGTCGCCGCCCTGACCGGCTGCTCCAACACCGGCGCCAACTACGTGACCCCCAGTGACGTGAAGACCGTCGAAACCACGATCGCTGAGGTCGGCGACCAGGGCGTCAAGGTCCCCGAGAAGCGCGACCTGAAGGTCACGCTGCCCGAGTCCGACAAGGCCTCGGACTACAAGGTCGAGGTCTCCGACCCCGCGACCCTGTCCGTGGGCAAGCCCGACAAGAACGTCATCACCCTGCACCCGCTGCATGTCACCGCCGAGGACGCGAAGCCCGTGACCGTGACCATCACCGACAAGGACGGCATCACCACCGACTTCAAGGTGACCGTCACCGAGGGCGCCAACTGAATCAACCGCAAGAAAGGGCCCGGGATCGTAGCGATCCCGGGCCCTCCCGTATTGGTGCCCGATCGGGCATCTCACAGAGCGTCGATGAACTCCTGCATAGCGCGCAGTGGCAGCATGAGGTGGTTGTCTGCCTCCGGGCAGGGAACAAAGTGTGAGGACTGGCTGAGGTAGAACTCGCGCACGTGGTCGTTGGCACAGTGGACCAGGAGGGCGGCGAATCCCACCTCATTACTGAGCTTGTAGGCTCGAAAGAGTGCGTCTTTGAGCAGGGCTGCGCCGATGCCGTTTCCCTGCGCGCGCTGATCGACGGCAAGACGTGCAAGGAGAAGAATGGGACATGGGTCCGGGCGTCGACCGGGTTTGAGGGCATCTGGGAGTTTGCTGCGCTGCACTGCTCCCATCGCCAGGGCGTAGAAGCCGAGCGTTTCGGGTTCCTGCGTTGTCACGAAGACGGGCTCTTCCGAGTTGAGTGTGGGTGACCGGGTGTTGGTCGAGGATGTGGTCCTTGGTGGTGAGCGGACTTGTCCATCCGCGGTCGTCGAGAGTCTCGTGCTGGCCCTGTGCGCATGTTGTTGAGGCTTTCCAGCGCCGCCTGCCATCTGGTAGGCTGACAGTGGCACGTCAACTCAGAGGAGTGGTCATAGTGAGCGGTCAGATGCAGGTCATCCAGGAGAAGTGGCAGGGCTGGGAGAAGACCCTCCGCGAAGAGACGGCCCCGAAACTACGGGACGCAGCCAATCAGCTGGAGCTGAACATCGGCTTGCAGACCGAAGGGAAGTGGAGCGCGGAATCCGGCCCCCAGGCATTCGCCGCCAAGTACAAGCAGTACCTCATCGAAGAGGTCGCAGCCCTGCGAGCAATGGCGGACAACGCCGAAGCATTCGCTAACAAGATCAACGAAGCGCTGGGTATGCTGGAGAAGGATGAGGACGCTGCTAAGAGCTGGTTGGATGGGGAGGCCGCGAAGATTCAAGCGGTGTATATCTCGAAGGCCAAACAGGCCGCCCTCGACGAGTTCGACAAGCACCCGACCCCGTCGAACTTAGCTAGGTTGAAAAGGTACCGGTACTAGCCCGGCGGCTCGGTGAGTAGAGCATCCAATCGACAGCAAAGGGGAGGGGACTAAGAATGATGGTGATGACGGATGTGGGTCGGCGCGTGGCCCGGTGGGTGGCGTGCGCGGTTGCGGTCGCGTGTTGCGTGGCGGGGGTGGCTCTGCCCGCTCAGGCCGATGATGGCCCTGTTCCGGTGCCCTCCACCCCGCCCACGGCGCCGCCCACCACGCCGCTGTTCCCGGGGCGCACCATCCACATGACCGCCTTCTTCGATTTCGGTCAGGATATTGTTCCGGGGCGAGAGGGGGAGATCACGCCCGCCGCCAGGCTGAAGCTGGTGTTCTCAGAGTGGGGTAACGGGTGGAACCTGACCGAGCAGGAGTGCCAGGAGTTGGTGTCCACGTTCTGGTCTGGCACCGGTCCCGACTACGTGGTGGAGGCCGCTGTAAAATACGACGATTGTCAGATCGACGCGTACTACCTGGGTGAGGCACGTCATGCTTTTTATTCCCTGGATGAGTCGGGGCACATGCAGGTGCGCCCGCCAATGGCCTACCTCAACCAGATCGCCACTTCTTTTGACGACGTTTATTTCGAGCGCCTTGACTTCGACGTCACGAGCATAAACAACGCTCACTGTAACGCGAGCCCCTCGAGAGAAGATCTCAACAAGCTGTTAGGCATCGCCCACAAGTCCACTTGCGTGTGGGATGTTGATGATGGGGCCACGATGCCCACGACCGATGACCCGCTCATGGAGGGTGACGCCGAGGACTACTTCACCGGGTACCTTAATGGCACCGTCGGTCCCTTCGCCGAGCTGAACCCGCCCGTCAACCCCTTCACCATCACCCCCGCGCCCACGACCGACCCGGCCACCGGCGCTGCTTCCTCGGCCGCCGCATCGGGCGACCGGTCCGAGACGGGCGAGTCCTCTTCCACGGGCCTGCTCATCGGTATCGGCGCCGCCATCGCCGTCCTCCTCTTGGTCGGCACCGGTGCCCTGGTGGTGGCGCTGCGTCGGAAGAAGTAACAGTGCGGCCACCACTTGCCCGTGCGTGAACGTCACGCATTCGAGGCAGCCAGTTAGACGATCGCAGGGCTCTCTATCGAGTACAAGACCACACTCATGCCGAGCGACCACGATCAGGTGAATCCCTCCTGGCCGACGGGCAGGGCGCAACGATCACAGCCCTGCCGCGAAGCAGAGCGGTAGCAGATAGCGGTGAGACACCATCCGACCTCCTGGAAGATCACGGGGGTGCAAGTCCACTCATCATCAAGGACCTCACCCCCTACCCGCAACCCCGGCCACCGCCCGCTCACCCACACTCAACTCGGAAAAGCCGTTATATGCTGTCAAGGCGTTGCACGTTAGCGCGCTAGCTAGTGCTTTGGTCGCGCAGAGATGAGGCCAGCTCGCAGTCGCCCCGTCTGCCCGTCAGTGCAGGATTCGCGCCAGGAAGTCCCGGGTTGCCTGCTCGCGCGGGTTGTCGATGACCTGCTCGGGCGGGCCCTGCTCGACGATCTGGCCGCCGCGCAGGAACACGACTCGGTCGGCTGCCTGTCGAGCGAAGCTGATCTCGTGCGTCGCCATGAGAATGGTCGAGCCCTGAGCCTTGATCTCGCGCACGAGATCCAAGACCTCGCCGACGAGCACCGGGTCCAGCGCGGCCGTGATCTCGTCCAGCAGGAGAAGCTCCGGGTTCGTGGCGAGCGCGCGTGCGATCGCCACGCGCTGCTGCTGGCCGCCCGACAGGCGATCCGGGTACTCCTTCGCCTTGTCCTTCAAGCCGATGCGCTCCAACAGCTCCATGCCGCGCTCGCGCGCGCGGTCCTTCTCCCAGCCGTGCACCTTGCGGGCCGCCAGCGTCACGTTGTCCAGCACAGACATGTGCGGGAACAGGTTGTAGTGCTGGAACACCACGCCGATGCGCGCGCGGATCTGATCCGCGTTCGCGCGCGGATCCGTGATGTCCACGCCAGACAGGAAGATCTGGCCGTCGTCCACCCGCTCCAGCAGGTTTGCGCAGCGCAGCAGCGTCGACTTACCCGAGCCCGACGCGCCCAAGAGGACCACGACCTCGTGCGCGGCGACGTCCAGGTCCAGGCCGCGCAGGACGACGTTGTCGCCGAAGCGCTTGACGACGCCGACGGCGCTCAGGACCGGGATCGTGTTGTCCGAGGCGGGGGAGGCCTCGTTCATCGTGGGGACCGACATCAGACGGCACCTCCCATCTGCTCGCGCTTACGCAGCCGGGCCGTGTACCAGTCCGACAGGCGAATGAAGGGGAACGACAAGACGATGAACAGCAGGCCGGCAACCACGTAGGAGGTCATGTTGTAGGTCTTGGCCTGCACCATCTGGGCCGAGCGGATCGCGTCGACCGCGCCCAGGACCGAGATCAGGCCGACGTCCTTCTGCATCGAAATGAAGTCGTTCATCAGGGCGGGCGTGACCTTGCGGATCGCCTGCGGAACGATGATCATGCGCAGCGTCTGCCCGTGGGACAGGCCCAGCGAGCGGGCCGCGTAACGCTGGGAGGGGTGCACCGAGTCCAGGCCGGCGCGCAGCACCTCGGCGACGTATGAGGAGTACGTGAGGATCAGCGCGACCGTGCCCAGGAACGCGGTCGGGATGCGCGTCGTCGGGTTGAGCGCGGGGATGCCGAAGCCGATCAGGTAGAGGACGACCAGGAAGGGGACGCCACGGAAAATGTCCGTGTATGCCGCCGCCAGGAAACGGATCGGGAAGAACACGGGACCGGCCAGCGTGCGCGCGGCCGCCAGGAGGGTCGCGAACACCGCGACGCCGAGCACCGCGATCGCCAGGATCCGGATGTTGAGCCACAGGCCGGACAGGACCTGGGGGAAAGCCTCGACGAAGTACTTGCCGTTGAAGAAGGTGTTGCGGGTGGCCTCCCACCCGTCGGAGTTGACGACCACGGCGATGAGGACTCCGGCGACCACGACCGTGGAGGCCAGGGAGATGAGAATAGACCGGACCGTCTGCTTGCGCCGATAAGCGCGACGGCCACGCTCCACCGACGAAACGGGAGGCGTGGCCAGCGCGTCATTCGAGTAGTCACTCATGAATGAGGCCTCACTTGAGGGTGGGCACGTTCTGTGCCTCGTTCAGCCACTTCTCCTGCAGCTCGGCGAGCTTGCCGGACGAGGCCAGGCGATCGACCGCGGCGGAGACCGTGGGGGTCAGCTTGGAGCCCTTGGGCAGGACGATGCCGTACTCCTCGCCGCCCGTCGTGTCGTCGAACTGGCCGATGATGACGCCGTCATCGATCTGCGCGGAGACCATGTAGAAGGCGGTCGGCAGGTCGACAACGATCGCGTCCACGCGGCCCGTTTGCAGGGCCAGGACCGTGTCGTCGGAGGAGTTGAAGATCTGCAGCTTCTGGGTCAGTCCGGCCTCCAGGTGATCGGAGGCGAACTGCTGCGACGTCGTGCCGGCTTGGACGCCGATGAGGACGTCCTTGAGGTCCGCAATGGATGTCGCACTGGCGGCAGGGGAGCCGGCCTTGGTGATGATCGCCGAGGTGGTCGTGTAGTAGGGGGAGGTGAAGTCGACGGCGTTCTTGCGCTCGTCGGTGATGGAGAACTGCTGAATGTTCAGGTCCCAGTCCTTCGCGCCGGGGGTGATCGACGAGTCGAAGGTGGCGCGCACCCACTGGACGTTGTCGGCGCTGTAGCCGAGTTCCTCGGCCAGCGCGTAGATGACGGCCGACTCGTAGCCTTCGCCCGAGGCCGGGTCGTTGTCCAGGATCCACGGCGAGTAGGCGGGGTCGGAGGTGGCGACGGTGAGCTTACCGTCCGTCACGGTCGGCAGGGCGCCGGGGCCGTAGGTCTGCTCGGCGTCGGAGGAAGAAGAGGAGCTCGTGCCGCCCGTGCAGGCGGCCAGGCCGAGGGCCGCGACGGCGGCGACGGCAGCGAGGGAACGGACAGAGCGGCGCATGGGGCCTCCCGGTGACGTGAGGAAATCCGCCGGTGAGGGCGGGTCTGACTCGATGAGCGTATAGGCACGCCGACGGATGCGCTGGCGTCGTTTCGATGCACGAAACAATGGAACGAGGCCTGGGCTGGGAAAACGCTGGAATCGTTGGGGTATCAGGGGATGGGGGATGGGACACAGTGCCGCGCGGGCATGCGAAAGGGCCGGGCCACACGGGCCCGGCCCTCCCATCACGTCACTTCTGGAACTTATCCTTCAGATCGGAGACGACCTCGGTCGCCTTGTCCTTGGCGGCCTCGACGGCTTCGCTCGCCTTGTCCTTGGCGGTCTCGGCGGCCTCGCTCGCCTTGTCCTTGGCGGTCTCGGCGGCCTCGCTCGCCTTGTCCTTGGCCTTCTCGAGGCCCTCTTCAGCCTGCTTCTTCAGATCGTCCAGACCCATGTTTCCTCCTTGGAACGAGCCGCTCGTCTTAGTCGAGCGGATGGTCTCACCTTATGCTGGAAACGTGGCGCCCGCGCGTTCAAGGTACTCAGCGGCGCGATCGCTCCCTGTGCGTCCGAGCCCTGGAACATTGTGCCGTCGGGCTTAGGCCCCCTCGGCGAGCGTCCAGTCGTCGAAGGTGAACTCGGGGGAGACGACGCAGGTGGCCAGCGCGTAGTCGCCGCGGGCGAAGGTGCGCTGCCAGGTACCGGCCCTCACGAGGACCTGCACGGGGTTCGTCGGATCGGAGGCCTGCGCGCCGTCCGGAGAACCCAGCGTGACGATGCGCGGGTCGGCGTCGGGCGCGTCCCCTCTGCCTCCCAGGTGCACCTCGAGGGCACCGGGCCCCGACCAGATCCACAGCTCGTCGGAGTGGACGAGGTGCCAGCGGGCCTCCTCGTCGCACTCGAGGAGGAAGATGATCGCGGAGGCACTGTGGCGGCTCCCGCGCGGCGTGTCCACGCGGGTGGGCGCGGTCCACGTGCGGCGGTAGTGCCCGCCCTCGGGGTGGGGCGCGAGGCCCATGGCGTCAATCAGCGGGGACACGTCGGTCATGTGACACTCCAAACGAAGGGAAAGGGAGGCTGAGCGAAAGGGGGAAACGAAGGAGTCAGCGCGAGGCCGAGTAGCGCACGCGCCCGGACACGACGGTTTCGACGACGCGACCTGCGCCGTGGCGGGCGACGGTGTCGATGGTCTCCACGATCGAGGTGACGGGCACGTCGACGACGCACATGTCGGCGACTGCGCCCGACTGGAGCTGACCCAGGCGGTCAGGGCCGGTCGCCAGGCCCATCGCGGTGGCACCGCCCAGGGTCGCGGCCTGCAGGAGGCGGCGCGCCAGGTCCTGATCCTCGTAGCCCTGAGATCGCGCCAGGTCGAAGAGGAGGGCGACGTCCTCGAGCAGGTCGAGGGACGGGGAGGAGGACAGGGAGTCCGTGCCCACCGCGATCATGTTGCCCTCTGCGAGGTAGGCGCCGACGGGCGGCGCGTCCAGGCCGATCACGCGATTCGAGCGCGGGCACAGCGCCACTGCCGTCTGGCGGGCGCGCAGTCGCCGGCGGTCGTCGGCGCGCATGTACACGCCGTGCGCGACGTGGCAGTCGGGCCCGAGGACGCCCAGCTGATCGACGAACTGCGTCGACGAGAAGCCACCCCCGCGCGAGCGCATCGCCGTGAACGACGAGGAGTGCTCGCTCTTCCACAGGTCGGCCAGGGCGGTCGTGCGCGTCTCGGACCATTCGGCCTCGGAGTGGGACTCGCCCAGGTGAATGTGGATGCGCATGCCGCGGCGCCTGGCCATGTCCGGCAAATCCAGGAGCGGCTCGGCGTCGAGGGAGTAGGGGGCGTGCGGGGAGATGCCCACGGCCGGAGGGGTCGGCATCGCGTCCAGAGAAGCGGAGACCTCGCGCTCACCGCGTGCCCGCCACTCCTCGTTCGACCAGCCCATGACCTCCCAGTAGGCGACGCCGTGCAGGCCCGCGTCGTGCAGCGCCGAGGCCGCGGCCGCGTCCGTCACCACGTCGGCGGCGGCGGTCGTGCCGCCCTCCAGGAGCAGGCGCGCGCCCGCGGCCGCGTCCCCTGCCCAGTCCAGGCCGCCCGCGTCGTAGACCTCGTCGAAGGCGCGCGCCCAGTCGTCGAAACCCCGATACTGCCCCGCGCCCACGGACGCCATGCCCGTGTACTGCAGGTGCGTGTGCGCATTGACGAGGCCGGGAAGCAGCACGCCGTCACAGTGGCGTTCCGTGAAGGAAAGGCCGCGCTGCGAGAGCGTGTTGATGACCCAGCCGCGCGCCCCTACGTGCTCGATGCGCCCGTCGCGCACGGCGACAGCGCCGTCGAGAATCGAGGGGGCGGTGATCGGGATGACCATGCCGGCGGACCAGACGACCACGTCGCTCATCGGGGACCTTTCAGTGGGGAACGCTGACTATCAGTGTAGAAGCGGGGCGGGGGCGACCGCCCGCGGGTGGCGTGAGCTGCGACTACGCCAGGGACAGGGCGGCCAGCGCCGCCGCGGCCACCGCGTCGTCGGCCTCGCGCGGCAGGTCGTGCAGGCCGGGGGCCAGCTCGCCTTCGCGGGTGAGGAGCTCGCGCAGGGATGCCAGCTGCACGCCGAAGCTCATGTCCATGATCTCGATGGGGTTTCCCTCGCCCGCCGTGTAGTTGATGCCCTCCCCGCGCTCAAGGACGCGCAGGGTCTTACCCGAGGGGCTCGTCAGGGTCTGCACGTGGGGATCGCCCGACTCGGCCATGACCCAGGAGACGGCCACTGCCTCGTCGATGGACACCTCCCCGTCGACCCCGCCGGCGACTGTGACGATCGCGCCACCCGGCGCCGCCTCCAGTGCGCTCAGCGGGATCGTCGAGCGCTCGCCCGTCGCGGAGATCAACATGCCGGCGCTCGCAGCTGCCTCCTGAAGCGAGGCCACGGCGAACCCGTCCATCGACGCCTGCAGGGCGCGCACGGGGTCCAGCTCCACGACGGTCACGGCCGCGCCGAGCGCCGCGCCGAAGCGTGCGCAGCCCCGCCCCACGTCGCCGTAGCCGATGACGACGACGCTCATCCCCGCCACGGGCGCGCCCACGCCGCGCGGGTCGATCAGGTCGAGGATCGTCGTCCAGCACGACTGGCCCGTCCCGTAGGCGTTGTCGAACAGGGTCTTGGACCGCGCGTCGTTCGAGGCCATAACCGGAATGCGCAGGTCGAAAGAACGCAGGGGGCGCAGCCCCGAGGTGGTCTCCTCCGCCGCGCCGACCAGCGCGTCCAGGACGCCCGGGCAGTCTTCCGTGTCGTGCGCCAGGCGGATCAGGTGGGAGCCGTCATCCAGGAGGAATTCGCTGCGCTGAGCCAAAAACTCGCGCGCGAGCTCCCACTCGCGCTCGCGGGAGGCTGCCGAGTCCGCGAAGACGGGGATGCCGGCGTCGCGCAGGCGGGCCGCGACGTCCTCGCGGGTCTCGGACGCCCAGCCGAAGACGCTCACGCGCGCCCCGGCCTCGGAGAGCATGAGAGCCAGTGCCGCTGTTTTCGGTTCCAGGACGAGGGAGAGCCCCACGCTTCGGCCCGCCACCAGGGGAGCCAGGGCGCGTGCCGCCGCCTCGGTGACCGGCATGTGGGCGCGCGCCCACTCGATGCGCTCCTCGTCGCCGGGGCCCGTGATGGTGCGCCCGTCGGGGGCGACGACGGCGCGGAAGACGCCGCCGGGCGCCAGGACCGTGATCGCCCCGGGCCTCGGGGCCGCGTCCTCCTCGAGCGAGAAGACGACCGGGGGCGAGGCCGGGGTCCCCTCGGCGTCCGACAGCGGGCGCACGTGGGCGCCGAAGGCGCGCAGCAGGGCGGCGAGCGTCGGGTCGTCCGTCGCGAAGGAGCGCCCCGCGATGAGCATGTTCGTGGCCCGCGCGTAGGCGCGTAGCAGCAGCTGGGCGGCGAGTGGATCCAGGGCGCGGTTCATGCGTCAAACGTAGCAACTGCGGCGTCGATGTCGGGGATGAGCCAGGGGGTGACCAGGGCGGACCCCCATAGAAACGCGCGGGGCTGCGGGCCTATCGTTCACACATGACACACGACACGGCGGGTCTGGTGACCCGAGCACTGACGAAGACATACATGCGTGGGAACACGCCCGTCCATGCCCTGGCAGGCGTCGACCTGACCCTCCCGCAGGGCACGCAGGTGGCGATCATGGGTCCCTCGGGCTCCGGTAAGACCACGCTCCTGCACTGCCTGGCGGGCGTGCTGCGCCCCAGCTCCGGGTCAATCATGCTCGACGGCGAGGAGATGACGACCATGTCGGAGCGGGTGCTCTCCGACCTGCGCCTGCGCCGCTTCGGCTTCGTGTTCCAGGACGGCCAGCTCCTGCCCGAGCTGCCCACGCAGGAGAACATCGCGATGCCCCTCATGCTCGCGGGCACGCCCAAGTCGCAGGCCATCGCTCGCGCACGCGAGATCCTGACGAACCTCGGCCTCGACGGCGCCGGCCCCTACCGCCCCGGCCAGCTCTCGGGCGGCCAGGCCCAGCGCGTCGCGATCGGGCGCGCGCTCGCCACCAATCCTTCGGTGATCTTCGCGGATGAGCCCACGGGCGCCCTCGACCAGGCAACCGGCGGCGAGGTCATGTCCCTCCTGACGAGCGCCTGCGCCTCCACCGGCGCATCCCTCGTCCTCGTCACCCACGACCCAGCCGTCGCCGCGCGCCTGCCGCACACGATCCACGTGCGCGACGGCCGCATCTCCCTCGAGGCCCGAGGCAGTGGAACCCCCAGCCAGGGGGTGGCCCGATGAGCGCCGTGCGCACAGCCGCCGGAGCGCTCCTGCGGTCGCGCGACCGGGCGACGAGTGTCCTCACGGTCGCTGCCTTTGCCCTGCCGCACGCGTTCCTGCTCGCGGTCACGGGCGGCGTCATGGCCTTCGGGGCGCGTGCAGCCGTGGCTGCCACGTCCGCCACGGCCGACGACCCCTCAAGCCTCGACGGGATGGCGTCCTTCTACGTGATGCTTGCGTACTTCGCGGCCACCCTGCTGATCGTTCCCATCATCTCGATGGGGGCCGCGGCCGCGCGCCTGGGCATGAGCAGGCGTGAGCGCGACCTCGCGGTCCTGCGCCTCGTCGGCCTCGCGCCGGGAAAGACGAAGCTTGCCTGCATCCTCGAAACCTGCGTGTTCGCGGCCATCGGCGTCCTCGTCGGATCGATCCTGTACGCGGTGACACTGCCCGCGTGGGGTGCCCTGTCCTTCCAGGGACGCCCGATGGGGGCCAGCGAGATGTGGGTGGGGGTCGTGGCCCTCCTCGTCGAGGGGCTCGCCATGATCCTCCTGGCCTCCCTGTCCTCGTGGCTGGCCATGCGCACAGTCGCGATCACGCCCCTGGGCGTCGCGCGCCGAACGCAGGCGGGCCGAGTGAGCGCGGTCGGCCCCGTCCTCGGACTGGTCCTCCTCGTCCTCTGGCTGAGCGTCGGCACCCTCGCGATGAACCTGGGAACCGCGATCGGCATGGCCGTGTTCATGGGCTTCATGGGCGCGATCTTCCTGATCGTCAACCTGGTGGGCGTCTGGTCGATCAGCCTCATGGGCCGCATCATGGCTCGGGCTTCGCGCACCCCTCAGATGATGGTGGCCGGGCGCCGCATGGCCGACGACCCGCGCGCCGTGTGGCGCTCCTTCGGGGCGGTTGCCCTCGTCGGGTTCCTCGTGGGCATCATGTACCCGGCCGCCTCCGCGATCTCGATGAGCGGGGACTCTACGGACGAGGTCGGGCGCATCGTCATCGGCGACATCAACAGGGGCATGCTGCTCACCTTCGCGATCACCCTCGCACTGGGCGCCGTGTCGACCGCGGTCAACCAGTCGATCCGCGTCCTCGACTCTGCCGACCAGGTGCGCGCCCTGTCCTACATGGGGTCGCCGCGCGGCTTCATGGACCGCAGCCGCCGCCTCGAGGTCGCGATTCCCGCGTCCGTGATGATCGTCGGCTCGATGCTGCTCGGCATGGTGTTTATGTCGCCGATGCTCGCGGCGGGCGCCGTCAAGGGGTTCCTTGTCGCGCTCGCCACCGCGATCGTGGGTGTGGTCCTCATCGTTGCCGCCTCCGAGGCGACCGTCCCGCTGCGCCGCCGCATCCTGGCGGGAGTGCGCGAGGGACGCGAGTAGAGCGTGGGAGACCTTTGACGAGGCGATGATCTGTCTGCACGAGGCGCTGCGAGGTTGCCCCGGCCTCGGCCCCCTATCGACGAGGCCGGGGCAACTTATGGAGCTGGTGTCGAGTAGCCGATGCTTGCTGCGGGACGATTGCGCGTGTCAGTATTGACGGTTTTGAACTGCTTGTGGCTATTCGGTGAGCGGTACGAGGTGCTGGGCGATCCAGCCTGCGAAGTCCGCGAGGGGAAGATTGTGAGTGACGACGGAAACCACCACTTCTTCGCCCTCTGCATCGGATATGCCCCGGAGGGTTTGTCGATGGCAAGCAAGGAAGTAAATGAGGGTCATCCAGCCGGTTCTTTTGTTCCCGTCGTCAAACGCGTGAGCTAAGACGATTCCCTCTAAGAGAGCAGCAGCCTGACTGACGACGGTTGGATGCAGCAAGGACCCATCGAAGGTTTGAAAGGGTCTGCCACACGCGCTCCGAAGCTTGTGTTCCGAGATCAAAGAACCGGAACACTCGGTGCGCGCGTAGCAGACCGCAAACTCGAACAGCTTGTCGCTAGGATCGGTGGTCACGATCCAAGACGGGCCAACAGGCCAGCCCAGCGTTGATTCTCACTGTCCATGAAACTGCGAGAAACCGGCTGAAAATCACAATCCAGGGCCTGGGGACGCTCGGGTCCGGAGGCAGTGGAGAAGTACCGCATCATCGTCTGCAGGGACATCTGCGCAGATGAAGGAGCACTACTAGGGAGTCCGGCACGTGCCTCGATCCATGGTTCCTCTTGGTGAGTTCGTTCTGCAAGACTCCGCGAGCTGCTTGTCTTGTACGCGCTCACGACGGCATCGATCACTGCGATCTCTGCCTTGGTCAGCGAAGCTGTGCTCGTGGGGTGAGAGTGCAGAGTCCCACTGTTCTGCGCTGCATACACGCTTTTGTAGACAGGGCCGAACTTCCATGCTTCAGGAGCCTCTTGGAACAGCGGGCGACCCGTCCAAGCCTGCGACCACCCCTGTACGTAGTACAGGAGCTTGTGTAGCTTCATCTTGTCACAAGAAGGATCGGTGGCCAGGATTCGCTCTGCAATCGTGAACACCTTGTTCTGATCCGTCATCATCTGACCCCCTCTCTCTAGGTCATGTCTTTCCTCAAGTGTATGCGTTTCCCGTCTGGCTTCCACGCTTTTCGCTCTGTTGTGCGTAATTTCGCGTTTGGAGTGTTGGTAATTTATGGTCCTAGTATTTGCCCCCATGCTCTTCTGTAGCCTCCAGAGTGATCGGATGCTGACCAGACGTGTGCTCTTTCTTGCTTGGGGCCTGTGTGGATTCCCAGAACGTGATCGCGCCTCCGAGGCGACCGTCCCGCTGCGCCGCCGCATCCTGGCGGGCGTGCGCGAGGGACGGGAGTAGAGCGCTCGTCGCCAGTCGCGTGGGTCCGAGCTGCGGGGGAATGCAAACGAGCTACGAGGAAATACAAACCCGTCGGGGGTGAGAGTGTATGGAGAAGGGGGGCAAACCTATTGGTTCGCCCCCCTTCCGGTCACTCACTTTGCGAGTTCGTCCTTGGCGTCCTCCGCCTTGTCCTTGGCGTCCTCGGCGATGTCCTTTGCCTTGTCCTTAGCGTCCTCGGCGGCCTCTTCGACCTTGTCCTTGGCGTCCTCTGCCTTGTCCTTAGCATCGCCAGCGAGCTCAGCAAGCTTGTCCTTGGCTTCTTCAGCCTTCTCCTTGGCCGCGTCAACGACCTTCTCGAAGCCTTCTTCGGCCTTCTTTGCCAGATCTTCCAGACTCATGGTTCTCTCCTCGAAATAGGGGTGTTCAATGCTTTGAACGAGCATGATCAGCCTAACACATGGTGTGATGGTGGGATACTTTTACAAGGGGATGCAAGCTGTTTGTCGATTTGTTGCCCCGATTAAATGAAGCGAAGTGCGAGAAGGGAAATGAGTGTGACGCGCGCCTCATAGGTGCTAGGATTGCGCCATTCACACCGTAATAGTCGATGGAGACATCGTGTATCGCTCGCCTTCCCAGTACTCGCACGCGGAGGGGGTCGGTGGGGCCGCGCGAGGAGCGCAGGTCACCAGGCCAGCCGCGCGTCGCCGGCGCCCCGCGCCGCCCTCGTATCCGCCCGCCGTGCGCCCACAGACGCGAGCGGGCCTCGATGAGGAAATCTTCTCCCTGTCGGCCTCGACGAGATGCCCACTGTCCATGGGGGCCAGTCGCTTCCCGCGCATCGGTGCTTTCGTGGTCGCCGTGCTGGCCCTGGCTGCGGCTGCGCTATGGTGGTGGTGCTGAGACGATCTCGACGTCCCCCGAATGGAATGGAGGGGCGTGACGGCCTCGGTTCCATCATCTGGAGGTGTTGTGTTCCTCGTCGGATTACTTCTGTTTGCTGCCCCCGTAGCATTTGTCGTCCTCCTAGCGCTGGCTGCCGACGTCACGGCAACGAAAAGCCGCGAGAGAAAGGCCGCCGATGCGGAGGCGCGGGTCATGTCGGCCGATGGAGCTTCGGACAATGCTGGTGAGTTGATCCGCGAGAAACGGCGTCAGGGTTCGAGTGTGGTGCGAATCTGCGTCATCCTGGGTTTCGTCCTCACCGGAAGTATGTTGTACCTGCCGCCGTTGGCCTGGCTCGCCAGCTTTTTTGATCCGGACGGTAACCCGCCCGCAGTCGCCATGAACTTGGCCTTCCTCTCCGCGCTGCTCTTTATCGCTCCGTTCGGCATGCTTGCGTTCCTGTGCGCCCTCCTCGTGCGCTTCTTCGAAAAGGGCAACGAGAAGGATCGGGAGCGCTCAGAGTGACCATGCGCGTACCGCACGAGGTCACGTGAGGTTGCCCCGGCCTCGTCGCAGGTCGCGCGCACCCGGCACCCCGGTCGGGCACAATGGAGGCATGACGACCCCCACTGACCCCGCGCGTTACGCGGGCGCCGACCTGCGCCTGGCCGCCGTCGACATGGACGGCACGCTCCTGGACGATGACAAGAACTTCCCGCCCGGCATGGACGAGCTGCTCGACCAGATGGATGCGCGCGGCGTCACCTTCGCGCCCGCGTCCGGCCGCCAGGTGTGGACCCTCATCGACATGTTCCCCGGGCGCCTGGGCATGACCGTCATCGGCGAGAACGGCGGCATCGTCATGCGTGACGGCGTCGAGGTCTCCTCCCACCCCGTCGACACCCCCACCGTGCGCGAGGTCATCCGCCTCGTGCGGGAAGCTACCTCGGGTTCGGACGGGATCGACGGCGGCCTGGTCATGTGCGGCAAGCAATTCGCCTACGTCGAGCGCACCGACGACCGCTTCGTCGACGGCGTCATGCCCTACTACCACCGCACCAAGCGCGTGGATGACCAGATCGCCATCATCGACGCGATCGAGGCCGGCGAGATCGACGACGCGATCGTCAAGCTCGCCGTGTACGTCATTGGGCCGGTCCAGGCGCTCGCGGAGGCCACCCTGGCCAACTTCGCTGACACGCACCAATACGCGATTTCCGGCGCGAATTGGGCGGACCTGCAGATTCGCGGCGTCGACAAGGGCAGCGCCGTGCGTGACCTGCAGCGCTTCCTCGGGGTGGATCGTTCCCAGACCGCCGTCTTCGGCGACGCGGGAAACGACCTGTCGATGATGAGCGAGGGGGACCTGTCCTTCGCGATGGCTAACGCGTCGCGGGACGTCGTCGAGGCTGCACGTTTCGTGGCGCCCTCGAACAACGAGGCCGGGGTCGCCCAGGTGCTGCGCGCTCTCCTCGGGTGAGTGTCCGTTGCGCGGCTAGGAACGTACCGTTAATCTCAATTCTTGAAAGACTTTTCGGTACGGGGGATGTGTGGGTTCTTCACAGTCTCGTTGCCGCATGTCGGTGCAATAAAGGAGGAACCTAATGAGCACCCCTTATCCCCAGCAGCCTGCGGGGCAGCCCGCAGTTCCCGTGCAGCCCGCAGTTCCCGTGCAGCCCGCGCAGCCTGTGCAGCTCGCGCCGCAAGGGTCGCCGCAGGTTGTGCCCCAGGCGGGAGTACCCGCGCAGCCCGCGGGGCAGGGGTATTCGACGGCACCTCAGGGATTTGCGCCGGGCTATGCGCCCGTGCCTCAGGGGCCTGTGAAAGTGCGGGTTAACTGCGTCTCCCTCGTCTTTGGAATTTGTGTATGGGTGTTCATCGCGCTGTTAGTGCTGGACGCGTGGAGATTGATGCACTCGCCGGATGTGTCCGCGAGCGGGGCGGCTATTGTCGGCTTCTATCCTCTTTTTGTGCTGGGCTTCTGCGGTCCGTTGAACCTCGTCGGTGCCATCGTGGCGTCCTCAAGGGCGAAGGAGAAGCCGGCGAAATGGAAGCTCAACAGGCTGGGAATGATCCTCAACCTGAGCCCGTACGTCATCTTTTTCGTCATCATGTTCGTCGGCATGATTGTGGAGGCGTTTTTGTCGTAGGTCGTTGGCGCACGCCCAATGATGGCGTGTGCTTGTTCTTGACCAGGCCGCCGCTGCGATCACTGGGGGGAGAATGCTATGAACGACTGCAGCGTTCCCGCAGGTGGACCTCGTGAACGCATGTCGCGACGGATGTGCGGGCTGTCCCTGTTCTGCGTATTCGCGGGACTTGCGGTCATGATCGGTGGCTTTATCGTCCGATCAGCCTCGGTTGTTGACGAGATGAGCGCCAGCGCGAACCTCGTCATTCCCGGCGACTCTGCAGTGATGAGCGACGGCGAGTTTATCCGTTCCCTCCTGCCCGTCGTCGGTGCGTCTAGGATCGTTCACCTCGTCGGTGTTATCGCCGGGTTAGTGGGGCGAGCGCGAGCCGAGGGGCGCAGGGAGCTCGGGCGCTGCGCGTTGGGAGTGGGTGCGAATGCCTTCTTCCTTGCCTGTGCCTGTATTATTCCCGCGGTGGGTATTGTTGGCGATCCGGGCGCTCTCGTCCCCCTCCTCGTCGTGTGCGGCGTTGCGGTCCTGGCTGCGTGTGGCTCCCTGTTCGAGCGTCTCTTTCACAGCGTGGGCGCGAAGTCGGTGGGTGCGGGGCTCGCGGGCATACTGGCGATGGTCGGGGCGCTGATTGTTGGCCTGTTCGCGATGCTTCACGACCTCGCGATGGCGCTGGGGGATCCGTTCTTGCCCACGCTGATCGTCGTGGCCGTCTGCTTCTACATGTCCGTCCCGGCGGGCCTTGTCCAACTTGCGGGCTTGATCATGGGAATACGAGCGCGTCGGCGCGCTGACAGCGAGGCTGAGCGGGCACTCGCCACGTGGGGAATAGTCCTGAATGTGCCCCTGTGCTGGTGCGTTCTTTTCCTCCCCCTGCTGGTTCTCATCTGAACCTGCTCGGCGCTTTGCTGGCGATGGTCGAGGTGTCGCCTTTTCGTTGCGATGGCGAGGCTTCTGTCGCCTGACTGCCCGGGTGCTGCGCGCTCTCCTCGGGTGAGTGTCCGTTGCGCGGGTAGGAACTTACCGTTAATCTCAATTCTTGAAATATCGGTTGGATGGAGGACACCGTGAGCATGCCCGGATACACGCAATATGGAGGCAGGCCGACCCAGGCGGGCCCCGTGCAGCCGAGCATAGCGCCATATCCGGGGCTTCAGCCGGGAGTGCCCGCCTACCCGGGTATGCAGCAGGTGCCCCCTCAGCCCGCCGTTTCCGCAGTTCCTGGAGCGCCCGCGGGGCAGCCCGTGCAGCCCGCGCCGCAGGGGTATTCGGCGGTGCCCCAGGGGATTGCTCCGGGCTATGCACCAGTGCCTCAAGGGCCCGTGGTTCAGAAGGTGAATTGGCCGTCGATCATCCTGGGTATTATCGGGTGGACCCTCATCGGCCTGACGCTGCTGGCCATGTGGATGGCCCTGCGAGCTAGCGCGTCCGATCCTGACCCGAGTGGCAAAGATATAATCGGTTTCTTTCCGCTCTTCGCCCTGGTAATCATTGGCCCGGTGAACCTCGCCGGTGGCATTGCCGGGATCATGGGGGCCGTCGGAAAGCCCAAGACGCTCAAGCTCAACTGGTTGGGAATCCTCCTCAATGCGAGCCCGTACGTCATTTTCACAGTCCTCCCGTTCTTGCTGGCGATACTCTTTGGCCGCTGAGCCGTGGGGCAGCTCACGTGTCCAACAATGTTTGTGGGTGCATGCCCACCGTCGGCCCGCTCGCAAGGGCGTGCGGCTGTGCTGGTATTACCGCGATGATCAACTCATGAAGGAGCGATTGTGACAATGTCGGATTCTCGCGCCCCGAACTCACACACCTATCGGAGCGGAGGAAATCAGGGCGGGATACCCACGGCTCCCTACGCGCCCGGGCAGGCTGCGCCGCAGGGAGCCAACCCGTACCAGGCTGCTGGCCCCTACCAGGGGTATCCGCAGTCCTGCCCGGTCGGCCCCCAGGTGCAGATGCCCCCGCGGGTCAACTGGGTGTCCATTGCTTGCGGGGCGGCGGTGTGGGCACTGCACCTGATAACCTATCTGGGGCTTTGGCTGCTGACCAGCACGGAATTTGGGAAGACCCATCACTCAGTCTTAGGTTTCGTCGGCCTTATTCCGCAGATAACAGGTTCGGTCATGCTCCCCCTCAACATGACTGGCCTGGTCATCGGGATCAGGAGGCTCTCGGATCGGTCGAGGAAGTGGCGGTTGAATTGGTTGGGGATCGTCCTCAACGTGAGTCCATATATCTATTTCGCAATCTGTTTTATCCTCTGGGTGATGAACGGCAGCACGCACTAGACATAAGGGCAAGGAGCAGTGAATGACTGTGCCGATCAACAATCCTCAGCCGGACAGCTACGGGGATAGTGTGCCGTATCAGGGGAGTATGCCCTACCAGAGTGGCGGACTCTATCCGGGTGATGGGTTCTACCAGGGTGGTGTCCCCTACCAGAATGGCGGGTTCTACTAGGGTGGCGGACCCTATCTGGGATACCCTCAGACCTATGTCGCCCAACCCCAGGTGAGCTTCCCTACGCGGGTCGATCGGATCAGCATCTCCTGTGGAATCGCAGGGCGGGTCATCATTGTTCTGGCTCTCCTGGCCCATGGGGCACCCCAGGTGCTGCGCGCTCTCCTCGGGTGAGTGTCCGTTGCGCGGGTAGGAACTTACCGTTAATCTCAATTCTTGAAATATCGGTTGGATGGAGGACACCGTGAGCATGCCCGGATACACGCAATATGGAGGCAGGCCGACCCAGGCGGGCCCCGCGCAGCCGAGCGTAGCGCCATATCCGGGGCTTCAGCCGGGAGTGCCCGCCTACCCGGGTATGCAGCAGGTGCCCCCTCAGCCCGCCGTTTCCGCCGAGAAACGAGGCGGAAAAATGGCGAGCTGGATCTCCCTGGCCTGCGGAATCATCGGACTGGTCATCATCGGCGCGACAGTGTTCGCCATGTGGGAGGCTCTCCACTCGGAATCGATGATGGCCGATGCGAGCGGGGCGGACATCATCGGATTTTTCCCGCTCTTCGCGTTTATCTTCATGGGCCCCGTGAATACGGCCGGATTCGTGACTGGGATTATGGGTGTTGCACTCACCCCGAAGGCAAAGACAGTCGTCGGATGGCTGGGTCTTCTTCTCAATGCAGCCCCCTACGTGGCGTTCTTTGCCAGTATATGGTTTCTCCACTAGCCGATGAGCGTGCGTGAGTAACGAACAAAGGATCAGCGAATGAGCGTACCGACCAACAACCCGCAGCTAAGCGGCTACCCGGGAGTGCTCAACCCGCAGGGGGCCAGCGCCTACCAGGGGGCCACGCCCTATCAGGGGAGCGCGCAGCAGGGCGCCGCACCCTACCAGGGGGCCACGCCATACCAGGGGAGCGCGCAGCAGGGCGCCGCACCCTACCAGGGGGCCACGCCATACCAGGGGAGCGCGCAGCAGGGCGCCGCACCCTACCCGGGTGGTGCTCCCCAGTCGTACCCGGGTGGCGTTCCCCAGTCGTACCCGGGTAGTGCTCCCCAGCCCTACGGCGGGGCGCAGACGCAGGCGAGCACGAAGAAGATCCCGACCGCTTTTATCCTCGGTATCGCGGTCTGGGTAGCAATCTTCCTGATCATCGGCGTGACGGCGCTGATGATATGGAGTTCGGCCGACGAGAGTGCTTCGGAGCGGTCCGGGATCGCCGTTATTCCGATGTTTGGATTCCTGGTCGTCGTCCCGCCCCTCGTCCTCTTCGGCCTGATCGCCGGCGGATCGGCGAATAAACGGCTCATGACGCGCAAGCAGCTCATCATGAACAGGATCGGCATCGGCTTGAGCGTCGCGCCGTTCGTCGCCTTCTTCCTGCTCTACGCCGTCATCATGATCGCGACGATGGTCGAGAGGGGCCACTAGCCCATGAATCAGCGTCAGCCCTACCCTGCCGCGGTGTCGGCGTCGCCCCCATCGCCCGCGTCGCCCGCGGGCCCCGCGCCGCAGGGCCCCGAGGCCCGCGCTGCCGCCCATGCCGAGCAGCGCCAGGGCCTCCACGGAAAATATTCCGTGCGCTTCGGCATCGGCGGATGGGTGTTCTTTACCCTCCAGGTGGTCCTTGCCCTGGTGCTGATCACCACGGGGGTGTTCCAGGACTATCCGAATGTGACGTGGCCGCTCATCTTCTTTTTCATCTTCCTCTACGGATCGGCCGTTCAAGCACCCATGAACATCACCGGCCTCGTCGTCGCGCTGGTGGGGCTACGCAAGCGCTACGCACGTCAGCAGCGGTCACGCTGCGTGTGGGGAATCATCCTCAACGTAACCCCTTTCCTGGTCGCCGTCGCCATCGTGATCATCGGCGAGATAATGCGCCAGCCGGCGGGTTCTATCCCTCTGCCCAGCAACTGAGGCCGTCACCTACGCCCCCGAGCTGTGACCGCACCACCCACGCCCCGCGCCGCCCCGGCGAGAACGTAAGCGGCCGCGCCGGGGAGCACCGCTGGCAACACAAACACAAACAGCAACGGGTGGGGCCGCGACGCAATGCGTCGCGGCCCCACCCGCACAAGTGACGAAGACTCAGCCCTCGAAGGTGGCCTTCTCAGCTTCGGTGTCCGGCACGAAGGAATCCGTGTCCAGATCGGCCCAGTACTCCTCGGCCCACGGATCCTCGATCGGCTGCGAACGCTTCCACAGGATGTAGCCAGCGCCGGCGACCGCGCCGACCAGGGCCGTCAGACCGAAGGCGCGCAGCACGCGGCACTTGCGGCGCTTGGGCGTCGGCGTCGCCAGGGCAGCAGCCGAGGCCTCGGAGGCGCGGCGAGCGCGATCCGACAGGGAACCGCGGGCAGTGAGGGCGGCGCTCGCCTCGTTCACGGCGCGGGAAGCGCGCGGCAGGTAGTCGTCCACCAGGTGTCCGCGGGCGTTCTCGATCGCGGGGCCGGCGTGCGCGGCGGCGGCCTGCGCGCGGGCGGCGGCGTTCTCGATGGCGGGGGTCGCGTGCTCAATCGCGTTCGTCAGGACGGCCTGCGCGCGGGGCGCAGCCCAATCAACGCCCTGGTTCGCCAGATCGGCGGCCCGGACGGCAACCTTCCCGGCGTACACAGCGGCGGCGTCGCGAAGCTGCTCAGAGGTAGCGCGCAGCTTTTCTGCATCGAAAGAAGGCGAAGTAGCCATGATGTCTCCGATTCTGTCCACATTAACTGGGGCGCGGCCGCGCCACTCACTCCTATTGTGCTACATCCGCTTGTGATGTGCAGCCCACCCACCAGGGCGACCCGTGTGACGGACAGGAAACACCCAGGAAAAGATGTCACCATTAACCCCATGAAAGCTATTCTGCACACCACCGCCGGCGACATCACCGTCGAACTGTTCCCCAACCACGCCCCCAACACGGTTCACAACTTCGTGACCCTGGCCAAAGGCGAGCGCGAATGGGTCGACCCGAAGACCGGCCAGAAGACCTCCCGTCCCCTCTACGACGGCACCATCTTCCACCGCGTCATCCCCGGCTTCATGATCCAGGGCGGCGACCCCCTCGGCACCGGCACGGGCGGCCCCGGCTACCAGTTCAACGACGAGATTCACCCCGAACTGACCTTCAACGACCCCTACCTGCTCGCCATGGCCAACGCCGGCAAGCGCATGGGCAAGGGCACCAACGGCTCGCAGTTCTTCATCACCGTGGCCCCCACCCCGTGGCTGCTCGGCAACCACACAATCTTCGGTAAGGTCACCGACGAGGAGTCCAAGCGCGTCGTCGACGCCATCGTCAACACCCCCACGGGCGCCAACGACCGCCCCGTCACGGATCAGGTCATCAACTCGATCGAGATCGTCGACTGACCTTTTCTTCTCTTTTTCGACGAGGCCGGGGCTACCCCCGCTGCTCAGTGCAGTTGGCGGGGTGGGCGACCCCGGCCTCGTCCCTTACCCACTCCTGAAAGGGACCCTATGAGCATGCCGAGCTACGGCCAGCGCTCCGACCCGCGCGCCGCCCCCGACTGCCCGCGCCACCCGGGCGTGCGCAGCGTGGACTACTGCAAGCGCTGCAACCGGCCCATGTGCGTGGACTGTGCGATCCCCACCGAGGTCCGCTCCATCTGCGTGGACTGTACGTCCTCCAAGAAGCGGTGGATGGGTTCCGCGTCGCGCGCGGTCGCGGCCGGCGCGCCGGTCGTCACCTACGCGATGATCGCGATCTGCGTCCTCATGTACGCGGTGACCTCCTTCGCGCCCTCGACGAAGCTTGACCTGGCGCTCGTGCCCGCGACCCTCATGTCGCGCCCGTGGACGATCCTCACTGGCGCGTTCCTGCACGGCGGCATCATGCACATCCTGTTCAACATGCTCTCCCTGTACTGGGTGGGGCGGGTGATCGAACCGGTCCTGGGTCGGTGGCGCTTCCTCACGCTCTACCTGGTGAGCGCGCTGGGAGGCTCCGCCTTCATCATCGCGTGGTGCCTCATCCAGCCCTCCGAGATCTTCGTGAGCACGGTCGGCGCGTCGGGCGCCGTCTTCGGCCTGTTCGGCGCCGTGTTCGTCCTCCAGCGCCTGGGCGGGTCAGACACGACCGCGATCCTGACGCTGCTCGGCATCAACCTCGTCTACGGCTTCATGGTCAGCGGCATCTCCTGGCAGGGGCACATCGGCGGGGCGATCGCCGGCGTGGGCGCCACGTGGGTCCTCGTGCGCATGGCCCGCCCGCGCGCAGGCGTCACGCAGGTGTACCAGAATCGGCGTGAAACGGTCGTCGCGCTCGGCATGATTGTCGGCATGATCGTGATTAACGCGCTGGCCTTCCGCGTCCTCGTTGAGGTCTACGGGGCGTGATCGGAGAGCCGTTGCCTCCGCGGGGCATCGGCGAGTTGTCTTAGGATGACCTAACATAGGGAGGGTCCGGCGCTGTGCCGGGCCCTCCCTCATGCTTCCCACAGGAGACACCATGACCAGCCCCTGGGACCTGTACGACCAGCTCATCGACGAGATTCCCGCCGACATCACCGTCACCGCGATCCACACAGACGGCAAGTGGCGTCGCGTTGCCACCAGCGAGGACGGCGCCGGCATGGCTTTCGGCATGAACGTCCAGTCCCGCCCGCGCGCCATCGAGGACCCCTCCGACCTGGTCGGCCGCCCCCTGCGCGACGTCGCCGCCCTGGCGAAATCCTGGAACTTTGAGGACGCCGGCGTCGGCATGGCGGCCGTCAACGCCTACCACTCCCATCCAGTGCGAGCCCTTGCCCACGGGTTCCGCCCCTGCAAGGAAAACAACTGGGCGCGCACCTTCCACCCATACGGGCCCTTCGTCGCCGGCAAGCGCGTCGCCGTCATCGGTCACTTCCCCTTCGCGGCTGCCGCCATGCCCGACGCTGCGGAGCTCACGATCCTCGAACGCAACGTCTTCGACGGCGACTACCCCGACTCCGCCTGCGAATACCTGCTCCCCGAGATGGACTACGTCTTCATCTCCGGATCCGCGTTCGTCAACAAGACGATGCCGCGCCTGCTCGCGCTCGCGGCGGACGCGCACACCGTTGTCCTGGGCCCCTCCACTCCGGCCTCTCCCGCGATCCTGAGAGCCGGCGCCACGACCGTCATGTCATTCGCCAGCGCGCATCCCGCCCGCCTCGAAGACGGCCTCGCCGGACGCACCCTGCAAGGCATGTACGACGCCGGCATGAGGGTCGAGCTCAGCCGCCCCTGACGCGCCGCTTCGCTCCGAGCGGTCCGCCCGGGCCTCGTCGAAATACAGCGGGGCGTCCCAGCCGCAGCCGGAACGCCCCGCTCTCACACTCGCTGGAGACGGCAGGCCCACGCCCGCCGCGCTCCCGTCAGCGCCAGCGCAACGTCATCAGGAAACCCACCATCATCGTGCCCAGACCCACCGCGATATTCCACGCGCCCAGCTTCGGAATCGGGTAAATGCCCTGGGAAATGTAGTAGACGACGACCCACAGCAGGCCCAGGATCATGAGGGCCACGAACGTCGGCGCCCACCATGCGGGACTCAACGGAATGCCATCCGTCCAATTCTTGATCTCGGTATCGTCCTCGACCTCGTGCCCATTCTTCTTACGCTTCTTAGATTCGGCCACGTCGGGTCCTCTCTGCTGGCCCGCGCGGGAAGACAAACCGCCCGGCGGTGATGAATTAATCGCAACACTAGCGTAGTCTCGGACCTGAGAAGTGCCAAAACGCAGCGCCACGGAGGGGGAAATCATGCGCGCACGCACAGCACGCCACGCGGTGGCCGTCCTCGCCGTCACCATCGCCTCCGGCCTGCTCTTCTCCGTCTCCTCCCTCAACGAGCGCAAAAACCCTGCCGGGACCTCGAACCTGGCGACCCTCGTGCGCACCCGCCAAGCCCAGGTCTCCACCCTCGACAACGAGGTATCCTCCCTCGACGCCCAGGTGCAGAGCTTCTCCTCCGCGCCCCAATCCGGCTCCCCCGACGAAGACGCCTTCACCGCCCGATCCACCAGCCCCGTGAGCGGCCCCGGCGTCCAAATCACCCTCTCCGACGCGCCCCCCGGCCAGATCCCAGCCGGAGCCACCCCCAACGACCTCGTCATCCACCAGCAGGACATCGAGGACACCATGAACGCCCTGTGGGCCGGCGGCGCCGAAGCCATGACCGTCCAGGGCGTGCGCATCACCAACCGAACCGTCATCCGCTGCATCGGCAACGTCATCCTCGTCGACGGAACCAGCTACTCGCCGCCCTATGTGATTCAAGCAATCGGTGATCCTGACACCCTGCGCGCGACGGTTACCGCAAACCCACGTATGGTGAATTATCAGGCCTACGTGACAAAATACGGCCTCGGGTGGGACATGCAGACCAAAGACTCCCTGAACTTCGCACCCGCAACAACCTCGTTGACCGTCAACTACGCAACCGTGGAGGAATCGCATGGGTGAACACGTCGCCCGAACCACACCGACAAAGAAAAAGCGCTCCAACGTCTTCTGGAATATCGTCGGTGTCGTCGGCGAACTCCTCATCACCTTCGCGTTCGTCATCGGCCTCTTCTCCGTCTGGCAGCTCTACTGGACGACCTACCAAGTCTCCGGACAGGTCTCCCAGACCATCGCCTCGTACGAAGACAGCCACCAGCCCGCCAAGCGCACCCAGGGCGAAATCCGCACCGACGACCCACCCGCCTTCGACCGCGAAGTCGGCGACGGCGAAGTCTACGGCATCGTCCACGTGCCCACCTGGGACTGGATGAAAATCCCCCTCGCCGAAGGCACCACCTCCTACGTCCTCGACCAGGGCTGGGCCGGCCACTACGACATGACCACCCAGCCCGGCGGCGTCGGCAACTTCTCCGTCGCCGGCCACCGCCGCACCTACGGCAACAACTTCCGCTGGATCGACCGCCTCACCCAGGGCGACAAGGTCGTCGTGGAAGTCGACGACCGCTACCTCGTGTACTCCATGGTCTCCTCCGAGATCATCGACGCCACCGACCCCACCCAGATGCGCGTCGTCGCCCCCGTCATCGACGACGAATCCTGGTCCGAAACCCCCACCGAGCGTTGGATGACCATGACCACCTGCCACCCCGAATACGGCAACTGGCAGCGCTACATCGTCCACCTCAAGTTCGAATCCTGGACCCCCAAGGACACGGGCGTGCCCGCCGAACTCGTCGACGAACCCACGAACTGAAGGACCCCACATGTACGCATGGATCTTCCGCCACCTGCCCGGCCCCACCTGGTTCAAGGTCATCGAATCCCTGGCCCTCATCGGCGCGGCCGTCGCCGCCCTGTTCACCTGGGTTTACCCCTGGGTTCAGTCCTACCTGGAACTGGGGCAGTCCTCCGTCGGCGGCGCCTGAACCGCTCACTCCGGAAAGGTACGAGGCCGGGGCCACCCCGGCCTCGTGCCGTATCCACGGGCGTCGGTTGGCTACCGCCGTCCGCGCCCGCGCGCCCGCGCGCCCGGAGAACGGACGGCGCCCGCGCGCCCGCTGGGGGAGCGCCCTACGATGGAGGCCGGAGAAGGGGCCACGGCCTCGTACATGAAAGGACCGGCAATGGCACGAATCCTCTGCGTCGATAACTACGACTCGTTCGTCTTCACGATCGTGGGCTACCTGCGTCACCTGGGTGCCGCCGTGGACGTGGTGCGCAACGACGTCGTGGATCCCGCGTGGTTCGAGGCCGGCTACGACGGCGTCCTCATCTCCCCCGGACCCGGCGACCCCAAGAGCGCCGGCGCCTCCCTGCAGACCATCGCCGACTGCGCCGAGCGTGAGATCCCGATGCTGGGCGTGTGCCTGGGCCACCAGGCCCTCGGCGAGCTCTTCGGCGCGACCGTCGGGCACGCACCCGAGCTCATGCACGGCAAGACCTCCGTCATCACGCACGACGGGCGTGGCGTGTTCGAGGGCGTGCCCTCGCCGCTGACCGTCACCCGCTACCATTCGCTGACGATCGACCCCGCGACCATGCCCGACGAGCTCGAGGTTTCCGCGGCTACCGAGTCCGGCATCATCATGGGTGTGCGCCACCGCTCCCTGCCCCTTGAGGGCGTCCAGTTCCACCCCGAGTCCGTCATGACCCAGTCCGGGCACCTCATGTTCGCCAACTGGCTGGCCGCCTGCGGTGACGCTGGCGCACGCGAGCGGGCCGTGTCCCTGAAGCCCGTCGTCGCGGAGCGTTTCACGCTGTAGATTCTGCAGTCCGCGTGGCAACTACCGTGCCGCAGGCGTGCTTGTGGGCGCGTGCATCCGGATAGGTTACGAGCATCTGGATAGGTTATGCGTATGTGGATAGCTTATTAACCTATCCGGATGTCAATAACCTATCCACATCGTCACAACCTATCCACATCGTCACAACCTATCCGCATCAGGGCCGGCTTTCCCGCCTCGCGTGTTGGCCGCGCCCGCATGCAGTGAGGCCCGCGTCGCAGCACAGCACCTATCCGCATCAGGGCCGGCTCGGTTCGGGATAGGTGTTCGTGGAAGCGTTCGATGACGAGGTTGTGGCCAGGATCGGGGCGCTCGTGGCCTCACCACGCACGCCCGAGCTCACCGCCGAGTAAGCGCGTGCGGCTCACCACACACCCCACCGCACACGCGGGATACGACGAGGCCCGCACCTCAGGAGGATTCCTGTGAGTGCGGGCCTCGATGCGCGTGTGCCGCAGGGGCGGTGTGTGCCGCTCGCGCGGCGCGCGTCAGTGACTCTTCGTGGGGCTCGGGCTGGGGGTGTTCCCCTGGGAGCCCTTGGATACCTTCAGCTTCACGGTCGAGTTCTTGTCCACCTTCGAGCCCTCGCCGGGCTCGACAGAGAGGACCTGGCCGGCGGGCTGCGAGCCCGCGACTTCCTCGACGGTGACGGTCAAGCCCAGGGCCTTGAGCTGCGCCTCGGCGTCGTCACGGCCGATGCCGACGACGGAGGGGATCTCCACCTGCGCGCTCTTGCCGTTGGACACGGACACGGCGATGCTCGTACCCTTCTTGACCTTCGTCCCGGTCGCGGGATCCTGCGAGACGATGCGGTCCTTCTCCTTATCGGAATCGACGCTTGTCACGTTACCGAGCTCCAGGCCGGCGGACTTCAGGGCGCTGCGCGCCTGGTCCTGGCTCATGCCCTGCAGATCCGGGACCTCGACCTCGGAGGAGCCCGAGGACAGGGACACGGTGATGGTCTGGCCGGCCTTCACCTTCGTGCCGGGGGAGGGGTTGGTCTCGGCGACCTTGCCCTCGGGCACGGTGTCGGACGCGACCGTCTTCGAGCTCTGCTCAAACTTCAACCCCTGGGCCTCGATGGCCTTGCGGGCCTCGTCGGGGCTCATGCCGACCAGGTTATCGGGCACGACGACGGAGTCGGGGCCCGACGAAATGGTGACGCGCACGGTGGCGCCCTTCTCGGCGGATGTGCCCGCGGCCGGGTCAGTCGAGACGACGGATCCGGCCTCCACGGTGTCGGAGGCGACCTTGTCGGGGTTGAGTTCCCACGTGAAGCCGGCGGCTTCGATCTGGGCCTTCGCGTCGGCCTGCGACAGGCCGACGACGTTGGGAACCGCCGTCGGCTCAGCCGTCGACGCGCCGCGCGTGAGCGCGTACACGCTGCCTCCGATGAGGAGCAGGGCGATGAGGACGAGGGACGCGATGATCGCTGTGCGGCGCTTGCGTGCCTTGGCGGCGGCGTTGGCCGCGTCGTCAGTCGCCACGGCGGGCAGGGACGTCGAGGTCGCCGCGACCCCGGCGGGGGCGGCAGCGTGTGGGGCGACGGTGTGGGGGGTGACGGCGGCCATCGGGGTGGTGGCAGCTGTACGCGCACCGGCCATGCCGGCGGCGGGCAGCACCTCGGTCGCCCAGGAGTCGGTGGGTGGGGCGCCCACGTCCAGGCCGCGAGCCACGCGCTGCAGGTCGGAGAGCATGGCGGCGGCGCTGGGGTAGCGGTCGTCGCGGTTCTTCGCCAGGGCCTTGAGGACGACGCGGTCCAGGGAATCCGGGATGTCGGAGAGAATCGACGAGGGCGTGGGCGGGATTTGCTCGACGTGCTGGTAGGCGACGGCCACCGCGGAATCGCCCTTGAAGGGAGGGCGGCCGGTCAGCAGCTCGAAGAGGACGACGCCGGTGGAGTACAGGTCGGAGCGCTCGTCAACGGTCTCGCCGCGCGCCTGCTCGGGGGAGAGGTACTGCGCTGTGCCGACGACCGCGTTGGTCTGAGTCATCGTCGCCTGCGAGTCGGTCAGGGCTCGGGCGATGCCGAAGTCCATGACCTTCACCTTGCCGTCCGAGGTCAGCATGATGTTGCCCGGCTTGATGTCTCGGTGCACCAGGTGGTTGGCGTGCGAGTACTGCAGGGCGGACAGGACGCCGGAGACGATCTCGATGGCCTCGTTGATCGGTACGGCCGTCCCGTCGGAGATGAGGTCCTTGACGGTGTGTCCCTCGACGTACTCCATGACGATGTAGGGCACCGCGATCGAGCGGCCGGTCGTGTCTTCGATGATCTCCTCGCCGGTGTCGTACACGGCGACGATGTTCGGGTGATTCAGCGATGCCGCTGACTGAGCTTCGCGGCGGAAGCGTGCCTGGAAGATCGAATCTTGCGCCAGGTCGCGCCGCAGCATCTTGATGGCGACGACGCGCGAGAGGCGGGTGTCGAAGCCCAGGTGGACTTCGGCCATGCCGCCTCGCCCGATGAGCGAGCGGACCTCGTATCGGCCAGCTAGACGGTGGGCCATGGGCTCTGCCATGTCCTAACCTCCTCGATAATGTTTGCCCCCGCGTTGGTTTGGATGAGGGAGCTCAGCATGTACTTGATCGTAACTGCTGCGAGTACGATTAGCGCAATCGCGATGAGTGCGATGATCGCCGCGCGGATGATTTTCTTGCTCGCCGGGACGGGCGGTGCGACGACGCTGCGCGAGTACGCGGTCTTTGCGATCGGTCGTTTCCGGTCGACGGAGCGTGCGTCGAGTTCGTGCCACTGGGGGCCGCGGGTCTTCTTCTCGGGGCGGGGTTCGTACACGGAGCGCCGCGGGCGAGTGTTGGCTTTCTTGCTGCGGGGCTGGGGCACGGTTCCGTAGACGCGCGGCGTGGAGCCGGTGGTCGTCGGTGTGGGGGACGAGGCCGTGGCGTCCGCGGCGCGTCGTCCGTCCGAGCGGCGGGAGGGCACGGGTGCGCCGGAGCGCACGGCCTGGCGCTGAGCCTGCTCGGCGTCGCGGCGTTGGCGTGCCTCGCGGCGTTGGCGCGCTTCGCGTGCTTCGCGCAGCTCGCGCTGGCGTCGTTCCTCCTCGCGGGCGACTTGCGCGCGGCGCTGTTCTTCGGCGGCGTCCTCGGCTTGGCGGTGCTGGGCGCGCTGGCGCAGGCGTTCGGTCAGCGCGGCGTGGCGGTCCTGCGGTTGTGCGGGTTGCGCTGACGAGGGCGGGGCGGGGATCGCGTCCGGGCGTGCGGGGGTGTCCGAGGCTGGCGCAGCCTTCTCGGGGCTGGCTTGCTCGGGCGCGGCCTTCGTGGGGGCAGCCGTGAGCGGGGCCGCCTCCGGAGGCGAGGCCTGGGCGGGTGCCGCGGGAATGGGCGCTGCGCCAGCGGCGCGAGTGCGCGAAGGCTCTGCGGGCGTGCCGGGGGCGGCTGGCGGTGGCGCGGCGTGCCGGGTTGTGGGCGCCTCAGGGATGGCTTGCGGCGCGGGCCGAGCCGCGACGATGCGCGTGGGGATCGAGGCCTGGGCGGACTCTGGCTGGGGCACGGCGGCGTGGCGGCCCGTGGAGGTCAGGGAGCTCGAGGAGGCGGGGGCGTGCTCGCCCGTCGCGTCGGGGCGGATGCGCCGTACCCGAGTGGGCGCGGACACCGGCCGCTGGACCGGGGGAGCGGGGGCCTCGTCGATGATGCGCGGGACGGTCGCGTGGCGACCGGTGATCGGGATCATCGAGGAGGAGGGCGCGATCGTGGTGGCCTCGTCGATGATGCGCGGGACGGCCGCGTGGCGTCCCGTGATGGCGCGCACTCGGGGGGTGAGGCCCGACGGGGGCTGGAGCATCTCGTCGGGCAGCGTGCGGCGAGTCAGGTGACGCACGGGTGCGAGGATCGGCACGGAGGGTTGGACGGGCGTGCGGGTCTCGGCCGGGCGCTGCGCGGCCTTCGGCAGCGGCAGCGGGCGAGGCGCCACGGAGATGCCCATGGCCTTGGCAGCCCCGGCGATCTCGCGGACGGCCGCGGAACCGGACTCGGGGCGCTTGGCGGGATCCTTTTCCAGCAGGTGCAAGATAACGTCGGCGAGGGGCTCGGGGACGAAATCCGGCAGCGGAGGCACGGGGTCGTTGACGTGGGCGAACGCGATGTCCACCTGCGTCTCGCCCGTGAAGGGGCGTCGACCCGCCGCTGCCTCGTAGGCGATGACGCCGAGGGCGTAGAGGTCTCCGGTGGGGGTCGCCAATTCGCCCATAGCCTGCTCGGGCGGCAGGTACTGGGCGGTGCCCATGACCATGCCGGCGGCTGTCAGGTTGACCTGGTTGCGGGTGCGGGAGATGCCGAAGTCCGTCAGCTTCACCATACCGTCGGGGCGAACAATGATGTTCGCGGGCTTGATGTCGCGGTGCACGACGCCCGCGCGGGCCGCAGCGCCGAGGGCCATCGCGACCTGGATGAGGATCGGAATGAGGTATTCGGGTTCGATGCGTGAGCCGCCGCGCAGGTAGTCTGTCAGCGGGTATCCGTCGACGAGCTCCATGATGATCCAGCCGATGCCATCTTCCTCGCCCGAATCCTGCGTGTTCGCGATGTTCGGGTGGGAGATCGACATGGAGTTGCGGGCCTCGAGGCGCAGGCGCGACAGCGAGAGCTCCTCGCCCGCCAGCTCGGGGCGCAGGACCTTCGCGGCGACGATGTGGCCGCTGACCCGGTCGCGGGCCTTCCACACTTCGCCCATGCCGCCCTGGGCGATCGGGGTGAGCAGCGTGTAGCGCCCCCCGAGCACCCGCCCGGCACCGGATGTCATGCGTTGGACGCTCACGAGAGCCCCGCTTCCAGGATGGCCCGGGCGATCGGGCCGGCCACGTCTCCGCCGTGCGGTGTGGGATTGTTGTCGTCGCCCTCGACGAGGACAGCGAACGCGATCTTCGGGTTGGTGACGGGGGCAAATCCGATGGCCCACGCGTTGGCGCGGTCGCCTTCGCCCGTCTCGGCGGTGCCCGTCTTGGCTGCGACCGCAACGTTCGGTAGCGCCATCGTGGAGCCGGTGCCGTAGGGCTGGGAGACGACGGCCTCCATCATGGTGGTCAGCTTCGAGGCCGTCTCCGCGGAGATCGGTCGGCCGCCGTCCGTGGGGGCGGTCGTGCGCACGACCTGGTTGTCGGCGTCGACGATCGACTTGATCAGGTAGGGTGTCATCATCTGGCCGCCGTTGGCGACCGTCTGGGCGACCTGCGCCATCTGCAGGGGCGTGGTCTGGACCGTGTACTGGCCGATGGAACTCATGGCGAGCTGGGCCGCG
Organism: Schaalia sp. HMT-172; assembly: GCF_030644365.1. Taxonomy (NCBI): domain Bacteria; kingdom Bacillati; phylum Actinomycetota; class Actinomycetes; order Actinomycetales; family Actinomycetaceae; genus Schaalia; species Schaalia sp. HMT-172. Next base: position 87,467 of record NZ_CP130058.1, read on the forward strand.
TCGGCGTCGGAGGGGAACACGGAGGGCGTCACGGTCAGGGGAATCTGCGATTCGCGGCCGAATCCGAAGCGGTTGGTGACGTCGATGAGCTGCTGGTTCGTCAGCTGCTGGGAGGCCAGCACGAAGGTCGTGTTGCAGGAGCGCGCGAAGGCCTCGGTGAGCGTCGGGTTGCCGTCCCCGCAGGTGGATGACTCGATGTTGGAGACCTCGGTGGCCGTGCCCGGCAGGGTGGTCGATACGGGTGAGGGCATGCGCGTGTCCGGCGCAGCCAGGCCGTTTTCGAACAGTGCGACGGTGGTGAGGACCTTGAAGGTCGAGCCGGGGGCGTAGCGCTGCGAGATGGCCCGGTTCGTCAGCGGGTTGTTCGGGTCAGCAGACAGGGTCGAGAAGGCCTGGGACACCTCGGTCGCGTCCGAGGAGGCCAGCTGATTGGGGTCGTAGCTCGGCGAGGAGTACATCGCCAGGACCGCGCCGGTCGTCGCGTCCAGGGCCACGACGGCTCCCTTGCGGTCGCCCAGCGCCTCGGCGGCGGCCTTCTGCATCTGGGAGTTGAGCGTGAGTTCGACGCCGCCGCCCTGGCGGTTCTGGCCCGTCAGGAGGTTACGCAGGCGCTGCCCGAGGAGCGTCTGGGACTGGCCGTCCAGGACATCCTCCTCGGCGGCCTCGATGCCGGTCGACGCGTTGCCCACGGACGAGAAGTAGCCGGTGACGGGGGCGTAGAGGGGCCCCTCGGAGTAGGAGCGCGCGTAGCGCTTGGAGCCGTCCTCGAGCTCGGAGGAGGCGATGGCGGTCTTGTCAACGATAATGGGGCCGCGGTCGGTTTCTGCCGCGTGCAGGATCGTCCGCTGGTTACGCGGGTCCTCGTTGAGCGAGGACGCGGAGATGAACTGCGTGTTCGTGACACCCACCCCGAGGAGGGCGAACATCAGCAGGACGATGACGAAAATCTTGCGAATCTGGTTATTCACGCCTTACTCACCCACTCCCACGGCCGGCTGGATGCCCGAGTTCCACGGCGCTGGGGTCGAGGCCGGGCGACGCGCGGCGTCGGAGACGCGGATCAGCAGCGCGACGGTGATCCACGAGGACACCATCGAGGAGCCACCCGCCGCGAGGAACGGGGCGGTCAGGCCCGTCAGCGGAATAATGCGCGTGATGCCGCCGAGGACCACGAAGAGCTGAATCGCGAGGGAGAAGCTCAGGCCGGTGGCCAGGAGCTTGCCGAAGCCATCGCGCACCGTCAGGGCGGCGCGCAGGCCGCGCTGGATGAGGATCAGGTACAGGACGAGGATGGCCGCCATGCCCGTCAGGCCCAGCTCCTCGGCGAAGGAGGAGAGGATGAAGTCGGAGTTGGCCAGCGGCACCAGCTGCGGGTAGCCGCGGCCCCAGCCGGTGCCCATGAGGCCGCCCGAGGCCTGGCCGAAGAGACCCTGCACGAGCTGGTAGGAGCCGGAGTCGTAGATATCCGGATCCAGGGCGTGCAGCCACACGTTGAAGCGCGTCTGGACGTGTGCGAAAGAGTGCACGGCGATGGCGACGGCGGGCACGAAGAGCGCGAAGCCGATGACCAGCCACGACACGCGGTTCGTGGCCACGTACAGCATGGCGACGAAGAGGCCGAAGAAGAGCAGCGAGGTGCCCAGGTCGCGCTGGAGGACGAGGATCGCGATGCCGATGAGCCACACGACCATGATGGGGCCGAGGTCTCGGGCGCGCGGCAGGCGCATGCCCAGGACCTTGCGGCCGCCGATCGCCAGGTTGTCGCGGTTGGTGACCAGGTAGCCGGCGAAGAAGATAGCCAGCGTGATCTTGACGAGCTCGCCCGGCTGGATCGAGATGGGGCCCAGGTGGATCCACACGCGCGCGCCGAAGGTCTCCTGGCCCAGGCCGGGAATCATCGGCAGCAGCAGGAGGAAGAGGGAGAGCGCGCCGAAGGTGTAGGTGTAGCGGCGCAGCATGCGGTGGTCGCGCAGGGTGATCAGGATGATGGCGGCGATGACGATCGCGATGCCCACGAAGAGCGCCTGCCGGAAGCCGACCACGGCCTCGTCCCTGCGTGCGTAGGACAGGTCCAGGCGGTAGATCATCGCCAAGCCCAGCCCGGTGAGCGCCACGGCGATCGGCAGGATCACCGGGTCCGCGTAGGGCGCGAGGAAGTGCACGCCGATCTCGCCGACGATGGCGAGCGCGACGAGCACGCCCACCTGCGTGAGAAGGTTCGCGGGGATGGTGCCCGTGTAGTTCAGGGAGGTGAGCACGTAGCCGGAGATGCCGACCGCGAGAGCCAGGCCCATGAGGCCGAGCTCAAGGAAGCGGCGCGGCCTCGCGGGGGCGATTGAGACGGTTGCCATCAGGATTCGCCTCCGCTCTGCGCCCCGGATTGTGGGTTGCCCGACTGGGCGCCGGACTGGGCGCCGGACTGGGCGCCGGAGGGCGCGGGGGTCACGGCGGAGCGCTTGAGGCCCGCGATGTAGGAGTCGATGTCGGCGCGCGAGGAGCGCAGGACGGGGGTGTCGAGGCGCTGGCGGTCCACGGGGGACAGGTCGGCGAGCGCGACGTCGGAGACTTCGATGGCGTGGGAGAGTTTCCACGGGCCGATTGACTGGGGGATGCCCTGGTAGATGACGACGTACCCGTCCTGGCCGACCGCGTAGTACTGGGTCTGCGTCCACTTCCAGGACAGCCAGGAGGCCGCGACCACCAGGACGGTGACGAGCGAGACGAACACGGGCGTCCACCAGGAGGAGCGGGGCTTGAGCTCGAGGGGGGCCTCGTCCTCGTCCGTTCCGTCTCCCGAGGCCTTGGCCCCCAGGGCGGCCGCGCGCGCCGCCGCTCCTTCGCCGCCGCGCGACTTGGCGTTGCGGTCGATGGCAGCGGCGCCGACGATCTGCGGGGGCGCGGGCGGGTAGGTGCCGGCGGGAACGATGTCCGCGATGACGCAGGTGATGTTGTCGGGGCCGCCGGCCAGGAGGGCCAGACGGATGAGCTCTTCGGCGCATTCGCCCGGGTCCTTGATGTCGGCCATGACCTGGCCGATCGTCTCGGGGGAGACCAGGCCGGAGAGGCCGTCGGAGCACAGCATCCAGCGGTCGCCGACGACGGCCTCGCGGATCGTCTCGTCGGGGGCGACGTCGGCCTGGGCGTCGCCGAGGATCTTCAGGACGACGTTGCGGTTGGGGTGGTGTTCGGCCTCTTCGGGCGTGATCTGGCCGGTGTCGACCAGGTATTGCACAAAGGAGTGGTCGGTCGTGACCTGCGTGAGCGTGTCGCCGCGCAGGACGTAGGCGCGCGAGTCGCCGATGTGGACCATGGCCAGGCGGTTGCCCGAGCGCATGAGGGCGATGCAGGTGGTGCCCAGGCCTTCGAGGTCGCGGTCGCGGCTGGAGCGGTCGGTGAGTTCTTCGTGCGCGTCGAGGAGGGCCTCGCGCAGGAGTGGGAGCATGGAGTCCGCGGGGTGGGAGTCCGTGTCGAGGGGGACCAGGTGGGCGAGGGCGACCGAGGAGGCGATGTCGCCGCCGGCGGGCCCGCCCATGCCGTCGGCGAGGACCAGGAGGTTGGCGCCGGCGTAGCCGGAGTCCTGGTTGTTGGAGCGCACCAGGCCCACGTCGGAGCGGGCAGCGTAGTGGAATTGAACGGCTTTTGCTGACATGTCAACCCACCAATTCGAGCGTGGTCTGGCCGATACGGATGACGTCGCCGATCTTGAGCTGGCGGGGTTGGCTCAGGCGTTCGTCGTCAATGAAGGTGCCGTTTCGGCTGGAGAGGTCTTCGATCCACCAGCCGTCGGACTGGGGGGTGAGGGCTGCGTGGCGGCTGGAGGCGTATTCGTCTTCGAGGACGAGGGTGCACGCTGGGGAGCGGCCGATGACGATGGGGGCTTCGCCGAGGGGCAGCATGGTGCCCACGAGCGGCCCGCCGGTGACCAGGAGGTCCTTGGGGGCCAGCGGGTTGGTGGAGGTGCGCTTCTTGTTCTTGCGTTTCTCGCGCGAGGCTTTGCGGCGCGAAGCGGCCTTATCGCGTCCCTTGCCGCGCGGGGTGACGACGGTGCCGAAGATGTCGCGTCGCAGCGTGTTGACGGCGGCGAGCACGAGGAGCCAGAGCAGCACCAGGAACCCGATGCGGAAGACGGTAAATGCGAGATCAGTGGTCACTTCATTAAACTCCGCTCTGGTCTGGGTGTGTCCAGAAGAGGATCTTGGTACGTCCGATGACGATTTGGTTGCCGTCGAGCAGGGTTGCTGCGTCGATGCGGTGGCCTTCGACGAAGGTGCCGTTGGTGGATCCCAGGTCGGTCGCGATGACCCCGGTGGGGGTGATGCGCAGTTCGAGGTGGCGGCGTGAGACGCCGGAGTCGTTGACGACGATGTCTGCTTCGGAGCCGCGCCCGATGACGGTGACGGGCTCGGTGAGGAGCCACTTGTCGCCGTCGACGTCGATGATGGGGTGTTCGGGGGATGCGGACGAGGCCGTGGCGGGGGCGGCGGGTCCGCGCCGGTTTTCGGCGTCGACTTTGAGGGTGCCGCTGGGTTCGGAGGCGTCGGCGATGAATTCGATGGTGACGGGGCCGAGGAGGGAGTAACCGTTGGAGGAGGCGTGTTCGGTGGCCTGTTGGGCGAATTCGTCGGCGAGGACGTCGAGGGATGCTTCGAGTGAGGTGAGGTCGGTGCGCGAGGCGTAGACGGTGAAGTGGTTGGCGGCGATGATGCGAGTTGCGGAGACTTCCTGGACGGATTCGTCCATGGCGCGGCGGATCGCCGTGGTGATGTCCACGGGCTTGATCCCCGACCGGAACACGCGCGAGAAGGCGCCGTTGACGCCTCGCTCAACGGCGCTCTCGAAGCGGTCGAAGATGCTCATAGTCGTGCTCTCCTCATTCCCCCGCGCGGTGTGCGCGACGTACGTTGTGTGTGGAAGCGAGGCCGCTTCCGGTCCCAGTTTAGCGGCGATAGTAAGCGCCGGTGCCCCAACTGTCGGGATGTTCCCGATGTGGGGTGGCGCTGGTCGTCGCGCGCAATGCGCGTGATGGCGGGGAATACCGCGCCATGATGCGCCTGTGACAGCTGGTGCACATGTTACACGTGTGACTATAAGTGTGGTGGAGCAAACAAAGTGAGAGGGGTGTTCTCTTGGTGGCGCGTCTGGCGTTGACTGCTTGTCAGCGGTGTTCGTTGATGTGCCAATCTGAGCCTGTGTGGAATTAACGCGGAATATAGACGTATGCTCGACGGTCATAAAAGCGCTGGTAAAACTCGAATACGATGATATCTGCCACAACTTACTCATTAATTGACGGGACTTGCTAGGGTGGCGTGGTAACTATTGCTAACTGGGGGAACTATGCACCATGACGAAGCTGTGAGCAGTGCTCGCCTGGCGGACACCGCTCCTCCGCGAGGGCGATACGCGCCCGAGGCCTCCCTCCGCACCCGCGGTCCGAGGCCTCGTCGTTTTCTCACTCGCGCCCTGATCGCCGGGGCGCTCGCCGCCGCCTCGGCACTGCCCGCGCTCACCTCCGCGGTCGAGCCCGCCCACGCCGAGGCTCCCCTCGAGACGCCCGGCGTGACCACGACCTCGTTTAATCGCGCTGAGGGGCGTATCGGCGCCACCGTCATCAACAACATTGAAGGAGATCGCACAACCTTCGTGTCCGACAACGGCTACTTCGGTGTTGTGCGCGGCCAGTCGCGCTACAACTCGAGCGACCCGAACCAGTCGTCGATCAAGCACACCAGCGGCACTCAGGTTCAGCCGTGGCTGAAAGCATCCGTGGCTGAGAGTGGGGACTACTGGTCCTACATCGTTCGAGGAAAGCCCTACACAGCTACTGCTGAATACAGTCCGTACTACATCTCCGCCTCCACGACGAGTGCTCTGGGCTTCAAGCCCAACGATCCCGGAACGGTGACGCTGGGTGAGCCATTCCTGATCGGGGCCGTGCGCCACAACAATTTCACGATTCTTACGTGGAACGACTGGGTCCATTCCTCCTTCGACATTCGTATCGGTGACCTGGAGGAGTCCTTCCCCTTCGACCAGTACGAGACGACGAACGACACGGAGACGACCGCGGTGCCCCGCGCCGGAGGTCCTTACAGGTACAGAATCGAAGGCAGCGGGACCTACTGTCCCCCCGGCGCGCCCTACAAGGCGCGCAAGCGAGGGGATAAGGCCAACTGGTACTGCTACGAGTATGTGGGCACTGGCAAGGGCGATGCGGACATCTACAAGAATCCCAACCCGCCCGCCGCGAACAGGGAACCCAGGAATTACCGCGAGAACGCCGGCGTCCCCGGCCAGACCCCGGACTCCGACGACATCCTGACGATCCGTAAGACCTCGTCGGAGAAGACCGTCATCATCAACGGGATGCCGCACCGCCTCTTCATCTACGGTTTCGTGCCCAACGCGGACGGCAACTGCCCCGCCGCGCCCCCGGCGGGCGTGGAGCCGGTGGCGACGTTCGTGACGAAGGAGAACAGGTCGTCATTTGGTTGCATGTATGGGTCGTTCCAACAGGAGCGCTACGTGCGCGTCGCCAAGGCGATCACCGAGGACTCCGAGGGCGTGGGCGGCACGATCCCGCCCTTCACCTTCACGACGCGGGTCGGCGATGGCTGGGCCGGCATGACCGGAACCCCGGACACGACGCTCGTGGCCGCCGACGGCTTCGTGGAGGCGGGCTCCTTCTCGGATGCGCAGCTGACCCCCACCGGCTACGGCGCTGGCGGCACCGCGACCTCGTCCTTCAAGGCCTTCATCCCCGGCCAGTCGAAGTTCGTCATCGCCGAGACCGGCCCCGTCCTGCCCGGGTACTCCCCGAAGCCCGGCTACTTCGGGCCCACCTGGGAAACCAGTGAGCTGGAGGGGAGCCCCGTGTGGGCCATGACCGACGTGACCTGCCTGAACGGCGTGGGCGAGCGCGTGAACGTCACACGCGACGCGACCACCGGCGGCGTCGACTTCTCGGAGGTTGCCCCGGCCTCGTCCCCCGCGGCACTGCCGATCACGTGTACCTTCACGAACCAAAAGCAGTCGCCGAACCTGCGCCTCGACAAGAGCCTCGATGCCGTTGAGGGCGAGACGACCGACACGATCACCGTCACCTATCGCATCACCGCAACCAACGACGGCAACGTCAAGGGGTCCACCGGGCGCGTCGTGGACCGTCCCGACTTCGCGCCGGGACTGACCGTGCAATCCGCGCGCATCACGACCGAACCCGAGAATATCGACCAGGCCCCCGCGCTGCCCGCAACCGAAAACTACGTCCTGACCGAGGGGACCGACATCGAGCCGGGCGCCTCCGTTACGTGGTTCATTCGCTTCACCGTCGCGCGCGACAAGAGCGCCGAGGGGTACAGGGAGACCCTGCTCGAATGCCGCACCGAGAATGAGCGCCTCGTTCCGGGCCACGGCCTCTACAACGAGGTCGCCGGACCCAAGGATCACGACGGCAGCGCCAACAACGAGGCCTGTGCACCCGCTCGCCCGCGCTCGATCCGCGTCGAGAAAGCCGGAACCCAGCCCGTGGGCACGCCCAACGATGACGGCACCTACCCGCTCGACGGCGCTGCTTTCGCGATCTACGACAACGCGGAGCTCAGCGGAACCCCGGTCAGCGTCCTTGATGGTGGATCCAGCTTCGTGGTCTCGTCCTTGGAGAAGGGCGTCACCTACTGGCTTGTCGAGACCCGCGCGCCGGCGGGCCACGTCCTGCTGCCGCGCCCCGTTCCCTTCCACATCGAGGTGGGGACCGATGACGCGCGTTCGACCGTCGTCGTGGCCGACTATGGACCGGACCAAGGCTTCACCTCCGTGCGAGTCCTGCCCGCCGACGCCGACGCGAGCGGCGACGCCGCCCTGCCCGGTATCCGCGTCGTCGACACGCAGGTCGGCACCCTGCCCAAGGCCGGCGCCGCCGGGGTGTATCCCTACCTCGCTGTGGCCGCGTGCCTGCTCGGCCTCGCCGGCGCATGCGCGTGGCGTCGCAGAGGCCTTGTGATGGCCTGATAGGCCGCCTGTTTGTGCGCACCGGGGGTGCCCGCCAATCGGCGGGCACCCCCGGCACTCGTCTCGGTCCTCGTCCTGGTCTTCGTCCCGGTCTTTGTCCTGGTCTTCGTCCCGGTCTTCGTCCCGATCCTGTGGTTCCTCAACAATGTCGCATGCAATTCCCTCGCGACTATTTCAAACATTGAAATCGCATCGTTGGAATTGCAACGTTTGTAGGCGGTGTTAAAAACTGACCCGGGGGAATTGCATGCGACTTTTTTGGGGGGAACGCCGGAAAGGGGTCGCGCATAGACGACGCGGCCGGGCACCCGCCAGATTCCTGCAGTCGTGGTCCCGTGGTTCCTCAACAATGTCGCATGCAATTCCCTCGCGATTATTTCAAACATTGAAATCGCATCGTTGGAATTGCAACGTTTGTAGGCGGTGTTAAAAACTGACCCGGGGGAATTGCATGCGACATTTGGGTGGGAATCCACAGAAAGGGAGCGCGCACAGACAATGCGGCCGGGCATATGACGCGGCCGGGCACGACAATGTGCCCGGCCGCGTGGGGATCAGAAGTCCCAGTCCTCGTCCTCGGTGTCCACGACCTCGCCCATCACGTAGGACGAACCGGACCCCGAGAAGAAGTCGTGGTTCTCGTCCGCGTTCGGGCTCAGGGCCGCCAGGATCGCCGGGTTCACGTCGGTCGCGTCATGCGGGAACAAGGCCTCGTACCCCAGATTCATGAGCGCCTTGTTCGCGTTGTAACGCAGGAACTTCTTCACGTCCTCGGTCAGGCCCAGCGGATCGTACAGGTCCTCCGTGTACTGCTCCTCGTTCTCGTAAAGCTCGTACAGTAGCGCGTACGTGTAATCGCGCAGGTCATCCTGGCGTTCCTCGCTCGACTCGTTCACGGCCAGCTGATACTTGTAGCCGATGTAGTAGCCGTGGACGGCCTCGTCGCGGATGATGAGACGAATCAGGTCAGCCGTGTTCGTCAGCTTCGCGTGCGAGCTCCAGTACATGGGCGCGTAGAAGCCCGAGTAGAACAGGAAAGACTCCAGCATCGTCGAGGCGACCTTGCGCTTCTCCGGGTCGTTGCCGTCGTAGTACGACTTGATGATCTCGGCCTTCTTCTGCAGGGCCGCGTTCTCATTCGACCAGCGGAAAGACTCGTTGATCTCCTCCGTGGATAGCAGGGTGGAGAAGATCGACGAATAAGACTTCGCGTGCACCGACTCCATGAATGCGATGTTCGTGTAGACGGCCTCCTCGTGCGGGGTGCGCGCGTCCGGGATCAGCGACACCGCGCCGACCGTGCCCTGAAGCGTATCCAGGAGGGTCAGGCCCGTGAACACGCGGTTCGTCATGAGCTGCTCATCCTTGTTGAGGGTCTTCCAGCTCGGCAGGTCGTTGGAGAGCGGAATCTTCTCAGGCAGCCAGAAGTTGCCCGTCAGGCGATCCCAGACCTCAAGGTCCTTGTCGTCTTGGATCTTGTTCCAGTTGATGGCCTCGAACACGGGCTCGGTCGCCATGGGGGCTCCTCTATGTGCGGTGTTGAACGGACGAGGCCGGGGTTGCCTCGCGCTGCTCCCATCAGGATACCCGCGGGGTACGCCCGGCGCGTTCACCCGGGGATGTGCGTTTCGTGGACGCGCTCACGCAGGAGGGCACGCGGGCGCTATCGTAATCGCCATGACGACGCCCACATTCGCCGATGCCGACGCTGCGCTCGCCAAAAACGACTACGAGGCCGCCCTCACCATCCTCGAACGCATCGACGTGGTTGGCGAAGACGCCTGCTACCGGCGAGACATCCAGGCCGCGACCATGGCCGGCAAAGGCTGCTCCCAAGCTCATGAAGCTCCCCTTCATCTCCGGCCTGGGCTGCTTACTTCTGTACCATCTGTGCCTCGCTCGATTCATGTCCTACGGCGCCCGCCCGTTGGTCCTCCTGCTGTACATCGCCCCCATCGCCGATATTTACCTCCACATGGGCCGCCAGGTCGCCACCTTCAACCGAACCCTGCCGCGAGGCGTGCGCCTGACCTTCTTAGGCCTCAACATCCGGTGGCATGATGTGGCTGACAATGTCTACATCTCCTTTTTCACCACAGCCTTCGTCGGCCTCATCCTCGCATCCTTGGTGCAGGGCGGCGGGTAGGGCCGCGCTCCTCGCGTACCGACGCGTGGCTCGTGGGCGGTAGGCTTGTGGGCATGACGAGCCCCCTCATCGACTCTCTCACCGCCGCTGTTCGCGCGGCGCCTGAGGATCGGCCGCTGCGCCTCCACCTCGCTGAGCTTTTGATCGCGCAGGGGCGTAGCGGTGAGGCCGTCCCCCACGTCGATGTCGTCCTGGCCTCAGACCCCACCAACGCGCACGCCCTCTCCCTCATGCGGACCGGCCTCGGTGTGCCCGAACCTCCCGCCGAAGTGGTCTGGGAGGTCGAGACCCCCACCACGACCCTGGCTGACGTTGAGGGCATGCAGGATGTGAAAGACCGTCTCGCCGAGGTATTCCTGGACCCGCTGAGGGGCGCTGACGGCGTCGGACTCTCCGGTAAGAGCCTCCCAGGAGGCATCCTGCTCTACGGCCCCCCGAATTGCGGAAAGGCTTTCATTGCGCGCTCGCTCGCGGGCGACGTTGGGGCGTCATTCATGTCAGTCTCGCTCGCCGACCTTCGGGCGCGGTACACCGAGGGTTCCCCGTTCAGCCTCTATTCGTTCTTCGAAGCGGTCCGCAAGAATGCTCCCGTTGTCCTTTTCCTTGAGGACGTTGACGCCATTAGCCTCAAACACAGCCTGACGGTTCACGATGAATGGACAGTGCTCAATAACCAGCTCTACTCGGCGATAAGGTTCGACAATAACGAGGGCGTGTTCCTCTTGGCCTCGACCGACAGGCCGTGGGATGTGTCGCAATACCTGCGTAAGCCGGGCTGCTTCGACCAATCCATCGCCATCCTGCCTCCCGACGAACCCGCACGCCGCGCGATCCTCACTCGCTATCTCGCAAAACATCATGTGGAGGGTATTGATATCGACTTCCTGGTTCGCAAAACGCGGGCATACACGGTCGCCGACCTGGAGGAGCTCGTCGACTGCGCTATCCATTTTGCGATGATTCACTCCGAGACCAGCGGTACGCCTCAGGCGGTTGCTTGGCAGCATTTCGTCACCGCCTTCAAGCTGGTAAAACCCGGCGCGGGCCGATGGTTCGCTTTGGCGCGGACCCTCGTAGAACGCGATAACCATGCCGGTCAGTACGACGACCTGGCCACCTACTTGAAGATAAATAAGCAGGTGATCGATTGGGTAGTACGTTAGCGATCCGTGAGTGGCGCGTGCCCAGGTCTTCACCCAGGCCTCGTCACGAGGGGGAGGGCTATCGGTTGCCTCGACGTCGTGCTAGGTAGGCGTTGATGTTCTGGGGACGCGTTCTGAGATTCGCACGTGTTTCGTGGACGAGGTCACCTCGGACGAGTGAGGGGCGGTATCGTATGCGCCATGACGACGCCCACATTCGCCGATGCCGACGCTGCGCTCGCCAAAAACGACTACGAGGCCGCCCTCACCATCCTCGAACGCATCGACGTGGTTGGCGAGGACGCCTGCTACCGGCGAGACATCCAGGCCGCCGCCTGCGCCGACCGCCTCCGCCTCTACCCCCTGTGCGAGGAATACGCGACGCGCGCCCACTCCTACGGCGACGACATGGCCGACCCCTTCGCCCTCATGGCCCGAGCTCAGCGCCGACAGGGGCTGGCCACCGACGCCGCCGCCACGGCCTCGTCCGGCGCGCGCATCCACCCCAACAACCCGGCGATCGCGCGCGAACTCGCCCTCGCCCTGGTCGCCCTCGGGCGATACGAGGAAGCCCGCGGCCCCGCCGACCTCGCCACCGACACCTACCGCAACGACATCGAACTCCTCATGGCCTACGGGCGCGTCTGGGAACCCGTCAACCCCGACGCCGCGCAGTGGGCCTTCCGTCTAGCCAACAAACTCAACCCCGATTGTGAGGAAGCGAAGACCGCCTACGACAGCCTGCTGCGCCCCCTCAGGGGCGCGGGACGATCCTCCTACCAGATCGAAATCCAGCCCCCCGTCGCCGCCGCCTACCGCACCATGCTGCGCCGCGTGCGCGCCGTGGTGACCACAGCCGGGAAGTTCGCCGCCGCCTCCGGCGTGTGCTGCCTGCTCTTCTACGTGTGCGTCGCCCGATCCCTCTTCCCCGGCGCCCGCTGGGGGGTCTTCCTGCTCTACATCGCCTCCGTCATCGGCGTTCGCGCATACATGGCTGCCCAAATCTCCATGTTCAACCGAACCCTGCCGCGAGGCGTGCGCCTGTCCTTCATGCGCCTCGGCGGACGATTCCCCGAGCTGCGCGCCAAGGCCATCGCCTGCGTGTACGCCGTCGTCATCGTCGGCTTCTTCCTCATCTGCATCATGAGCGGCATCAGCTAGAGCCTAGAGCCGCCCACTGTGCACCGATGCGCGGCGTGCGAGCGCGCGGCAGGCTTGCGGGCGTGACGAGCCGACGCGCCTCAGTGCCCCGGGGCGGCGGCGCCCCCGAAAGCGTGCCTAGGCCTCGTCCCGAGCGGAAGACGCCGCCTCGCCCGCGAGCGTTGCCACGGCTCCGACCGCCTCCAGGGCACCGAGAACCAGCCCCTGCCTCGTGTGAGCGAAACGCACGCCCTCCGCGCGGCGGCGCTCCCCGCGGCGGAACAACCACCGCTCCACGCCGACCGTGATCATCGCCGACCCCAGCGCCGCGCCCGCCAGAACCGCCAGCTCGCGCGGCTCCGCCTCCGTGACACCCGTGAGCGGATCCTCGCCGGCCACCGGCGACCCCTTCGAGCAGTCCGTCTCGTCGTCGTAGGGCGGCAGCTCCCCGTCCTCGGGCAGCATCGTGACGATCGACCAGCCGATCGCCCCCAGCAGGCCCGTCTTCACGAGGGCACGCAGCGGGCGTGAGCGCACATAATCGGGCAGCGCGTACCAGGCGAGCGTCGCTCCCGCGCCGACCGCGATACCCGCGGCGCGGGTCGGGCTCACCGGCAGGGACACGGAGCAGGGGCAGGGGCAGGAGTGAGGCGAGGCCATGGCCAGTCCTTTCAGTGAAGCGTCTCTCGCGGGTCAGTCCGCGAGCAGGTCAAGCAGGTGAGAGACGACCTTTCCGCCAGAATAGGCGGAACCGTCGTGCTGATACTCGTTCGTGATGTAGTGGTGGGCGCCGATCAGGTCGCCCGTGTCCAAGGACAGCTCGCGCGGCACGAACATGTCGTCGTAGTAGACGGCCGCCGCGACCGGCACCGTGTTCTCGGCCAGCACGTCCGGCAGGTACACGGGGGCGGCCTCCGTCGTCGAGGCGAGGATCTCGGCGACGCCCTTCAGGGGTGCCAAGCCCGGGTCCTCGTCGAAGACGCGGCGCATGAAGTGCTCGCCCGTCAGGTAGAACGGCTCGCGCTCGTCGAGGGGGTCCGCGTCCTTCGCGAAGCCCGGGACCTCCTCGGCCAGGCGATCCGCCGCCCAGAGCGTCGCCGTACCCGCCAGGGACGGCGTCGCGCACGCGTAGATGTACTCCTGGAACACCCCGTAGATCGGCGCGACGTCCACCTGCGCGCCGATCGCAGCCAGGAACTGCGACGAGAGGCGGCGCTGGCCTCGAACCGACGTCCACGGGCCCTCAAGCAGGTAGTGCAGCTGGTCCGTGTTGCCCTGGCCGCCCAGCATCATGCCGATCATGCGCAGGCGGGTCGGCGAGAGGCGCTCGCCCATCGGCAGCGTCTCCTCCGTGTCCGTCAGGTGCGCGCACAGCTCGCGGACCGTGCGCTCGTCCCCGGGGTGGCGGCGGAAGTACGCGCGGTTGCGAGCCGCCGTGCGCTCATAGGTGAGGCGGTAGATGTCGTCCACGTGGACGAGGCCGGGCAGGCCTCCCGTGATCAGGCTGGCCTTCAGTCCCTGGGGGGCCAGCGACAGGTACGAGGTCGTGATGAAGCCGCCGAACGACTGGCCGAGCGTCGTCCACGGGTCTTCCCCGCACAGCTCGCGGCGCAGCGCCTCCGCGTCGTAGACGATCTGGTCCTGGCGGAAGTAGCGCAGGTACGCGGCCTTCTCCTCGTCCGTGGCCAGGTGGGAGAGCGCCTGGGCGTCCATGCGCGTGGACTGGCCTGTGCCTCGTTGGTCGAGGAGCACCACGCGGTAGTCCTGCAGGAGACGGTTCATCCACCCGCCGGTAAACGTGCCGAAACGCGGGCTCGGGTAGCCCGGGCCGCCCTGCAGGAATACCGCGTAGGGGGAGTCCTCGTGGCCCTTGCGCACGACTTCGCGTGCGAAGACCTCGATCGTGGGGTTGTCCTGGCCGATCGGGCGCAGGTGATCGAGGGGGACCTGGAGGCGATGCTCGTAGACCGTGTGTCCGTGGTGCAGGTACGACTCTGTGTGCATGGGCACAATGGTAGCGGTTTTGCCGCCGTGCCGTTGTGCCCGTTTGTTGTCGGACGGCATTCGGGCGGGGTGGTTTGCTGCGTGCTCTCGCCGGGACTCTAGTGGGGGCCTGTTGCGAATGGTTCCCCAACAATGTCGCATGCAATTCCCCGAGGAGTGTTTCAAAAGTTGAAATCGCATCGTTGGAATTGCAACGTTTGTGGCGAATGTTGAAAGTTTAGGCAATCGAATTGCATGCGACATTTTTCTGCGCTGGGCTCGCTCGGCCAGGCCCAGCCGACACCCACTGGCGCCGTAGCCGGCCTGCCGCGCGCTCTCGCCGGGTCCTCCTGCTGCGCGCTCTCGCCGGGACTCTAGTGGGGGCCTGTTGCGAATGGTTCCCCAACAATGTCGCATGCAATTCCCCTGCGAGTATTTCAGACTTTGAAATCGTGTCGTTGGGATTGCAACGTTTGCGGGGTGTCTCGAAAAATGACCAAGTTAAATTACCTGCGACTTTGGGGGGGCTCAGAGCCAGTTCATCAGAGCCAGTTCATCAGAGCCAGTTCAGCAGCGCGATGTAGGCGAGCGTTCCGGCGCCGACGCTCCACAGGAGCTTGCGGCCGCTGAGCAGGTGCACCGCGACGGTAATGCCCGTCGCCACCAGCGCCGCCCACCAGCGCCCGCCCGCCGCCTGCGCATTGTGGGACAGCGTCGACAGGACCAGGATCAGCATGATCCCCGGCGGCATCCACACCGCCATATCTTCCACGAAGCGCGAGTCGCGCAGCGGCTCCAGGATCTTGAACGGCAGCGCGCGCAGCGTGAAGTCGATGACGAAGACGATCGCCAGGATCGCCAGCAGGTAGGGCAGAGACGGAGTCACGAGGCCTTCCCTTCGTGGCGGACCTGACCAGACCCGCCGCTCGGGGGCAGGGAATCGGGGAAGCGCAGGATGCCTCGTCGATGGAGGACGTGACGCACCGACAGGCAGGCAACGAACAGGAGGAGCGCGACGATGAGGCGCTGGCCCGGCGCCACCACCATGGCCACAGCGAAGGATGCGCCAGCCAGGAGGATCGAGGGCAACTCGCGCCTCGTGCGCGCCGCGTCCAGGGTCAGCGTGATGAACAGGGCCGTCAGTGCGAAGTCGAGGCCCTGGATCTGCGTGGGGATAAGCGCGCCCGCGAAGACTCCGACCAGGCCCGAGACGAACCATGTGAGATGGAAGAGGACCTGCATCGCCAGGAGGCGTGGCTTGGTCCACCCGTTCGGGCGGGCGGCGGTGAGGGCGTACGCCTCGTCGACCAGGGCGTACATCGAGAAGAGCCGCGCGACACGTCCCTCGATCGCGTGCAACGGGAACGAGAACGCAAAAAAGAGGAGGCGGAAGTTCACCAGGAGCATCGTCACCGCGATGACGGCCAGCGGCGTGTTCTGCGCGGCCAGGGTAATGACGAGGAGCTCGGCCGACCCCGAGTAGGCGGCCAGTGACAGGGCGGGCGCCATCCACCATGGCATCCCCAGCTGAACTACCAGGAGGCCGTAGGCCAGGCCGAGCGGGATGTATCCGGCGGCCACGGGTGCCGTGATGCGCAGCCCCTCAACGATTTCAAAGCGGGTAGGCTTCGCCGGCACGGGGAAGTTCACTGTGCGCGGTAGCTTGGGCATGAGAGCAATTTTTGCGTGTCTGTCCGTCCAATTGCGAGCGGGCGCACTGTAGCGTGACGGTTTTAACGTTTTTCTGGGCCCTAGGTCCTGGAGCGGAATACTGGCGATCGCCCTGCCATTCGTTTGTCACATAGTTTCAAAACGGGAAACGCCCCTCGCAAATGTCGTTCCGCGGTGGAAGCATCGACACCAACGCCGAGGACGAACGCCCCGGCGTCCTTTATTCCAGACCGCAGATTAGGAGCCCTTATGAGCGCCACTCACGCACGCACAAAGCCATTCCTTCGACTCGCCACGGCCGCCGTCGCCATGGTCGCAGCCCTCGGCATGGCCGCATGCTCCGGTGGCGCGGCCACCTCCTCGTCCTCCTCGAGCGCGCAGGTCGGCGACCGCACCCCCGAGCAGATCCAGGAAGCCGGCGAGATCGTCATCGGCATCTTCTCCGACAAGGCCCCCTTCGGCTACATCGACGCCGACGGCAAGCCCGCCGGATACGACGTCGTCTACGGTGACCGCATCGCCGCCGACCTGGGCGTCACCGCCAAGTACGTCCCCGTCGACGCCGCCGCCCGCACCGAGGTCCTCGCCTCCAACAAGGTCGACATCACCCTCGCGAACTTCACCGTCACGCCCGAGCGCGCCGAAAAGGTCGACTTCGCGAACCCCTACTTCAAGGTCTCCCTCGGCGTCGTCTCGCCCACCTCGGCGGAAATTACGGACGTGAGCCAGCTGGCCGGCAAGACCCTCATCGTCACCAAGGGCACGACCGCCGAAGCCTACTTCGAGGCTAACCACCCCGAGGTCAAGCTCCAGAAGTACGACCAGTACTCCGACGCCTACCAGGCCCTCGAGGACGGCCGCGGCGACGCCTTCTCCACCGACAACACCGAGGTCATCGCCTGGGCGATCCAGCACCCCGGCTTCAGCGTCGGCATCAAGAGCCTGGGCGACACCAGCTACATCGCGGCCGCCGTCAAGAAGGGCAACACCGCCCTCCTCGACTGGCTGAACAACGAGCTCGTCGAGCTCGGCAAGGAAGACTTCTTCCACAAGGACTACGAGCAGACCCTCGCCCCCGTCTACGGTGACGCCGCGACCCCCGACGACCTGGTCGTCGAAGGCGGCGTGGACACCACCTCCACCTCCACCAACTGACGCAGGTACGAGGCCGTGGCCCCTCCCGGGTCCGCCCGCCGCGGGTGATCGCCCGGCGCGGCCACGGCCTCGTCCCAGATTTCGCTTATGAATCTTGAGATTTTGGCGCGATACGCGCCCCTCTACGTCGACGCCGCCATCCTCACCCTGAGGATTGCGGCCATCGGCATCGTCGGCTCTCTCGCTGTCGGCCTCCTGGTGGCTGCGATCCGGCACTACCGGATTCCGATCGCCTCTCAGATCGGTGCCGCCTACGTCGAACTGTCGCGTAACACGCCGCTGCTCGTGCAGCTTTTCTTCATCTACTTTGGCCTGCCGCGCGTGGGCATCAAGTGGAGCGGTGAGACCTGCGCGATTGTCGGCCTGATCTTCCTGGGCGGCGCCTACATGGCCGAAGCCCTGCGTTCCGGCCTCGACTCGATTGCCACCATCCAGTGGGAGTCCGCGTCGGCGCTCGGCCTCACGCGCACGCAGACGCTGCGCCACGTCGCCCTGCCGCAGGCCATCGCGACCTCCGTGCCGCCGCTGGCCGCCAACGTCATCTTCCTCATCAAGGAAACCTCCGTCGTCTCCGTCGTCGCGCTGCCCGACCTCGTGTACGTCGCGAAAGACCTCATCGGCATGTCCTACAACACCTCAGAGGCTCTGATCCTCCTGGTCCTCGCCTACCTGGTGATCCTCCTGCCCGTGTCCATCGCGGCCCGACTCGTCGAAAAGAAGGTGCGCCGTGGCGGATTTGGGAATTAACGTCATCTTCGAAGGCCGCAACCTCGTGCGCATCCTCGAGGGCCTGGGCGTCACCATCGGAATCTCCGCGCTGTCCGTCGTGCTGTCCCTGATCCTCGGCGTGTTCGTGGGCCTCGGCATGCGCTCGCGCTGGCGCCTCCTGCGCTGGCTCATGCAGCTCTACCTCGAGTTCGTGCGCATCATGCCCCAGCTTGTGCTGCTGTTTGTGGCCTACTTTGGGCTCACGCGCGTCGCGGGGATTAACCTGAACGGCATCACCGCGTCCGTCCTCGTCTTCACCCTGTGGGGCGGTGCCGAGATGGGCGACCTCGTGCGAGGCGCGCTCATCGCGATCCCCCGCCACCAGTACGAGTCCGCATACGCTCTGGGACTCTCCCCGAGGCAGACCATGCGCCGCGTGATCCTACCGCAAACCCTGCGTAGGCTCGCGCCCCCGGCCGTCAACCTCATCACCCGCATGATCAAGACGACGTCCCTCGTCGTCCTCATCGGCGTCGTCGAAGTCCTCAAAGTCGGACAGCAGATCATCGACGCCAACCGCTTCAACTACCCCACCGCCTCGCTGTGGATCTACGGCCTGATCTTCGCGCTGTACTTCCTCATCTGCTGGCCCATCTCGCTCCTCTCACGCCACATGGAGAAAACATGGCAGAACTGACCCCCGACACTGCGGCCTCGCCCGAGCGCGCCACGTCCTCGTCCGTGGAAGACCCGCAGCTGCGCCTCGTCGACCTCGACAAGACCTACCCGGGAGGGCACCACGCCCTGCGCGGCGTCTCCCTCGACGTCGCCGACGGTGAAGTTGTCGTCATCATTGGCCCGTCGGGCTGCGGCAAGTCCACGCTGCTGCGCACGATCAACGGCCTCGAGCCGATCAACTCCGGGCAGATCCTCTTCGACGGGACCGACCTGGCGGCGCCCGGCGTCTCCTGGCCGGGCGTCCGCCGCCGCATCGGCATGGTCTTCCAGTCCTACGAGCTCTTCCCCCACCTGACCGTCATGGGGAACCTGACGCTCGCCCCCGGCCTCGTCGCGGGAGAATCACGCGCCGACGCCGAGGAGCGGGCGCATAAACTGCTCGAGCGCGTCGGCCTGGCTGACCGCGCCGACGACTACCCGCGCCAGCTCTCCGGCGGCCAGCGCCAGCGCGTCGCCATCGTGCGCGCCCTCATGATGAACCCCGAGATCCTCCTCCTCGACGAGGTCACCGCCTCCCTTGACCCGGAGATGGTGCGCGAGGTCCTCGACGTCGTTCTCGAGTTGGCTCGCACCGGCATGACGATGCTCATTGTGACGCACGAGATGGGCTTCGCCCGCGCGATCGCCGACCGCATCGTCTTCATGGACGAGGGCCGCATCGTCGAGGTCGACCCGCCGCGCAAGTTCTTCGCCGACCCGTCCTCGGATCGCGCGCGCAAGTTCCTCGACATCTTCAGCTTCGAGGGCGCCAAGCTGTAAGCGCGTTGGGGCTCGCGGATAGGAAACGGCTACGCGGATAGGTTATGAGCATCTGGATACCTTAATAACCTATCCGCGTGTGCATAACCTATCCGCATGTGCGCAACCTATCCGCATGAGGTGCACTCGGCCGACTGGAGCTCCAGGGGGGGACGCGTGCACTGGCTGTCGAGACGCAACCTCTCCGCGTCGCGGCCACGGCCATGGAGCGGTTTCCCAACAATGTCGCATGCAATTCCCCTGAGGTTGCTTCAAACATTGAATTCACGTCGTTGGAATTGCAACGTTTGTGGGCGGTGCCGTTTATTCGGGCAGCCGAATTGCATGCGACTTTTGGAGAGAGTGCGGCTGTCGTGCCCGGAGCGCGCCCGCCGAACGCGCGAGCCGAGCCCACCCGAGACAGAACGCCCCGCTTCAGGAAATCAGCGTCGACTGGTGGTGCACCATGACCAGGCGCGCCTCGCCAGAGGTCGCCGGCGCCCACACGCTGGATTCCAGCGACGCGCCGCCCTCCCAGCGCACCCGGTAGCGGGTCAGGAACGCCCCGCCCAGGTCGTGCGCGTCGATGCGGCCGACCGCTGGTGAGGCGGGCGAGGGCCCCGCCAGCGTCGTGGTCGCCGCGCCACCCGGCCAGATGCGCGTCGTGCGCTCGTCGGTCATGGCCGCCAGCGCCTCCTCGTCGCCGCCGGTCCACGCCAGGATGAACTCGCGCTCGCGGGCGATCGCGTCCTCGGTGGTCGCCGAAGGTTCACTCTCGGACGAGGCCGGGGCCGCCTCGGTGGGTACGCTCGACTCGGTGGAAGCTGAGAAAACGCTGGGATGAGAACGGAAAGTCGAGGTCGTGGCCCCGCTGCTGGAAGCGGTCCCGGTCGTGGGCGTGTCTATGGTGTCGGCCGAGCCCGTACCCGCCGGGTCCGCGTTCTTCGCCGAAGCGCCGCGCGAAGGCGACTCTGTCGCGGGGGAATCAGAGGTGGCAACGCCCTGCGGTTCTGCCGAAGTGGGCGCAGTGTCCTCGGCGGAACCGCCACGCGAAGAAGACGCAGTCGCAGGCGCATCAGCGGAGGTGGCATCGTGAGGGGTTTCTGACGTAGATGCAGTGTGCGTGTCAGCTGAGCCTGCGCTGGCCGCGCCGTCGTCCGCCTGTGTTGTGCTCGCAGTGGTGCGCGACGAGCCGCCCCCGAACCCGGGACCCGGCTCGGGTGTGCGCCCGGCCTGGTAGGCCTCGGCGCACCCTCGCGCGAGGTCGTCGGCGCGCTCGTTCATGCGGTGGCCAGCGTGTCCCTTGACCCACTCGAAGGTGACGCGGCGCCCTTCCATGGCCCGGTCGATCTCCTGGATGAGCTCCAGGTTCTTGATGGGCTTCTTGTCGGCCTTTGTCCAGCCGCGTTTCTTCCAGCCGAGCCGCCACTTGGACACGACGTTGATGGCGTACTGCGAGTCGGCGAGGATGTGCAGCTCGTCGCCGGTCTCGGCGGTGGCCTGAAGCAGGCGCAGGATCGCGGTCAGCTCACCGAGGTTGTTGGTGCCCTTCGGCCAGCCGCCCGCGTCCCACGTGTCCTCGTCCACGTACCAGGCCCACCCCGCGGGCCCGGGATTGCCGAGGGAAGAACCGTCTGCCGCCGCCGTTATCGTCATGCCCTCATCCTATCGGCATCGCGCTTGCCTGATCGGAACGGGGACGAGGCCCGGCTCGTTCGGGCAACGGGACGAGGCCGGGGCAGCCTATGCCTCGTGCTCTAAAATCGGGGGTGGGCGCGGTCGCGCCCTTCGCCGCAACGATGAGGACGGAGACGACCATGAGCACTCGCAGCGATGAACAGCACGAGACGAATGCGCCTCAGCGAGAGGGAGGTGGTTCGGCGAAGCGGAAGCGGTCCCGCCCGTGGGGTCTCCTCGCGCTTGCCTTCGCGCTTGGGTTGCTCATGTGGAGCTGCATTCCGAAGGGCTACCTGATCAGTTCGTCGGTGGATGAGCTGAGTACGGGTGACGCTGTTATCGCTCTTCGAATAGGTCACGCAGAATCGGTGTCTGGCCTGGAAGCACCGATTCATGACAGCTGGGTCGTGCTTCTCGATGCTCAAGGCAATCTCGAAGGCGCGCTCCGTCGCGATGATTCAGTAGCCCGTCTCGCGTGGCTTGACAGCGGGATTTCATACGGTTCGTGGGAGCAAGAGTACCTGACCACGGAAGACGGGACCCGTGTGGTGGACCGTGACCATTCGAGGATTGCGGAATATGGGCGTTACCTGCTGCCGGATGGACGAATTGTCGTTGTTTCTTCCTGGTCCGATAAGGGGCTTCTGATCGATACGATCGAACCTGATGGCAGTATGACGACTGTGGAAACTGAAGGAACGCGCGGAGACATGGGCCAGTGCGGGGGACGGATTGTGTCGATCGTCGACACGAAGCAGCTCCCGCGTGCGAAGGCATCAGAGGCCTTTGAGGCCTACGCCGCACAATCGGGCGGTGATGGTGACCAGCCGGAGGTTCTGTCTGTCGTCGTTCAGCTGACTGATCTTGACGGCGGTACTCCCCAGATCCTTGGCGTAGCGCCCGAGAACAATGTGTTGGGGTCGGGGCAGAAGATGTTTGCCTGCGAGGGGGATGTGATCACTGTGCCGGGCATCCAAGTGGCCGATCCTGACTCCACAAAGAGGGCAAAAGTGTCTGAACCTGAGGGAACCCTGGTTCTCCAGCGATGGGACCTGTCGACGGGGCAGCGCACGGTTATTCCCGTGCTCGACGAGCAGGGAAATCCCATCGAATTGGGGAGAGACCCCAATATCGATCGCTATGTGGGGATCCAGGTGGGGCGCGAGTACAGGTTCATCAGTGCGGACGGTCATGCGTTTGCGGTCGACTTGGACAGTGGCCAGGGCCGTCACCTGTTCTCGTACAGGGAGCCGGGCAATTACCCACCAGTGTTGTTCCAAGTGACTAAGACGGGCGTCTACGCCCTCGACGATGACTTGCAAGGGCGCCGGGTCAACCTCATCTATCTACCGTGGGACGGGGGAGAGCGCCGGAAGGTTCTGACAACGACCAAGCTGGAGGGATACATCAAGACGTGGAGCCCGCTGTCGGGGCACGTGCGAAAGATTGAGTCCTTTACCCTGCGTCCCGGCTGGGACGGCGGCGCTCAGTAACGTAGCGAGGTAACACAGCACAGTCTCGCGCGGCACCGTGCGCGGCGCGAGAGGGGCGGTCTTCCAACGAAGACCGCCCCCCACCCGTTACAGCGTGACGCCCACCTGGCCCAGCGCGAAGGCGAATTCCTCGCAGCGCGCCGCCCACCGGCCCTCGCGCCCGGACGGGCCGGCGTGCCCGGCGACCATCTCGGTGCGCAGGATGATCGGACGCTCGCGCGGGTCGCGCGCGGCGACGAGGCCTCCTCTGGCCTCCGCGCCCGTGCTCTCGCCGCCGCCGGAGTCGACGCCGACCGTACCGGAATCCCCGGCCGCCCCCGAATCGCAGGAGTTGCAGCGCTTCCCAGCCCCGGCCTCGTCCGTGGAGGGAACCTGGCCGGTGGCCTCGCGCAAGCGCTGCACCCACTTGGTGGGCTCGACGAACTCGACGCGCGTGTCGTTGACGGACGTCGTCGCCATGATCGCGGGCAGGAGCGCGCCGTCGGGCACGTTCTCGTACGGCGTGTAGCGGCTCATTGCGTCGAACACGGCGCGCGAGGTCAGCGGGTTGCCCCATTCTTCCCACTCGCCGACGGTGAGCGGCAGGGTCGGGTCCAGGATCGTGGTGAGCGCGTCCACGAAGGGAACGCCCGCGAGGATCGCGCGGAAGCGGTCGGGGGCGGCGTTGGTGACCGCGCCCATGAGGAGGCCTCCGGCGCTGCGGCCCTCGGCGACCAGGCGGCCGGGCGCCACCCACCCGGAGTCGACCAGCCAGTCGGCCACGTCGATGAAGTCCGTGAAGGTGTGCTCCTTGACCAGCTCCTTGCCGTCCTCGTACCAGGCGCGGCCCATCTCGCCGCCGCCGCGCACGTGCGCGATCGCGTAGACGGCGCGGCGTAGGATCGGCAGGCGCAGGGTCTCGAACTCGGGGTCGTAGCTGACCTCGTAGGACCCGTACCCGATCTCCCAGCCCGCGTGCGTGCCGTCCGGGCGCGCGTCGCGGTGGTGAATGAGGGTGACGGGGATGCGGGTCGCGCCGTCGCGCGCGAGCACCCACACGCGCTCCTCGACGTACTCGGCGGGGTCCCAGCCGGGTGCCTCGCGGGTGCACAGGGTCCGTACGCTCAGCGCCGCGTTTTCGCTTGTGGTCTCGGGGGACGAGGCCGGGGCGCGGTTCGGCAGGGTCACCTCGGCGACCGTGGGCGGCACGGTCTGCGACTGGAACTCCACGCGCAGCGGATCGGCCCACGGGGTTGGCACGGTCGTGATCGTGCGCACCGGGGCGTCGACCTCCACGCGCTGCCACGTGGGCGCCTGCTCGCTGCGGTCCCACACGTCGACCTGCGTGAGCGAACCCGAACGAAGCGAGAGCGCCACGTAGCCCGCGTGGGCCTCGACGTCGGTGATGCGCTCGCCGGGGCCGGGGCTACGCAACGGCTCCCAGGACTCAAACGGCGTGAGGGGGGTGGGCTCGTCCCCCGGCAGGGGAGTGCCGGGAGTGCGATCCGCCAGGGCCTGGCGACTGTACGCGGAGGAAGACGTGACGCCGAGGCGCGCCAACGCCTCGGGCGACCCCCCTGCGGGCAGCATCGCCTGCGCGAGCGAGCCCTCCTGCGTCAGCCCCGTATGCACGATAAACAGGCGGTCGCCCGCCGAATCCGCCGACACCAGCGTACGCGGGCGCACCGGCATGAGCGGCAGCGGGCGCACCGACGGGTGGGCGGGCAGCCACAGCCACGCGCGGCCCGCCGTCGACGAGGACGAATGAATGACGACGTGCCCCGGGAAGCCCGAGGGCGCGAACCCCATCTCGAAGCCCTCGTCCGGTTCAACCAACAGCAGCTCGTCGGCCTCGCGCGGCGTGCCCAGGCGGTGCAGCCACACGTCGCACGCGCGCCACGCATCGTCCACTCCCATGTAGATAAAGGACTTCGAGTCATCCGCCCACGCGAAACCGTACCCGGCGCCTGCCACGGCCTCGTCGATGACGCGCCCCGACGCCTCCTGCACGACCCACGTGTAGCGCTCGTCGCCGCTCGTGTCCCTCGCCCACGCGATCAGGCGCCCATCCGGGGAGGGATACAGGTCCGCCAGGCGGAAAAACTCCTGCCCGCGCGCCCACTCGTTCTCATCGACGAGGAGCTCCTCACCCCGCGCGGGCACGCCCGGATAGGGGACGAGCGGGATCGGCGCCCCGGCCTCGTCGCGCTCCACCGGCGCGCGGTGATGCGTCGCGTAGGACTGACCCTCCGCGAAACGACGGAAGTACCAGAACTCGCCCTCGCGGATCGGAACCGTCACGTCGGTGAGCGCCGTGGAGGCCTTCACCTCCTCCACGAGGCGCGCGGCCGCCTCGCGCGTCGGCGCCGTCACCGCGTCCGCCCACGCGTTTTCCGCCTCCAGGTGCGCGCGCACCTCCGGGTTCTCTCCGTCGCGCAACCAATCCCACGGGTCATCAAAATGCTGCCCGAACTGGTCGCGCACCCGGTACCCGTAGCGTTTCGGGGCAATCGGGGGAGTCGGCGAGGCCTGGGGTGCGTGGTGCGGGGTCGTCTCAGTCATGGGGACCATCTTAGAGGCGGGCGTGGGGGTGGGTCGCCGCGGGTGCGGGCTGGCGGCGTGCGGGCCCGGGCGTGGCGGGTGGTTGAGCGGCCCGGGGCGGTGCCGGGGAGGATGGTGAGGTGGCCGCAGTGTTCGTCCACAACGTGCAGCATGACTGCACTCGGATGGACAAACCCAGTGCGTGTGCGCGGCTGCCGTGATACGATGAGATCACAATGACCGGTTCCGCCCGACGAGGGTCCAGGGCCGGTCTTAACATTTCGGAGAAGAGCGATGGAGCCCAAACCCTTTAAGTCTGTCGATGATCAGATTTCCATTCTCCGCGAGAGGGGAATGGAAATACATGATCTTGAGTTTGCTCGCTCTGTCCTTCGTGAAATCGGATACTATAGACTGTCTGGATATTCCTATCCCTATCGTGCTGTCCAAGCAGAGGCAGCGCTTCTCTCCGATAACTTTATCGAAGGAACCACGATCGAAAAAGTGGTCAAGCTGTACAGGTATGATCAAGAGCTAAGAGCTGTCACGGGGCTTCAGCTAGCGAAAATTGAAATTGTGCTTCGGGTAATGATCAGTCACGAGCTTGGACGGGTTGATCCATACATACACTTGAGTCCACATAAGCTCGGGAAAAAAGCTTGGGATAAGAATAATGCGCAATCAACTGAACAGTATGCAATGTGGCTAGAAAAATATAGTACAGCTGTGGTTCGTTCAAACGAGGACTCAGTCGTGCATTATAAGAAAAAGTATGACGCCATTTTGCCAGTTTGGGTCGCAGTGCATGTTCTCGATTGGGGAAGTTTGCGCATGTTGTACGACTTCGCTCGCGATGAGCAGCGGAGAGCTGTTGCCAATCAGCTCAATATTTCAGAATCGCAGCTCAGCTCATGGCTGCTTTGTCTTAATGATGTCAGAAATGTGTGCGCGCATCATGGTCGACTCTATAGCAGGACGTTTCCAAAGAGTCCCATGCTCACGGGAGAGGATCATGAGCTCGGATTTCTGCGTCGATTCGTGCTTGACGATGTGAAAGAGGGGAATGGGAAGGAAAAGAAAGGAAAGTGCTTTGCGCAGTTCACCATCATCCAGTATCTTCTTTCTAAGATGAATCTGGAGGGGCTCGACGAACTTCCACGTCTGTTGCATAACTTCCCCGAAGTATCTCCTGTTTCGGTTGAATACCTTGGTGTTCCCGAGAACTGGGAGGAGCTTCCTTTGTGGAATGGTGATATGTATTCGTGTCCTCCTCAGGCGATGTCATACAGTCAAGGCTGATGGTAGAAACACCGGGGAGTGCGTGCGAGACTAGGGGAGTGAACGACGAACAAGCTCCCTCGCGCGAATCCGCCGTGCTCGCACCCGCGTCCCTGGTGCTTGAGCCCGCGGCCCCTGCACTCGGACCCGCAGCGCTCGCGGACTCGTCTCTTACTCAGCCCGGCACCCGCGGACAGGTGAACGAGGAAGCGGCCCCTGCCTCGTCCCTGAGCCTCACCGAGCGGCTCATCGCCTGGGTGCGCGAATTCATCCAGTTCGGGCTCGTCGGTGCGACCGCCTTCATCGTCGACGCCGGACTGTTCAACCTCCTCCAACACGGTCCGCTCGGCATCCTCGCCGGACACCCCAACACCGCGCAATTCGTCGCCGCCGTGACCGCGACCCTCTACTCGTGGATCGCCAACCGCCTGTGGACCTACCGCGGCCGCACCCGGGACAACGCCACGCGTGAAGCCATCCTCTTCTTCTTCGCCAACGCCTGCGGCATCGGCATCTCCCAGTTCTGCCTGCTGTTCACCCACCACATCCTCGGGTTCACCTCGGCGCTGGCCGACAATATCGCCGTCTACGTCGTCGGCTTCGCCCTGGGCACCGCGTTCCGCTTCTTCTTTTATCACTACGTGGTCTTCACCGGGGGTACGCGCGCGTAGGTTCGAGGCGCGGCGGTAGGGTCGACACGTGAAGGAAACGCCAGAGCACTACCCGACCCCCGAAGAATCCATCGCCACGATGGTCACCATCGACGACACCGCCCTCGTTTTCGAAGGTGGCGGCATGCGCAACGCCTACACGGCCGCGCTCGTCAGCCGACTCATCGCCGAAGGCATCAACTTCCCCCACATCTCCGGCGTCTCCGCGGGCTCCAGCCACCTGTGCAACTTCACCTCCCGCGACGCGATCCGCTCACACGCGACCTTCGTCGACCTCGTCGAAGACCCCGAATTCGGCGGGCTCAAACACTTCCGCAAAGGCCACGGCTACTTCAATGCCGAGTACATCTACCAGCAGATCTGCTACCCCGACGGCGCCATGCCCTTCAACATGGACACCTTCCTGGCGAACCCGGCCACCACGCGCGTCGCCACCTTCAACGCATCGCGCGGCGAAGAACGCTGGTTCTCCAAGGAAGAAATGAACACCCTGGACACCCTCGGGCCCATCGTCCGCGCCTCCTCCACGCTGCCGATCCTCATGCCGCCCGTCGAAATCGACGGCGACACCTACGTCGACGGCGCGCTCGGCCCCAACGGAGGCCTGCCCTTCGACCAGCCCCTGCGCGAGGGATACCGCAAGCTCCTCGTCGTCCTCACCCGTCCCCGCGACTTCGTCAAAGACCCCATGCCCGCCAGCGTCGGCGCACTCCTGCGCACCGCCTACCGTTCATTCCCGTCCGTCTTCGAGGGCGTCGCCCTGCGCACCGACCGCTACAACGCGGGACGCCGCTTCCTCTTCGAACTCGAGGAACGAGGCCAGGCCTACGTCTTCGCCCCCGACAACCTGTGGATCAACAACACCGAGTCGCGGCGCGAGCGCCTCGAAGCCACCTACCGAGCCGGCCTGGTCCAGGCCGTGCGCGAGATGCCCGCAATCAAGGCGTTCCTGGGGTTGTAAGGGGCCGCGGCTGTTGCGGGAGCCGTGTCGCGGTGCCGGTGGCCGGTGGTATCGGCGGCCCGGGGGAGGGCTGGTGGCCCGGTAGCGGGCTGGTGGCCCGTGGTGATGGTGGCCCGTCGGTGGGTGTGTCTCTCGTTGGCTGCGTTGCGGGCCTGGGTGTGGCTTCTGTCTGGGGCTATCCGGATAGGTTGTGCGCATCCGGATAGGTTATGGGGATGTGGATAGGTTGTGCGCATCCGGATAGGTTATTAAGGTATCCGGATGCTGGTTTCCTATCCGGATGTTGGTTTCCTATCCGGATGTGTTGTCGCCCGGGGGCGGTATCCGCTCAACTAGCCGCGTTGCGGGCCTGTGACCCGGCGCGGAGGCTGGGGCCGCGGGAGGCGCGGCGGAGCCAAGGCTGCGCTCGTGATGATTCAGCTGGCGTGGCCGCGTTCGTTGCAGCCGCTCCCAGGCATCGTGGCCGGGCTGTTCGGTTCTTGTCGTGCCCTCTTGCCGGGTGATTGGGGGGTTTTGCAGCATTAGGAGCTGTTTTACGGCGTGTCGTCGGCGTGTCGCGGCTCTATTGGTGCAATTCCCCCGTGGGCGACGGTGTAGGGGTTACGGGTGGCACCCCGGCCCGCCCCCGTGCCCAGCCGCCGGCCCCGGGGAGTCAGCCGTCCGCCCATGCCCCCAGCCGCCCGCCCATGCCCCAGCTGCCCGCCCAGGCCCCCAGGCCCAGCCTGGCCCCCCGCACGTGATCTGCCTTGCGACGCAGGCCGCCCGCCCATGCCCCCAGGCCCGCCCGTCCCGCGCAGCTTTCCGCGGCATTTCAGGCATTCGTCCGAAATGGCTCCCAACCCCTACATCTAGGGGCGCTTATCTGCCAACGACCCCTAGATGCGGGGGTGCGACACGCCCAAACCCCTCCGCTAAACTGTGATGCGCAATACAATTCACCTGGTTGAACAATGGTTATCCACAGGGTGGTGACGACGCTGTCCACAGTGTTCACAGGGGTGTTAGGGTCCTCGGGGACATGATGAACGGGTTGTAGGGTTAGCGATAAACCCACGTGTTTGCGCGCATTCGCGCATGTCCCCTCGTCGGCCTCGACAAACCTGTGAGAGAGGAGGGTGATCCTGACCGCTCGCTCCGTCCACAGGGCGTCCACCCCTGCCCTCCACAAGGGCGGCGCACACAACATCTAGGGGTCGCTTGCGCAAGTGCCCCCAAGGTGTAGTGTTGTCGTGTTCGCGGCGAACGAGCCGCAAGAAAGCCCGCAAGGTAAGAAAACGTCCGGCCTCGAGCCGCAAGGAGACACGAACATGTCGATCACCGTCTACTCCAAGCCCCGCTGCCCCCAGTGCGACGCGACCTACCGCGCCCTCGACAAGCAGGGCGTCTCCTACGAGAAGATCGACGTCACCCAGGACGCGGAATCCCTCGCCTTCATCAAGGGCCTCGGCTACCAGCAGGCCCCCGTCGTCGTCGCGGGTGAGGACCACTGGTCCGGCTTCCGCCCCGACCGTATCAAGGCCGTCGCCGCCGCAGCCCCCCTGGCGCTGCAGGCCTGAGCCGCGCCGACGAGTCCCGGCCGCGAGGCCGGGGCTTTCGCGTATCTGGGCGGGGACGAGGCCGGGGTAACCCGCGCGCACGCGGGGCACTCGTGCGCGCGGCAGTGTGGGGGTGATAAGCCTCTGACCGGGGCCAACGCCAATGTGCTGCGGCTAGCACGCCCGCCGGGAAACGGCGAGCTCACCCGGCCTGGAGGCGCGTCGACCATCCCACACGGGGACACGCCTCCCACGCGCGCCCGCCCGGGCCTCGTGAGTGAGACACTAGAAGCTCACCGTCCCGACAAGTCGGAAGGAACACTATGGGCATCGTCGTCTACTTCTCGTCGGCGACGGGCAACACCCGCCGTTTCGTGGAAAAACTGGGAGTCCCGGCTGCGCGCATCCCGTTGCATCCCAAGGATGAGCCCCTGCGCGTGACCGATGAGTACGTGCTCGTTGTGCCCACCTACGGCGGCGGAAATATTAAGGGCGCTGTCCCTAAGCAGGTCATCAAGTTCCTCAACGACCCCGACAACCGGGCCCTGTGCAGGGGCGTGATCTCGTCGGGAAACACTAACTTCGGCAAGGCCTACTGCATCGCGGGCGACATCATCGCGGCCAAGCTGGGGGTTCCCCACATGTATAAGTTCGAGCTCCTCGGCACGCCTGAGGATGTCTCCAGAGTTCGCGAAGGACTGGAACAGTTTTGGCAGAAAACTACACCGACACAGGCGTAGAGGACGCTCCCTCCCCGGAGCTGGACTACCACGCGCTGAACGCGCAGCTCAACCTGTACGACGCGGACGGACGCATCCAGTTCGACGCGGACCGTAAGGCCGCTCGCCAGTACTTCCTGCAGCACGTCAACCAGAACACGGTGTTCTTCCACGACCTGGAGGAGAAGCTGAAGTACCTGGTGGACGAGGGCTACTACGAGAAGCACGTCCTGGATCAGTACGACTTCGCGGACATCAAGGAGCTGTACAAGCAGGCCTACGCCCACAAGTTCCGCTTCCCGACGTTCCTGGGCGCGTTCAAGTACTACACGTCGTACACGCTCAAGACCTTCGACGGTAAGCGCTACCTGGAGCGCTTCGAGGATCGCGTGGCCATGGTGTCCCTGTACCTGGCGCGCGGCGACATTGAGCTGGCCCGCGCCTTCGTCGATGAGATCATGAGCGGCCGCTTCCAGCCGGCCACCCCGACTTTCCTGAACGCGGGAAAGGCGGCGCGCGGCGAGCTGGTCTCCTGCTTCCTGCTGCGCATCGAGGACAACATGGAGTCGATCGCGCGCGGCATCAACTCGGCGCTGCAGCTGTCGAAGCGCGGCGGCGGCGTCGCCCTGCAGCTGACGAACCTGCGTGAGTCGGGCGCCCCGATCAAGAAGATCCAGAACCAGTCCAGCGGCGTCGTGCCCGTCATGAAGCTGCTCGAGGACTCCTTCTCCTACGCGAACCAGCTGGGCGCGCGTCAGGGCGCGGGCGCCGTGTACCTGCATGCGCACCACCCGGACATCATGCAGTTCCTGGACACCAAGCGTGAGAATGCGGACGAGAAGATCCGTATCAAGACGCTGTCCCTGGGCGTCGTCATTCCGGACATCACGTTCGAGCTGGCCCGCAAGAACGAGGACATGTACCTGTTCAGCCCCTACGACGTGGAGCGCGTGTACGGCGTGCCCTTCTCCGAGATCTCGGTGACGGAGAAGTACCACGAGATGGTGGACGATGGCCGCATCCACAAGCGCAAGATCAACGCGCGTCGCTTCTTCCAGACGATCGCGGAGATCCAGTTCGAGTCCGGCTACCCCTACATCGTCTTCGAGGACACGGTGAACAAGGCGAACCCGATCAAGGGCCGTATCACCATGTCGAACCTGTGCTCGGAGATCCTGCAGGTGTCCGAGGCCTCGACCTACAACGACGACCTGTCGTACTCGCACGTCGGCAAGGACATCTCCTGCAACCTGGGCTCGCTCAATATCGCGAAGACCATGGATTCCCCGGACTTCTCGAAGACGATCGAGATGGCGATCCGAGGCCTGACGGCCGTGTCGGATCTGTCGGACATCGGCTCGGTGCCGTCGATTGCTCGCGGTAACGCGATGAGCCACGCGATCGGCCTGGGTCAGATGAACCTGCACGGGTACCTGGCGCGCGAGCACGTGCACTACGGGTCCGAGGAAGCGCTGGACTTCACGAACATGTACTTCATGACGGTCCTGTTCGAGGCCATCAAGGCCTCGTGCACGATCGCGCGCGAGCGCGGCGAGACCTTCGAGGGCTTCGAGGAGTCGAAGTACGCGTCCGGCGAGTTCTTCCGCAAGTACATTGACGAGGAGTGGGCCCCCACCACGGACAAGTGCCGTGAGCTGCTCGCAGCCTCCTCGATCAAGGTCCCGACCCAGGCGGACTGGGAGGCCCTGGCGGCCGACGTCGCGAAGTACGGCATGTACAACCAGAACCTGCAGGCGGTCCCGCCGACGGGCTCTATCTCGTACATCAACAACTCGACGTCGTCGATCCACCCGATCGTCTCACGCATCGAGATCCGCAAGGAAGGCAAGATCGGCCGCGTCTACTACCCGGCGCCGTACATGACGAACGAGAACCTTCAGTACTACCAGGACGCGTACGAGATCGGCCCCGAGAAGATCATCGACACCTACGCGGTGGCGACCCAGCACGTCGATCAGGGCTTGTCGCTCACGCTGTTCTATCCGGACACGGTGACTACGCGTGACCTGAACAAGTCCTACATTTACGCGTGGAGGAAGGGCGTTAAGACCCTGTACTACATGCGCCTGCGTCAGATGGCCCTGGAGGGCACGGCGGTTGAGGGCTGCGTGTCCTGCATGCTGTGACGTGGCGCCCGTTTGTCGGCTGGTGCGGGGGTCGGGAAGCCGGCCCCCGCACCGTTTTGTGCGCGTGGGACGAGGCCGGGGTGCCTTGAGGCGGTGGCGGTGCGTGGGACGAGGCCGGGGTGGCTTAAGGCGAGGCGGGGGTGGCGTGTGGGACGAGGCCGGGGTGGCTTGAGGCGGTGGCAGAATAGTTGGGCACGGAAACCGTTCGGCTTTTTGGCGTGATGCTCGTATGATTGCGGAGGAACAATGCGTCAATTCTGACCGGAGTAAGCGATGAGTGATCCTACGAACCCCTACGGTGGAACCAGCCCGAGCACCGAGATCGTCTACGGCGCCCAGCCGGCCTATGGCGAGCAGGGCGCCTACGGGACGCAGCCCGGATATGGCGCCGGGCAGAACGCCTACGGGACGCAGCCCGGATATGGCGCCGGGCAGAACGCCTACGGCGGCGGACAGGCCGGTTACGGCGGGGGCCCCGCCTACGGTCCCCAGGCCTCGTATGGCCAACCCGCATACGGCCAGGGCGTGTACATGCTCAACCCCGCTGTCGAGCGGCTCCGCTCGAACGCGACGATGGTGCGCATCATGGCGTTCGTCAGCTTCGTGACCCTGGGGCCGCTGCTGGCGATTCCCGCGTGGTTCTGGGGAGGGAGCCTCGTCAGCGAGGCTCAGTCCATGGGCGCCCCCGCGGACGTCATTGCGGATATCCGCGGTGCCAGATCGGCGGCCATGATCTGCTCGGTTATTGAGATCATCGGTCTCCTTGTGCTCGTCGTGATCTTCTTTGTCATCCCGCTCATCATTGCCGCCTTGGCGTTTGGTGCAGGCTACTAGGCCCGCCCCTGAAACTAATTGGATCTCGTCATGAGTCATGGATACAACCCTGCCGGGAACGTCTCCGGCGGCCAGTGGCAGGCGGCTTACCAGCAGCAGGGGCAGGCGGCTCAGTCTGCCCAGCCGCAGGGAAGCCAAGAGTACGCGGCCCCGCAGTCGGCGCCCGCCTCGGGCCAAGGTGCGGGCGGGTATGCGCAGGGCGGCCCTCAGCAGTACGCGCAGCCGCAGGGTAACCCCCAGCAGTACGCGGACCAGCAGTACCCCCCGCCGCAGGCTGGCCAGCAGTACGGCGGTGCGCAGTACGCCCAGCCGCAGCAGTACGCGGCCCCGCAGTCGGCGCCCGCCTCGGGCCAGGGCGCGGGTGGGTACGTGCAGGGCGGCCCTCAGCAGTACGCGGGCCAGCAGTACGCCCAGCCGCAGCAACAGGGGCAGCAGCAGTTCGTCCAGAGCGGGCAAGGTGGCGCGCCCCAGGTTGCCTCGCAGCAGTACGCGGGTGCTCAGGCGGCCCAGCCGCAGCAGTACGCGGCTCCGCAGTCGGCGCCCGCCTCGGGCCAGGGCGCGGGTGGGTATACGCAGGGCAACCCTCAGCAGTACGCGGGCCAGCAGTACGCCCAGCCGCAGCAACAGGGGCAGCAGCAGTTCGTCCAGAGCGGGCAAGGTGGCGCGCCCCAGGTTGCCTCGCAGCAGTACGCCGGGCAGGTCCAGGGTGGTGGGCAGCAGTACGCGGCTCCGCAGTCGGCGCCCTCGCAGCAGGTGCAGGCGAGCGCCCAACTGGCCAAAGACCCCCGAGCGGACGATTGGATACGCCTCAAGGGCAGGGCGAACGTTGCCATCCTCAACAGCGCGCTCCGCTTCTTTGGGTTCCCGTTCCTCTCTCTGCTCATTGGGTTCGCGAGGGCGCACGACGTGTACGAGGCCGCGAAGCAACTCGGCGCTCCTTCTGATGTCCTCCTGCG
Source organism: Schaalia sp. HMT-172 (assembly GCF_030644365.1). Lineage (NCBI taxonomy): Bacteria > Bacillati > Actinomycetota > Actinomycetes > Actinomycetales > Actinomycetaceae > Schaalia > Schaalia sp. HMT-172. Next base: position 121,689 of record NZ_CP130058.1, read on the forward strand.
TGCAAGGATCGCGATGGGTACCGCGGCATTTTTCTTCTTCGTGCAGATCGCCATCCTCGTGGTCGTCGTCATCGGCGCAAACATGTGACGCGATCGCGTCGGAGGCGAGGTGCGGAGTAATCCGTGCCTCGTTTCTTCGCCCGTGGTGAGCCGTGCGCTAGCATGGAGGCGCAAGAGCGACCCCTTCTTTTGGAGCAACACATGAGTGATCCCGTCAACCCCTTCACGCAGCAGGCCCCCGACACCGAGGCCCCTGCCGCGTCGGCGACGCCGGGTGCGGAGATCCCCGAGGCCTCGGCAACGCCGGGCGCAAACCAGCAAGCGTACGGCCAGCAGCAGTACGGCCAGCAGGCATACGCTCAGCCGATGTACGCCGTGAACCCCGCGGTGGAGAAGATCCGCTCGAACGCTTCGACGGCGCGACTCCTGGCGATCCTCAGCTTCTTGTTCGGCGGACTCCTGCTGTCGGGCGGCATGTGGTTCTGGGCGAACAACATGCTGCAGGAAGCCCAGATGCTCGGCGCCCCCATCGACGTCGTCGACCAGGCGCGCAGCGCCCAGTCGACCGCCAAGATCTGCTCGATCATCCACATCGTCTTCATCGTCGCAGGTCTTGTCATCGGCGTGATCTTTCTCGTCCTCGGCCTGTTCATCGCGGGTGCTGCCGGCCACTGACGCGCCGCCACGGTCGCGAGGCCCAGGTGTTTCCCGGGCCTCGGACCTGTTTTCTTGTCCGACTCGTGCGCTAGTATGAGTCGCGAATCCCTGCCCTATCATTTTGGAGCAACACATGAGTGATCCCGTCAACCCCTACGCGCAGCAGGCGCCGGCCGACCAGGCCCCCTTCGCGCAGCAGCCCGGCTACGGGCAGCAGCAGTCTTACGGAACTGGCGGAGCGTACGGTCAGAGCGCATACGGCCAGTCCGCCGCCGGGTACGATCAGAGCGCCGGTCAGTACGGCTACGACCAGAACGGCTACGCCCAGAACGGCTACGCCCAGGCCGGCTACGCCCAGAACGGCTACGCCCAGAACGGCTACGCCCAGAACGGCTACGCCCAGGCCGGCCAGCCCCCCTACGGCGAGTCGGCCTACGGCCCCACCTACGGCCAGCCCGCCTACACGCCCCCCAACACCTACCAGTACGAGTCGATCCGTTCGAACTCGACGATCGTCATCATCCTGGCCGCGCTCAGCTTCTTTACCTTCGGACTCCTCATGTCGGTCCCCGCGTGGGTCTGGGGCCAGATGCTGGTTACGAACGCACAAACAAGCAATGCGCCCATGGACGTGCTCGACAAGGCGCGCATGGGCCGCATGATCGCCATGATCATCTCCATCGTGCAGATCCTCCTCACGCTCCTCTTCGTCATGATGATCATCGCTGGGATCTTCTCGCACTGAGGCATCCAACGCTCGTGGGGCGGGCCCGGGAATTCTCCCGGGCCCGCCCCACTGTCAGCCAGCCCGCCCCGCGATGAGACCAACGCCAGCGCCTGCGAGAACCCCTCTCTCGCAGGCACCGCCTGTAAACTTGCAGCATGACTCCCCGATACGAAGCCCCCGCACGCTCGACGTCCGGAACCGACGCTGACCTCCTCGACCAGCTGCGACACGCGGACGGGCGCCCCTACGGCTTCTACAAGAACGCCCTCGGCGCCTGGGACTACGGCGACTTCACCCTCGCGATCGACCACGTTCAAGCGGACCCCTACGCCCCGCCCTCGTCCCTGCGAGCCTGGGCACGGCCCGAGGCCATGGGACTGCCCGAGGCCGCCCTGGCCTCGTCCGACGCCCGCCTCGCCGCCGCGGACTTCATCGCCCGCTCCTTCGACGAGGCTATCCGCGCCCGCGGAGCGCGCGACGTGACGATCGCCCGCGCCGGCGCCCTCATCCTCCAGCGCTCCTACGCGACCGTCCTGCCCGACCGCGTCGAAGTCCGCTTCCAAGTCAAGCTCCCCGCGCGCGGACGCACGATCCTCGGCAAGAGCGCCGCTCGCCTCTTCGACGTCGACGTGCCCAACATCGTCATGGACTGCTTCGACTTCGTCTCCGAAGACCCGGACACGACCCGCAAGCGTTCCCGCCTCCTCGCCCACGTCGCCGCCTACGAGGACTACCGCGCCCTCCAAGGGATCCTCGAAGAGCGCGGGTGGGTGTCCTTCGTCGCCGACGACGCCATGCTCGCGCGCCGCTCCGGCGTGTCCGAGGCCCCCCTCGCCGGCGACGGCGTCGTCGCCTTCGCCTCCCCCGAGTCCCTGCGCACCACCGTCACCCTGCCGCACGCCGGCGAGGTCACCGGCATGGCCATCCCCCCGGGCCTGACCCTCATCGTGGGCGGCGGCTACCACGGCAAATCCACCCTCCTGGAGGCCATCGCCCAGGGCGTCTACGCGCACGTGCCCGGCGACGGCCGCGAACTCGTCGCCACCGACCCCACCGCCACGAAGGTGCGCGCCGCCGACGGGCGAGCCGTCACCGGCGTCGACATCTCACCCTTCATCACCCACCTGCCCGGCGGCGCCGACACCACGTCGTTTTCCACCGAGAACGCCTCCGGCTCCACCTCGCAGGCCGCCTCCATCATCGAATCCCTCGAGCTGGGCGCGCGCACGCTCCTCATCGACGAAGACACCTCCGCCACCAACCTCCTCATCCGCGACACCCGCATGCGCGACCTCGTCGCCGCCGAGAAGGAACCCATCACGCCCCTCGTCGACCGCGTCACCTCCCTCACCGAGGCCGGGGTCTCCCTCATCATGGTCGTCGGCGGCTCCGGCGCCTTCCTCGACGCCGCCGACCGGGTCCTCATGATGGACAACTACCACTGCCTCGACGTCACCTCCCGCGCGCGCGAGGTCGTCGCCGACCTGCCGCGCCCCCGCACCGACGCCCCAACCTCCTGGGAGGCCGCACCCCGCGTGCCCGCCGCTAAGGCCCGCGTGGACCGCCCGCGCACCAAGGCCTCGGGCACGACCGTGTTGACGATCGACCGTTCGACCGTCGACATTTCCGACGTCGCCGCCGTCGTTGACCCCGGGCAGGCCGAGGCCATCGCCTGGTGCGTGCGCGGCGTCCTCGAGGAGATGGCCGGCAAGCAGTCGATGCCCGACCTCATGGCCAAGCTCGGCCGACGCCTCGCTTCCGAGGGCCTGGACGCCGTCTGCAAGTTCGGCGCCCGCCCCTACCCGGCGTTCCTGGCGCGCCCGCGCCTCATCGACGTGGGCGCCGCCATCAACCGCTACCGCGGCCTGTCCCTGCGCGAGCCGCGCGAGGCGGGGGAGGCGGACGATCCGCGCGAGGCTGGCCAGGTGGGCGCGGCGCGCGAGGCGGGCCAGGTGGACGATCCGCGCGAGGCGGTCGAGTCGTAGCCGCTTGCGGCCGGACGCCGGGGCCACCCTCCACGCCAGTGGCGCCTGGTGTGCGCTCGGCAATTTCGCACGTAATTCCCATGTAAACCTTTCAGACATTGAATTGGCATCGTTGGAATTGCAGCGATTCCGGAGATAATTGAAAGTTCAGGCAATCGAATTGCATGCGAAATTTCGGGTATGTGTCTCTGTCGTCACTCCTGGGTGCTGCAGTCGGGCCAGCGCGGCTATTGTGCGCTCGGCATTTTCGCACGTAATTCCCCCGCGACTATTTCAAACTTTGAATTCAGGCCGTTGGAATTGCAACGTTTGTGGGGCTAATTAAAAACTGACCAAGCGAAATTACGTGCGACTTTTGTGATGTGTGCTCAAAGTGCAGTCCACTTCGGTGGAAATTGGCACTTTTGGGGTGTTTTGGGCGAGGTGGTCTACGGTTTGGGCACACTGCGGTTGAAACCGGAGCCGGGGGCGGGCTCGGGCCGGTCTCAGGGACCTATACGCTCGACTGAGGGTGGATGGAGCGCAAGCCTTGCCCAGGCCTCGTCCTTGGGTGCATGACGTATTCTTCCCCGGACCCCGGACTCCGGACCCCGGACCCCGGACCCCGGACTGAAGCTTGTCCGGTGCGACAACCGAGACGTGCGGCTTACTGGCCACCGAGGAGCGTGCGGATCTGCCCGAGGATCTCATCGGGATGTGCGAGCGCCTCCCACCGAAATCGTCGGATTTGCCATCCCTGGGCTTCGAGCAGGCGCTGGCGGCGCTCCTCGGCTTCGATCGACCGGTGGACGGAATCGACGTCGGAGCCGTACTTGCCACGGCCGTCGAACTCGATGCCGATGCGCGCCTCCGGCACTGCGATGTCGATGAAGTACCACTTGCCGGAAGCCGACACCGGATACTGTGTCTCCAGCCCCGATAGTCCCCCGCAGATCAGGAGATAGAGCAGTCGAGACTCTCCCACGCTGTCGCAGCCCGCATCCGCGTGAGTGAGCACCCAGCGGGCGGAAGTCACGTTCCTCGTTCCCTGACCCGAGGAACCGATCATGCGCTGCAAACGGGCGCGGTTAACCTCCTCGCGTTGGCGTGAATCGTCCCGGTAGAAACGCCGGTATCGCGCCAGTTCGTGCAGGCCCGCGCAGGCGACGACAAATGCTTCCTCCTGGTCGAGTGCTAACGCGCAGTCAATGATCGTGTCCTCGAGCGTTGCCCCCATGAGGTCCCCGTCGTAGCGATTCATCGCTGGTGATCGTCCCCCTCGCGGCCGGTGCGGGCGGACCGTGACGGCCGGAACATGGAGGTGGCCCGCGTGAATCTCGGGAAGCGTGACCGGACGCGGGTGATGGTCCGAGGTCGTGGTGACGTGCAGCGGATGCTCGTGCAGAAGCGGTAAGTCACGGAGCCACGCGGCGGTGGGGCCGGATGCGATCAGGTGCGGGTGCCTGTACTGAAGGGCCAGTAGCCGCGCCAGATCGACGGCCACGCTCGGGGCAGGATGCGTGGTGATTGCCTCGGAGTCGAGGTAGTAGCCGGGAGCGATCCTCACGAGTTCGCCTCGTTGCGCGCGACGAGCCAGTTCCCGGCGCGCGCCGTTATCCCTGTTCGCAGTTGTGTGTGCGTGCTCCGCAAGGGTGCGGACCGCAGATGCATCCATTGTGGTCTCCTTTGACTTGCCTTCAATTGTAGGGTGTGTGCTCAAAGTGCAGTCCACTTCGGTGGAAATGGGCATTTTTGGGGTGTTTCAGGCGAGGTGGTCTACGGTTTGGGCACACTGCGGGCGAGGTGCGCGGGGCGGTCTCCGTGATGCGCCGGGCGGCCTAGCTTTCGGCTGCCCGCTCTGCCCCGGCCTCGGCATGGTTTCCCAAAAATGTCGCACGTAATTCCCATGTAAACCTTTCAAACATTGAATAGGCGTCGTTGGAATTGCAACGTTTGTGGGGCTAATTAAAAACTGACCAAGGGAAATTACGTGCGAGATTTTGTATATGTGTGTCTGCCATCACTCCTGGAGGTCTGTGGGGTGTGTCCGCAGGCACCGCAGCCGGCCCTGCCCACGGGCGGCGTGGTCAGCACCAACAAACCCGCAAGCACCGGGAATTTCGGTCGCGCCCCTGGTGTAGGGCGACTGAGCGTCCCCGAGTGTACCCCGGGTGGCCTCGGGGACGAATCAGGGGAAACCTCCGTAGCGGTGACGCGCACCGCAGGCGCACCATGGATGCATGAACACGAACACGACAATCGCGCAGGCCCCCGTGGCCGACCAGGGGGCCCCGGCCTCGTCCATCGTCCGACTCCAGGGCGTCTCCAAGATCTACGGAAGCGGCGACGCACAGGTGCGCGCCCTCGACGACGTGAGCGTCGGCTTTGGCGCCGGTGAATTCACCGCCATCATGGGCCCCTCCGGCTCCGGCAAGTCCACGATGATGCACATCCTCGCCGGCCTCGACGCCCCCACCTCCGGGCATGTCTTCGTCGAAGACACCGACATCACCACCCTGAAAGACACCGCGCTGACGAAGCTGCGCCGCGACCGCATCGGCTTCGTTTTCCAGTCCTTCAACCTGGTGCCCACCCTGGACGCCCGCGCCAACATCCTCCTGCCGATGCGCCTGGCCGGGGCCACCCCCGAGAAGGAATGGTTCGACCTCATCGTCGCCTCCCTGGGCATCGCGGACCGACTGAGTCACCGCCCCTCCGAGATGTCCGGCGGCCAGCAGCAGCGCGTCGCCGTCGCCCGCGCCCTCATGAGCCGCCCCGCCGTCATCGTCGCGGACGAGCCCACCGGCAACCTCGACTCACACTCGACCGCCGAGGTCATGGACCTGCTGCGCCGCGCCGTCGACGAACTCGGCCAGAGCGTCATCATGGTCACCCACGACACCTCCACCGCCGCCTATGCGGACCGCGTCCTCGTGTGCCGCGACGGACGCATCGTCTCCGACCTGCGCGACGTCACTGCCGACTCCCTGACCGCGGCGCTGCGCTGAACGCGCGCCCACTCCCCAAGGCTCACCTCATGTCTGCAACACACTCACTCCTGCGCGCAAACCTGCGCTCCCACGGCCGCCGCTACATCTCCACCGGCCTGGCCGTCGCCATCTCTACGGCCTTCATCGTCATCACCCTCATCGTCATGACGGGGATGACCTCGGGCCTGACCTCCAGCGTCTACCAGCAGTACCGCGGCGGCACGATCGTCGTCTCCCAAGACAAGGACGCGCCTGAGGGCGCCATCGAAAGCGCCGAAAAAGCCCTGGCAGCAACCAGCGGTGTCACCGCCATCAAGCACATGGCTCAGTGGCCCGCCGACGCCCAAACCGACGCGACGCGCGCCGGCCTCTACGTGTCGCCGCTGGCCCCCAAGCCCTTCGCGGACCTCGACCTGAGCGCCGGAACCGCCCCGACTGCCGACGACCAGATCGCCATCCCCGAGCACACGGCCTTGACCCTCTCTCTGAAGGTCGGCGACACCGTCCGCGTGCGCGCCGGATTCACCGAGGGCGACTACCGCACCCTCACCATCGTCGGCACCACCCGCTCGAACACGATCAGCATGGGCATCCCCGCCTCTTACGTGACCGACGGCGGCTTCTCCGCGATCTTCGGAACGACCGCCTCCGGGCAGTTCATCGTCGCGACTTCCGGAGCGGATGCGGACAGCAACGCAAACCCTCCCAGCGCCACCCAGGACGAGTGGGTGGCGAGAGCAAACTCCGCGCTCAGCGGCATCTCGGGCGTGACCGTGACCAGCGTGCACAAGGCAATCCAGGACGACCTCAACCAGGCGCGCCTGGGAGCGTCCGTGACGATGGGAATCATGCTGATCTTCCCGGCGATCGCGGCGCTCGTGGCCTCTATCGTCGTCTCCTCGACATTCCGAGTGGTGCTCACGCAGCGCACCCGCGAACTGGCGCTACTGCGCACGCTGGGAGCGACCAGGCGACAGGTCCGCTCGCTCGTGACCCGCGAGGCCCTCGCGATCGGAGCGATCTCGTCCGCGATTGGCGTCGCACTCGGCTGGCTGATTGGCGCGCTCGCGGAGGCGGGCACCGGCCTGGCCTCTAGCGTCGTCGCGGCACTGGCGGGGGCCTCCGTCTGGCAGCTCGCGTTCACGTGGCTCGGTGCCACCCTGTTCACGACCCTGGTCGGCGTCTTCCCGGCCCGCGCCGCCTCCCGCGTCGCGCCCGTCGCCGCCCTCGCCCCCGTGAACGAGGCCGGGGCCGCCGCCCGCAAGAAGCACACCGTCCGCTTCATCATCGGTGCGCTCATCGCGGTGGCCGGGTGCGGAGCTGTGGCCCTCGCGTGGTGCTCGGATAGTGGCGGCACGAAATTCCTTGGGGCTTTCGCCGGGTCGCTCCTGGCCCTCCTCGGCGCGCTGCTCGTCGCCTCCGTGCTGCTGCCCGCCCTCACCCGTGCGTTCGGCGCAGCCTTCCCGGGCACCCTGTCCGCCATGGCCCGCGAGAACACGATGCGCAACCCCGGCCGCACCTCCGCGACCGGCACCGCGATCATCATCGGCGTGACCCTGGTCGTCACCATCATCGTCGGCGCCGCCTCCGTGCGCACCACCCTGACCAACGCCGTCAACGACGCTCGCCCCTTCGACCTCATGGCGGTGTCCACAGATGGGGCGATCACCGACGACCAGCAGGCCGCCATCGCGGCCACCGACGGCGTCGCCGCCACCGTCGCCCAGTACGCCGCCCCCGGCACCCTGACGACCACCTCGGGCGCGCCCGCCTACGCTCCCGGTGAGGGAGCGGGCTCGGAGGACGAGGCCCAGGCCTCGTCGGTCATGATCACCGGAGAACCCGACTACACGGGCGTCACCCACTCGACCGTCACCCAGCTGGGCGATGGTCAGGTGCGCGTCGGCGACGAGGCCCTGGCCGGGCAGACGCTGCGCCTGTGCGCCGACACGTGCGTGGACCTGAGCGCCACCTACGACAAGAACGGCAGCGTCGGGGAGGCCCAGGTCTCCGAGAAGACCCTTCGGTCTATCGCGACGTCGCTTGAGCGTCAGGCGATCATCATCAAGATGGCCGACGGGGCCGACGCCGAGACCGTCCAGGCCGCGCTGCTCAAGGACTCGCACCTGAGCGTCAACGGCTCCGCGCTGGAGCGCCAGACGTACACCAAGATCATCGACCGGCTGATGCTCGTCCTCGTCGGGCTGCTCGGCGTGTCCGTCCTGGTGTCCCTGGTGGGCGTGGCCAACACGCTGTCCCTGTCGGTCGCCGAACGCACCCGCGAGAACGGGCTGCTGCGGGCGCTCGGCCTGACGCGCCGCCAGATGAAGAGCCTCCTCGCCCTCGAGGCGCTGTTCCTATCGCTGACCGGCGCGCTCATCGGCGTCGGCATGGGCGTCGCCTTCGGGTGGGTCGGCGTGATGAGCCTGCCGATTGACGGGGCCACCCCCGTGCTGAGCGTGCCATGGCTGCAGCTGGTCGGCGTGTGCGTCGTGGCCATCGTGTCTGCGCTGATCGCCTCCTGGCTGCCCGGCCGCCGCGCCGCGAAGGTCAGCCACTCGGAGGCGCTGGCCACGGAGTGACGCCGGTTGAGTGACGCCGGTTGAGTGACGGGCGGGGCGCTGTGGGTGTGGTCCACAGCGCCCCGCCTCGCGTTTGTTAGCGTCTCGCGTCATCGTCTCGCGTCAGGCGGCGCGCTTGCGGGCGGCGCGCCGGGCGGCCAGCGCCGAGGCGATCAGGGCCGCCGAGGCCGCGAGGTACGGGTACAGGCCCGGCCCGCCGGAGTAGGGGAGCGTCGGGGCCTCCCGGTCGGCCACCATGATGGTCGCCGTGAACTTCCCGTCGATGATCATGCCCTGCACGTCGAGCGTCAGGTCGTTGTAGCCGGAGTTGTAGACCTGGACGGAGGCCTTCGTCCACTTGTTTTGGTCGAAGATCTCAGTGTCGGGCATGACGTTCGTGCCCGTGCCGTCGCCCAGCTGAGCGCTGAGCGTGAAGCCGATCGGCTGCGGCAGGAGCAGGTGCCCGTCGGGGGCCTTCGTCTCGACGAGCCAGTACTTCTTGTCCGTCGCCAGCGTCGTCACCTTCCAGTAGTACGGGAAGGTGCCGGTGTTCGACGCATCCAGGGTCAGGACCGGGGTGGCCGAGCCGTTCACGCGCGGGTCCACGTCGTAGATCGCGAACTCGGACCCGGCGAGCGGGTAGTAGGAGTAGCCCTGCGCGTCCACGTACTCGTTGGCGATCTCGGGCCACTGGAGATTCGTGAACTGGCGGCCCGCCTTCGCGATGACGACCGTTCGCACGCGCACGGGGGCGCACGCCTTGTTGTTGTCCGAGCCGTCCGAATCGCGGTTCGCGGCGGTGACGACCTCGCTGTACAGGCCGTATCCCGAGCGCGGCGCCCCCAAGTAGCGGCACGAGAAGCGCGACTCGTCCACGTTCGCCGCTTCCGAGCGCGTCACGTTGACGCGCACCCAGTATTCGCGCGAGGAGTTCGCGGGCAGCGCGTCGCCGTCGGTGATCTGGTAGCGCCCGCCCGCGGCGGCCAGCTCGGTCCCCGCGCCCAGGCCCTCCTGCGTGGCGGCCACGCGCACCGAGTTGATCGTCAGGCTCGAGGGGAAACCGGGCGCGACCTGCAAGGCGCCCGTGTCCGCATCTAGCGACCCGCTATTCGTCGCGGTCACCTTGTAATCCACGTCGAAGGTCACCGGCCCATTGCCCCCGTTCGCCACAAGCTCCTGCTTGACGCTCACGTTCGCGCTCTTCGCGTGGTTCGTGAACGTGCAGTCGATCGTTTGCGCGGCCGCACTGGCCGCCGCCCCGACGCCCGCGAAGTTGACGCTCTTCGTGTCGGTGTCCACGGTCGCGGCCACGGCCTCGCCCGCGCCGTTCACGCACGAGATCGACTCAAGCGTCCACTGCTCGTCGGGGTCCTCCAGGGTCACGCCGGTTTCCGTGATCGTGAAGTCGGAGTGGCCCACCAGGAACGCCCGGTACGAGGCCATGGATCCCTTCTTGTCCGCGCCGACGCCGGTGGGGGTGATGGTCTGGTTGAAGGAGCCGCCCTGGACCCAGCCGGAGACCGCCGTGCCGTCCGGGGTCGTCGACGAGGCCGTGGCACCGGCCGGCGCGTCAACCGCGTCGCGGGTCGCCGTGGAGGTGAAGGTCGCCGACGGTCCGGTCGCGTAGGTGCGGCCACCGTCCGTGGTGATGACCTTGTGGATGCGCACGTAGCGCTCCTGCGTGATCGAAGCGTACAGGCACGCGAAGCTCATGTTGAGTTCCGGCGTGCTCATGGACGTCACCGGCTGCGCGCCCTCCGGGGGAGCGGCCGGGCACGAGGCACTGCGGCCGTTATCCGTGAAGCCCCAGATCGTCATGCGGTAGCGGATACCGTCCTTCTCCCACACCGTGTCGGGCAGCGTGGAGGTGGAGATGGAGACCGTGTCGTTCGAGGCCGGGGTGCGCAGGGAGATATCGACGGCGTCCGGCCAGTCGTTCTCCGCGCGCTGTGCCTTCGCCCAGCCCGCGGTCTGGTTGATGTGGCCCTTCTGGCCCTTGTTGTACAGGTCGTGCGTGCCGTTGCCCGCGCCGACGTGCTGGGCGCACACGGTCTTACCTGTCAGCCACTGGTCTGTATTGCGGCCCTCCGGGTTGTAGAGGCGCGCCGGACCCGTGAACTTGCCTCTGATCTTGCGGCGGCTACCGTTCGCGGCCACCGATCCGTCAGGGTTCGTGTCGCACACACTGTTGGCGACGATGGTGTAGGCACCGCCCGCGCGCGGCACGACCGTGGTCTCCGTGTCGTCCTGGGACTCTTCGATGTCCCACGGGATCGCCCCCTGCATGGCGAAACCGTCACCCTGGATGCGCAGGTTCAGGTCCCCGTGGAAATACCGCTGCTGGCCAATATCGGTCAGCGTCTTCTGTTGCCTGCCCGTGCCTCGTTCCAAGTTGTTGAAAATCGGGAGGTTGTTGTTGCGCAGCGTGCCCAGCAGGAAGGGCTTGCCGGCCGCGACCGTGCCCGGCGTGGCCGGCTGGAAGCCCATCGCCGTCTGCTTCCACGGCGCGATCTTGCCCTGGACGGTGGTCTCGTTGTTGTAGAAGATGACGCCGTTGTCTGCGGGGTTTTCGCCCCACGGTAGCGAGCGCGTCGTATAGCTCCAGTAGCCCTGCGACGCCAGGGAGGACTCCAGCCACTGGGCGCGCTTCCAGCCTGTCCCGTCCTGCAGCGAGCCGCCCGGCCAGGGGCCCCACTGGTCTAGGGGCTTGACCCAGCCGTCGCGCGACCACATGTTCGGCTTGTAGGTCTCCATGTAGGCGTATCGGTCCACCTGGTTGCGCGTATCTTCGACCGTGCCGTAGTAGACCAGGCGGCGGAAGTTGTAGTCCCACACGCCCGGCTCGTCGCCGGGGTCGATGAAGGGGTAGGTGCGCTCGGTGGGCGAATTGTTGACGACCGAGTCCGTGAAGATCGAGGCGACGTTGTTGATGGTGAAGGAGGCGCCGCCGGGTTCCTCCGCGGTTTGCGCGGTTTGCGTGGTTTGCGCGGCCTGCGCGGTTTGCGTGGTTTGCGCGGCCTGCGCGGGGGGCGCCACGACGAGGCCCACCAGGAGTGCCGATGCGCTCGCGGCCCACGCGCGCGCCGCGCGCCGGGCGTGAACGGCCGAGTGGGGCGACGCGGGCGTGGCGTGGCCGTGTGTGGATGTGCGATGCATGAGTACTCCGTCGTCCCGGGGCCCGTGGTTATTACAAAACTGACTAGTGGTCATGCTATCTGTGCTGATAGGCACGTGCAAACATTTGTCACACCTGGATGGTTTGTGGGGATAGTCATTCGAGGCTAGTCTCGGTCGGCCCGTTTCTCTGCGCGCTTGGGGTGTGTGGGCTGCTTGGCCCCTTGTCTGCCCGGGGGCGTGTTGGGTGCGGGGTGCGGCGGGTGCGGCGGGTGCGGCGGGCGCAGCCCTGGTGACCCATGGTCCCGATGGTCCCCCAACGATGTCATGGTTCCTCAACAACGTCGCACGTAATTCCCATGTAAACCTTTCAAATGTTGAAATCAGATCGTTGGAATTGCAACGTTTCTAGGCTTTGTTGAAAGTTCAGGCAATCGAATTACGTGCGACTTTTAGGGGGAGTGTTCGGCCTGGCCCTGGTGATCCTACGGTCCCGATGGTCCCCCAATGATGTCATGGTTCCCCAACAATGTCGCACGTAATTCCCATGTAAACCTTTCAAATGTTGCAATTGGATCGTTGGAATTGCAACGTTTCTAGGCTTTGTTGAAAGTTCAGGCAATCGAATTACGTGCGACTTTTGGGGCGGCTCGATGGCTCGGGGCGGCTCGATGGCTCGGGGTGGCTCGGGGGCGCGGCGGCGCGGCGGCGCGGCGGCTCGGGGGCGCGGTTAGCACTCCACGACGTTGACGGCCAGGCCGCCCTCCGACGTCTCCTTGTACTTCGACAGCATGTCGTTGCCGGTCTGGCGCATCGTCTCGATGACGACGTCCAGGCTCACCATGTGTCGCCCGTCGCCCCACAGGGCCATGCGCGCAGCGTTGATCGCCTTGACCGCGGCAATCGCGTTGCGCTCGATGCACGGCACCTGCACGAGGCCCGCCACCGGGTCGCAGGTCAGCCCCAGCGAGTGTTCCATCGCGATCTCCGCCGCGTTCTCCACCTGCTGCGGGGTGCCGCCGAGGGCCTGCGCCAGGCCCGCCGCCGCCATCGCCGAGGCCGACCCGACCTCGCCCTGGCAGCCGACCTCCGCGCCTGCAATGGACGCATTCGTCTTGATGAGCGCGCCGATCGCCGTGGCGGCTAGAAGGAACTCGTGCACGAGGGAGCGGCGGCGGGCCGCGCATTCCTCGACGGACGAGGCCGGGGCCTCGTCGCCGGGTTCCGCGCCGCCCTTGGGGGCGGGGGCGGGGGCCGGGGGAGTCATGCGGATGTGGCACAGTGGCGCGCGCGCCTCGTCCTGCGTCGCAGGCCCCGCCGCGATGCCGGGCGCCGAGCCGGTCTCCGGGCAGTGCGTCACCAGGTAGCCCAGGACCGCCGGAATGACGCCCGCCGCGCCGTTCGTCGGCGCCGTCACCACCCGGTGGCCGGCCGCGTTTTCCTCGTTGACGGCCAGGGCGAACAGGTTCACCCAGTCCATGGCTCGCATCGGGTCGGCCACCGTCGACGCCCATGCCGTGGACCCCGAGCGGTGAGCGCCGGAGCCGGCCCCGGCCTCGTCCGTTGAATCCCCGGGGGCGCCCGTCAGGCGCCGCGCGAGCTTGCCGGCCAGCGCACGGGCGCGGCGCGGCACGTCGAGGCCGCCCGGCAGGATGCCCGCCGCCGACGTGCCCGCGTCCACGCAGTCGAACATCGTGTCCGCGATGCGGTCCAGGTAGGCGTTGAGGGTGTCGCGTGGGCGCACTGCCTCCTCATTGGCGCGCACCAGTTCGGCGACGCTCAGGCCTGACGCCTCGCACTGGGCGAGCAGCTGGGCGCCCGACGCGAAGGGGTGCGGCGCGGGAACGTCGATGCCGACGCCGGCCTGGCTGGATGCGAGCGAGGAAACCTCGGGGTGAAGCGGGTCGTCGTTCGTCTGTAGCATGACGAAGCCGCCGCCCACCGAGTAGTAGGTGCGCTGGAGGATCGTGTCGCCGTCGCCGCCGCTCGCGGTGATCGTCAGTGCGTTCACGTGATAGGGGAGGACCGTGCGTGGGATGAATCGGATGTCCTCGGCGATGTTCAGGGGCACGCGCGTGCCCGAGGGCAGCGTGAGGGTGCCCGTGCTCGCCAGCGTCGGGAGGATCGCCTCCACCGTGTGTATGTCCACCGTCTCCGGGTCGTAGCCCGCCAGGCCCAGCAGCACCGCGCGGTCCGTCGAGTGTCCGCGGCCCGTCGCCCCCAGCGACCCGAACAGGTCGATCGTGATGCGCGAGGGTGGCGTGAGGGTCGTCAGCTCCGTCGTGAAGGCCAGGCCCGCGCGCATTGGGCCCACCGTGTGCGACGAGGAGGGCCCGATCCCGATGCGGAACATGTCGAAGACCGACAGGGGGTGGGGCGCGTCGTGCGCGGCGACCTCGCCGGAGACGATGGCGGCGGGGGTCGGGCGCGACGGGTCGTAGGCGGTGACGGGCACGAGGGCGACGGGGCGTAGATCCATGCGCCCTATTGTGCAGGGGTGTGGGTGCTTGCGCGTGACGAGGCTGGGGCGCGGTGGCGGGTGCTCGCGACGAGGCCGGGGCGCGGTGGCGGGTGCCCTGAGGTTCGGTGGTGCGGAGCTGCGTTGGCGTGTTGGCGTGTGCGGGCGTGTGTGGGCACCGTTAGGCGTGGTTGCCGAAAAATGTCGCACGTAATTCCATGTAAACCTTTCAAACTTTGAAACCAGACCGTTGGGATTGCAACGTTTGTGGGCGGTGTTGAATTTTCGGGTAGCCGAATTACGTGCGACTTTTGGGGTGGGGTGGTGAAGGGGGGTGTGGGCGAGGCGTGGGCGGGAGGCGTCCGAGTGGCGAGTGGGGGGCATGAAAGGCCTTGTGGTACCGATCTTTTGTAGGGTGTCAAGCTCTGCATAGTTCCACGATCGGATTTGTTGCCAGCCGTTAAAAATAACAATTTAGCTACTTATGTTGCGATAATATGAATAGATACCAGCCGGTCAAACCGCGATATCCTGCGGAAAGACGGCTTGACTGTTGTTCTGTAACGTAGCCCACTAGCAAAGTCGTGAAAATGGGGTTGCATTTTTGAGTAACCGCGACGTAGGCTGTGTGTCATCAAGGTTGTGGAAAAACCGAACCGGACGTCCCTCCGGTCACAACACAGCACAAGAACGTCAAGGAGAACGATCGATGACAGCAAGTCGAGCGCGCGCGGGCCACGCGCGGACCAAGCGAGCAGGAGTCGCCTCCCGCGCCCTGGCCGCCCTGGCCGTCGTGGCTACTGCGGCCAGCACGCTGGTCGTCTCCCAGGTCGCCGCTCCCGAGGCCGCCCAGGCCGCCCAGGAGCCCGCCGCCACTGGTATCAATGTTGGTCCCGTCCGTGCGAGCATGGGAACGGGCATTATCAATGCGTCCGAGACGGACACGACGACTAGTTATCCCAATAACTACATTCGCTACGGCATCGTGCCCGGAATGTCGGAGACCCCTTTCTCTCGCGCCGGCATCAACGGCGGCAAGCCGATCACTGACAACAAGCCTGTCGGCACCCAGCTGGGCGGCACGTTCGCCAATAACAATGATCTGTGGACCTACATCACTCGAGGCTGGCCCTGGAAGTGGGATGAGAATCCTACAGGGACAAGTGACAGCGAAAAGTGGATGCAAGCGCAATACACGAAGTGGCACAACGGCGGTGACGCCAAGCTGTGGGCCAACGGCCAGTCGTCGATTGGTTTCAAGCCGAACGATCCTGGCACCGTCCAGCCGGGCGAAACCTTCCTGCTCGGCGCGATCCGCCACAACAACCTGCCGATTCGAGGCGGCGCCGACGTTAAGCCTTACCTGCACTCGAGCTTGAACATCACGATCCCCGACCTGCTTGGCTCTCAGCCCGAGAGCTTCCCCTTTGTCAACCAGGAAACATATAACACGCTGTCCTCGACGATCATCTACCGCAAGGGCGGCGCCTACATTAAGCATCCCGGCATTGCTGGAACCGGCACGTGCCGTAGTGGCTTTGGTGTGGATGGTAAGCCGGCCACGGACAAGCCGCTCGTGCAGTCAGGCGTTGATAATATGCGTGACGCCGTCATGGACCAGGGAATCTACTATGGCACGCCCCAGTGGGCAATGAAGGACGGCAAGTACGTTCTGGATGAGAATGGGCAGAGGCAGTTCATTGGTACCGCCTATGAGCCGGATCCGATCGACCCCTCCGACCGCTCGAAGGGCTACGTCAACAAGCCTGAATCTCAGTCGGGACGCTACTACTGCGTCAAGTACGTGGGCGAGGGCAACGGAGACTACGATCTCTACAGCCAGTACTACAACAAGGGTGCGGCACAGCCCTTCAACCAGATTTCCGGCAAGCGGGTTGAGCCCATTGACTGGCCTGGCGCCAAGGGTAACGTCAACGAGAACCCATACGTGTGGGACAATGTGAAGCTGCAGAAGACGACGTCGGACGATACTTTCACGAAGAACGGACGCACCTACCGACTGCAGCTGTGGGGCTTCGTTCCCGCGAACAACCCCAGGACGCTCATCACCCCGGATAACATCAACAGTATCCCCACCGCCGACTGCCCGGCGACGCCTCCGGCGGACGCCAAGCGTACCGACACCTTCATCACGCAGGAGCTCTCGGTCAACTACGGCTGCCTCTACGGCGTCATCACCGAGGAGCGCTCCGTGCGCATCGTGAAGTCCGTCGAGGATCCCTCGGGTGCCAACCCGACGATCCCGGCTGCTAACTTCGCAGTGACCACGGGTTCCACCTGGGCGGACAATACGAGCCGTACCCCGGCGACCACCGGCACGGTGACCGTCTCGAAGCCCACGGCTTCCTCAGCCCCGGCCAAGACCTCGTACATCTCCGCAGCCGACCCGGCCGCGACGCTGACCCCCACCGGCTTCGGTGAGGGAGGCGCGAAGTACGACTCGACGTTCATCCCCTTCGAGGTCGGCAACTCCGACTTCACCATCACGGAGAAGGACATCTCGACCGGCGGCGAGGACAAGTGGAGCCTCAAGGACATCAAGTGCGTCAACGGCATCGGTGAAGACGTCGCCGTAACCAAGACTGAGCGCGGCGTCAACTTCAAGAACGTCGGCGGCGCAGCCTCCAACGAGGCAGCCCCCATCACCTGTACGTTCGTCAACGAATACCAGGCTCCCAAGCTGCGCGTCCAGAAGACCATCGAGAACAACGGCGGCGCCGGCGGCGCCACCACCTTCAACGTGGACTACAAGATCGTCGCCACCAACGACGGCTCGCTGGCCGCCAACACCGGCAAGCTCACCGACAAGCCCGACTTCGCGAAGGGCCTGGAGATCAACTCCGCCAAGATCGCCGAGACCCAGGCTGGCCTCGACTCCGCGGCCGACGCGACCGCTACCGGCGGCGTCTACACGCTGACCGACGGCGTCGAGCTGGCCCCCGGTGCCACCAAGGAATACTGGATCCGCTTCTCGGTGACCCGCAACCCCGCGGCCGCCGGCTACAACGAGGCTGACCTGGCCTGCTCCGTCAACGGAAACAACGAGCTCGCTCCCGGCAAGGGTCTCTTCAACGAGGTCTTGGCTGAGAACGGCAAGGACAGTGACGGTACGAGCAACAACAAGGCCTGTGGCCCGACCGTCCCCCACGACTTCGTGATCGTGAAGGCCGGCACGCAGAACACCGGCTCCACCTTCGCGGACGCCTCGAACCAGTACATCGGTCCGAACAACGCGGCCATGTACCCCCTGAAGGGCGCCGAGTTCGCGATCTACAAGTCCAACCCCAACACGGATGCGAACGCCACCGTGGTCAAGACCCTGACCCAGGCCAACGCGACCGACGGATACTACTGGAGCGTCAACGACCTCGATCTTGACACCGCCTACTGGCTGGTCGAGACCAAGGCACCCGCCGGACACTCCCTGCTGCCCCAGCCCCTCGAGTTCAAGCTGACCACCGCCCGCCCGGACGGCTCCGGCACGAACGTTGAGCTCGCGGCCGACCTCACGGACCAGGCCAAGTGGGCCACGAGCGCCGTCCAGGCGTTCTCCTCCGAGGCCACCGGCATCTCCGGCCCCCAGGGCTTCATGGCTGCCGGAACCCGCAAGGCCACCCTGGTCGTCAAGGACACACAGGTTGGCGAGCTGCCCAAGGCAGGCAGCACCGGAATCTACCCCTACATCGGCGTCGCAGCGGCGCTCATGTCCGGGGCGATGGTGATGACCGTGGTCACCACCAAGAGGCGCAAGGCACTCGCCTGAGCCACCCATGAGGTCCCGTGACCACGGTGACCCACCATCAAGAAAAACTCCCGAAATCACACACACAGGAGAAAGAAAACCCATGAGCACCACGAAGACCCGCCGCAGCCTGAGCCTGCTCGCAGCCTTCGCCGTCGCCGCCGGCGCGCTGGCCCTGCCCGCCGCCACCTCCGCGACGCAGGCTGCCCCCGCCTTCGGCCTCGCTGCCACCGTCACGCGCGCCCCGTCGCTCGTTGACCTCGACGCCACCAAGACCGGCTCCATCACCATCCACAAGCTGGTCAAGGACGACACCAACGGCACCACCGCCGGCAACGGCCTCGAGGACGCCACCGCGACCGGCACGCCCCTCGACGGCGCGACCTTCACCGTCGAGAAGCTGACCAACGTCGACCTCACCACGCAGGCCGGCTGGGAGAAGCTCGCTGGCTACAACGGCAACGTTGACACCGCGAAGGCTGACGGCACCGACCCTGCCGTCGAGAAGACCACCGCCGGCGGCGGCCTGGCTAAGTTCGACAGCCTCCCCCTCGGCGCCTACATCGTGACCGAGACCGCGACCCCCGCGGGCTACGTCGGCTCCAAGCCCTTCATCATCACGGTGCCCATGACGCACCCGACCGACCTCAACAAGTGGGTCTACGACGTCCACGCCTACCCGAAGAACTCCAAGGCTGGCATCGACAAGACGGTCAACGACGCGGACACCCCGGCCATCGGCTCCGCGATCTCCTACACCATCAAGTCGGACATCCCCGCCGCTGAGGCCCTCGACTACTACGACGTCGTCGACCAGTACGACAAGCGCGTCGAGCTGCCCGAGGCGAACGTCGCCCTGAAGATCATCGACGGCAAGACCGGCGAGGTCGCCCTCGTCAAGGACACCGACTACAAGCTGATCTCCGCCACCGGCACCGACGGCAAGACCATGTTCTGGACCGCCGAGTTCACCGCTGACGGCCGGAAGAAGCTGCTCGACAACCGCAAGGACGACACCACCAAGGTCCAGATGGACCTGTCCGGCACCGTCAAGGACAAGGTTGAGGCTGACGGCCTGTTCAAGAACAAGGCCATCCTGCTCCCCAACGCCCCCTCCAATGGCTGGAAGCCCAACTCGGGTGAGGTTCCCCCGCCGGACTACCCGAACTCCGAGGTTGTCTCCAAGTTCGGCAAGGTGAAGATCACCAAGGTCAACGCCAAGGATCCCGCCACCAAGCTGAAGGGCGCCCAGTTCGAGGTCTACAAGTGCACGCCTCAGTCCACCCCGACCACGAACTTCGAGTCCGTCGACGCGAGCCTCGATGAGAAGCTGAGCCCCGCCGGTACGACCACTTTCGAGACCGACACCGACGGTGTGGTCACCATCGACGGCCTGCGCAACAACGACTGGGAGAACAACGCCGTCGTCGCCAACCCCGGCTACTACTGCCTCGTCGAGGTCAAGGCCCCCGACGGCTTCGAGCTCCAGACCCGCCCGATCGCCTTCCAGGTCCTGCAGACCAACTCCACCAAGGATAACGAGTACACCCTCGCGACGACCGTCAAGGACGTCCCGCACAACGGTGGCTTCAACCTGCCGCTGACCGGTGCTGCCGGCATCGGCGTGCTGATCGGCGCTGGCGCCCTCCTCGTGGGCGGCTCCGGTGCGATCGCGCTGGCCAACAAGCGCCGCAAGGAGCAGGCCGACGCCTGATCCTCGCTAGCTAGCGACACACAGGGGGGTGTGGACCCGCGGGTCCACACCCCCCTCGCGTTGCCCGCAACCACCCCCAAGCGGTACTACCCTGTAACCAGACAAACTTCCACGGCCTCGGCAATGAATGGAGAAAGCGTGAGCACCCAAGCGCCCGACAAGAAGAAGACCCCCCTCAAGTGGCGTCTCCTCACCATCGCGCCCCCGATCCTGCTGCTCGCCGGCATCCTTGTCCTCCTCTACCCCGTCCTGGCGACCCAGTACAACAACCAACGCCAAGAACGCATCGCCTCCGAATTCAGCGCCGTCGCCGACCAGGCCGGCCCCGACGCCGTCGCCGAGTCCCTGCGCCGCGCCGACGAATACAACCTCAAAGCCTCCGAGTCACCCATCCTCGACCCCTGGCTCGACGCCCAACGCCCCGGCACCGCGCAATACCAGGACTACCTGAGCCAGCTCAACCTCAACGACGTCATGGCGACCATCAAAATCCCGTCGATCAACGTCAACCTGCCCATCTACCACGGCACCGAAAACGCCACCCTCGACAAGGGCATCGGCCACCTCTTCGGCACCGCCCTGCCCGTCGGCGGCGAATCCACGCACACCGTCCTCACCGGCCACACCGGCCTGGGCAACGCCACCATGTTCGACCAGCTCACCAGCGTCAAGGTCGGCGACGTCTTCTACATCGAAACCGCCGGCCGCCACCTCAAGTACGAGGTCACCGACATCCGCGTCGTCCTGCCCACCGAAACCGAATCCCTCAACAAAGTCGAGGGCAAGGACCTGGCCACCCTCATCACCTGCACCCCCTACGGCATCAACACCCACCGCCTGCTCGTCACCGGCGAGCGCGTCCCCATGGACGACGACGCCGTCGCCGCCGAAGCCGCGCAGGTCAAGGGCTCCGTTATGAAACCCTGGATGATCGCGGTCCTCGCGTCCGTTGCCGTCATCCTGGCCATCGCCGCCGTCATCTGGGTGCGCTCGCGTAAGCGCACGGAAGAGGAGCCCCAGGCGGTTGAAGGCGCCGCTGCTGCTGGCGCGCTGGCTCCCGCTGATTCGGGGGACGAGGCCGGGGCTGATTCCGGGGACGCTGAGCCTACGTCCGGTGCGGTCGCTGCCGGGGCCGACTCAAGGTCCGGCGACGCGCCGCCAGACGCGCACGCCCCCGACCTGCTGACCTCCGCCGAACAGATCACCGACGAGGAGATCGACGCGGGCCGCACCGCCGCCCTCAAGAAGATGCTCGAGGAGCGCGGCAAGCAGTAAACGGGCGCCTAGCGTGGCCACGAGCGGCCACCCGATACGCGCGAGCGCGCGGGCCTGAGCGAGCAAGCTCACCCGCGCGCTCGCGTGTATCTACGCTAGAGTCGGTGAGTAACTGTCAAACACCATGGAGGGCTCGTGGAGCACCACCCTTGCGGCGCCCGCTCCCGCCGCGCCACGGACGCGGAGACCGAACCCCGGCCTCGTCGCGCCGTCGCACGCACACTGTCCGCCCTCCTCGTCGCGACCACCACGGCCCTGGTCGGCCTCGTCGCTCCCGAGCGCGCCGACGCCGACGCAACCCTGGAAACACCCGGCGGCGGCACCGTCCCGGTCACCTCATCCGCCGGCCGCCTCGGCGCGGCCACCATCAACGCCTCGGCCACAGACCGCACGACGAACGTACCCGACAACGCCTACGTCGGAACCGTACGCGGCGCGGGCCCCTACGATGCGGCAGACCCAGCCCAGTCCTCGGCCCCCTTCCAGGCAGGAGTCACTCAGCCGATGCTGGACGCGGGCGTCGCCGCGGGGGACTACTGGACCTACATCGCGCGCGGCCTGCCCGCCGCCAACCCCGTGAGTACCGGTGTCATCTCGCCGCAGGACACCAACGCCCTGGGATACAAGCCGAACAAACCCGGCAACGTCCCCATCGGCCAGCCCTTCCTGCTGGGTACCGTGCGGCACAACAACTTCCAGGTGCTGTCGGCCAACAAGTGGGTGCACTCCTCGATCGACGTCAACATCGGCGGCATCGAGGATTCCTTCCCCTTCGACCAAGAAGAGACCGAAGACGACACCGACACCACCGCCGCCCTGAGCGACGAGGGCGCCTACATGCTCGCCTCGCGCGCCAACGGCCCTTCCTCCTGCCCCGCGCACGCCCCCTACGCCGCCCTCAACCGCGACGCCGGACCGGGCGTCTGGTACTGCTACCGCCACGTCGGCAAGAGGCGGGGCAACCGCGACATCTACACGAACAACCTGGCCGCCTACCCCGACGCTGCGGGCACGCCCGACCAGAGCCCCAACTCCGAGGACGTTCTGACGATCTCGCGGACCACCTCGACCAAGACTGTCATGATCGACGGCATCCCCTACCGCCTCGTCATCGCCGGCTTCACCCCCAGCGCCGACGGCGACTGCCCGGAGACTCCGCCCGAAGGCGTCACCCCCGTCTCCACCTTCACCTCGAAGGAAAACAAGTCCTCCTTCGGGTGCCTCTACGCCTCCTTCAGTCAGGAGCGCTACATCCGCATCGCCAAGACCGTAACCGCCGAATCCGAGGCGATCGGCGGCACCATCCCCTCCTTCAACTTCACGACGCTCGGCATCGGCGACTTCGTCTCGCCCACCGGCGAGCCCCTCGCCACCGACCAAAACGCCTCCGGATTCGTCGACTGGTCCTCCTTCTCCGACACGCCCCTGACCCCCACCGGCTACGGCAAGGACGGCACCGTGACGTCTGGGTACCAGGCCTTTATCCCCGGATACTCCCAGTTCGTCATCGCCGAAACCGGCCCGCGCATCCCCGGGCGCCGCCCCCTGCGCTTCGGCGAACCCGGCTACTTCGGGCCCTGGAAAATCAGCGACGACCCTAACTCCGGGCGCTGGGAGCTCACCGACATCAGCTGCGTCAACGGCGTCGGCGAGGCCGTCAACGTCACCCGCGACCCCGTGACCGGCGGCATCGACTTCTCCGACGTGCCCCCCGCCAAGACCGCGGCTGCCGTTCCCATCACATGCAACTTCACGATCCAGCAGCAGGCCCCCAAGCTGCGCATCAACAAGGCCGTGGAAAGCGTCGAGGGCGCCTCCGGCGACACGATCACCGTCACCTACCGCGTGACCGCCACGAACGACGGCACGATCGCGGGCACGACGGGACGCCTCGTCGACACTCCGGCCTTCGCGCCCGGCCTCACCCTGCGCTCCGCGGCGATCGCCACCTCTCTCGAAGGACTGGGCGCCGCCCGAGCGCAGAACGCCGCCGCGTCCTACATCCTCACCCAGGGCACCACCGTCGAACCCGGGGAGGGCGCGACCTGGTACGTGCGCATGACGGTCGCCCGCAACAAGGCAGCAGCCGGCTACTCCGAGTCCCTCCTCGAATGCGCCCCCTCCAACGGGCGCCTCGCACCCGGTCATGGCCTCTACAACTCCGTCGCCGGCCCCTACGACCACGACGGCGCCGCCAACAACGAGGACTGCGCCCCCGCCCGCCCGCGCCCCATCCGCATCGAAAAGGCCGGCACCCAGCCCATGGGCACCGCCAACGAAGACGGCACGTATCCGCTGGGCGGCGCTGCCTTCGCGATCTACGACAACGAGGCCCTGGCCGGCACCCCGGTCTCCGTCCTTGACGGAGGCGCGCAGTTCGTCACCGCTCCCCTCGAGACCGGCAAGACCTACTGGCTCGTCGAAACCCGCGCACCCGCCGGGCACGTCCTCCTGCCCCGCGCCGTCCCCTTCCACATCGAGGTGGGCGCCGATGCCTCGGCCTCCACGGTGATCACCACGGACTTCGGCGCCGACGAGGGCTTCACCTCCGTGCGGGTCATCCCCGCCTCCACGGGCGCCGGCGCCGCGGCGCTGCCCGCCATCCGCGTTGTCGACACCCAGGTCGGCGTCCTGCCCAACTCCGGTGCCGCCGGCATCTACCCCTACCTCGGCCTCGGCGCCGCCCTCCTCGGCCTCGCCGGCGCGTGCGCGTGGGTTCGGCGCCGCACGGCTTGATTCATACGAGGTCGGGGCTCGGTCCCGCCCGTCCCGTGTGGTGCGCGCTCCGTACCGCCCCCCGCGCGGGGCGAGCGCGACCCGACCCGGCCTGTCCCGGCCCCGTGGTTCCTCAACAATGTCGCATGCAATTCCCTCAGGATTATTTCAAACATTGAAATCGAGTCGTTGGAATTGCAACGTTTGTGGGCAGTGTCAAAAACTGACCTGGGGGAATTGCATGCGACTTTGGGGTGGGTGTCACCGGAAAGGGAGGGTTCCAGGCGATACCGCCGGGTGCGCCCGGCCCGGCATGCCGCGCGCCCCCGCGCGGGGCGAGCGCGACCCGACCCGGCCTCGTCCCCTACCATGGACACATGAACCTCAGCTTCCCCGCACGCCCCCGCGTCGACGCCATCATCCAAGCCGCCATGGACATGGAGGCCGCGCCCCTCCTCCACGCGCTCGCCCCCATCGGCGACGACGAAACGCCCCAGGCCGTCCTGGCCGGCACCATGAAAACCCAACGATTCGCGCTCGGCCTCCTCGACGGACGCACCGTCCTGGTCGTCACCTCCGGCATCGGCCTGGCCAACGCCGCGTCCGCCACCGGGCGAGCCCTCACCCTCGTCGACGCGCCCATCGTTATCGCCGCCGGCACCACCGGCGGGCTCGCCCGTGACATCAACGTCGGCGACATCGCCGTCGGCACCACCGCCATCTACGGGCAGGCCGACGCCACCGCCTTCGGCTACGCCATGGGCCAAGTCCCCCAAATGCCCGTCGACTACACCTCCTCCGACGCCGCCGTCGCGCGGCTCGCCCAGCTGAGCGCGCTCATCGCCCACACCGTGCGTGCCGGCGGCATCGTCTCCTCTGACTCCTTCTGCACTGAAGCCAACGTCGGCCCCATGCGCGAGCGCTTCCCTGACGCCATCGGCGCCGACATGGAAACCTGCGCGATGGCCCAAGTCTGCTGGTCCTCCGGCGTCGACTGGATCTCGTTGCGAGCAGTTTCCGACCTGTGCGGGCCCACCGCCGACCAGGCCTTCCACATGGACGGCCCCCTCGCCGCCGCCCACAGCGCCCAGGCCGTCCGCGCCTACCTGACGCTCCTCTGAGGCCGCCCGCGGCACCGCCTCCCCGGCAGCGTGCGTGCGCCTACTGCGCGCCCCTGCGCGGACGGTCTGACGCCGCGGCGCCCTGCGACCCGGAGCCACGCGCTCGCCCCCTGCGGCGCCCCGGAGCCCCGCCCCGGCCTCGTGCCTGTCTCCCCGCCCCGAACGAACGGAACCGACCATGACCCGCCCCACCCGCGTCCTGATGGTGTGCACCGGCAACATCTGCCGCTCCACGATGGCCCACGCGATCCTCGACCAGGCCGCCGCGCGCGCAGGCGTGGACGTCGTCGTCGACAGCGCCGGCGTCTCCGACGAGGAAGCCGGCAACCCCATCGACCGTCGCGCCGCCCGCGTCCTGCGCGACGCCGGGTACGCCGTGCCCGACCACCGCGCGCGCCAAATCCGCCCCGGCGAGCTAGGGGAGTGGGACCTGATCCTCGCCATGACCTCGCGACACCTCGGCGTGCTCCAGCGCCTCGCCGATCGTGCGGGGGTTGAGTACGGGGGCGCGCCGGAATCCGCGGACCTGCGCGCCGACACCCCGCGCATCTGCCTGTACCGCGACCTCGACCCCGAGGGCAGCGGCGACGTGCCCGACCCGTGGTACGGCGGCCACCAGGACTTCCTCGACACCCTCGACGTCATCGAGCGGGTCACGCCGCAGATCCTCCAGCTTCTCAGCTGACGGGTACAGCGCGCTTGGCGGGCTTCCCCCCAAAAGTCGCATGCAATTCCCCGGAGGGGTCGTTGGCGACCCTTACGAAAACCGCATGATTTCAATGGTCTGGTTTCAAATCTTGAAATAGTGGTGGGGGAATTGCATGCGACATTTTTGGGTAAGCGTGGTGTGTGGCGTCAAGATGCCCGTCCGAGGCCGTGGTGTGGCAGGTAGAGTCCGCCCAGGATCTGCAGGAAATCGATGTTTTTAGCGGCCACGCGCCCTTCCCCTGCTTCCGAGTGCGACACGAGGCTTTGGATCGCCTTCACCGATTCGGGGACCTCTCGCGCAAAGTCGCCATTCATGACGTTATCGTAGGTGAATCGAAGGACGACGTATCCGCGCCGGAGGAGTTCTCGATCCCGCTTCAGGTCCTTCTCGCGCTGTTCTTTCGAGGAATGGAAAGCCCAGCCGTCCACCTCGATGACGATGAAGCCAAGGATGATCATATCGACCTCGCCGACTCCCTCGATCCAGACTCCTACCTCCGGAGTCAGCCCCATGTCGATGAGTTGCAACCGGGCGACCGTCTCGAGGATCGAGCGTGCACGGTCAGTCGACAGGCCGATTGCCTCGCGAAGATGGGGAACTCTGCTGCCAGAAATCGGTAGTGTGAGGGTCGATATGTCGTACAAGCCGCGGTTGCGCGCGGCATCAAGCATCGGCAGTGACACCTTGAGAGGCATGCAGACGAGCACGCGCTCCAGCACCGTGCCGATACTGGCGACGTGTGTGCGTTCTTCATCGGCGCTCAGGACCGGCTCCCAGTGGATGCATACGTCGTCAAAGCGCCGGAGCTTTGAGTAGTGCATTCCGCGGCTGTGTCTGACCGACAAATGAGTCTGCGGTGGGAGTTCTCCAGTGGCAACCGGTAAGTCATAGAACTTCGCAGCGCTTACACACGAGAGGCAAGCGTTGTAGACGAAGGCTCGGACCTGGTCCAGCGTAAAGCTGTGCCTGTCGTAGATCCAGCCCCGGTAGTGACTGATGCCTGTTGGCAGCATTGAGGGAGTGAGCTCTGCATGGTGCAGGCTTGTGATTCGTGTGATTCCGTGGCGTTTACGTAGCTCTTCGTTGAGGTCCATGGACTGATTGTGCTACTTTATAACGCTTCGTGTGAGCTGTTTGAGAAATCTGTGGATAACTCAGAGATTTCGCATGCAATTCCCCGGCGCGGTCTTTTTAGGACCTCGCGAAAACCGCATGATTTCAACGATCCGATTTCAAACATTGAAAGAGTTGTGGGGGAATTGCATGCGACATTGTTGGGTAACTGAGGGCGGGGGTGTGTGCGCGAGGCTTGGGTTGGGTACGAGGCCTGGGTTGGGTTATGGAGCCTGGGGTACGAGGCTTGGGGTGGCCTGGGGCGTGTGGTTTGAGAGCGGCGCGTTGTCAAGCGTGTCTCGCCTACGGAACGAGGTTGTATGTTACTCGTGTCACGAATTATGGTGATATTGCTGGCATGTTGGTCAGTAGCTGCACGATCTGCGGTGAGTGGCCATGCGCCACAGGATTGCGCGCGCATACACGACACGAACTAAGGATGCTTATGAACGCACTGAATAAAGTCGCACGTGGCGAGCGGATGACAATGATCATTGCACTTGTCGCAGCCGTTGCCCTCGTCCTGGGCGTCGGTGGCTTCTTCATGGCGCGCACGTTCCTGACTAGCGCGGACTCGGGAACCACGGCCTCGAAGTCGAGCTCCGATTCCAACGGAGGGATGAGTGGCGACTCCTCGCCCAGCGAGGCTTCACAGGTGCCCGACACCGCGCCGCAGTCTGAGGCGGCTCCCACCCCGGAGGCCACGGCCTCGAGCATGCCCCCGTGTGAGGACGGCACCTCTGCGCCCGACGGAACCTGCCTGCACCCGGCATCGGTTCAGTGGCTCGACGACCTCCTGCCCGACCCGTCCACCGTTGATCGCAAGGATGCCGACGCAGTGTGCTCCGCCTACGTCATCACCAATCAAACGTGGGACGCGTCGCGCGACGTCACGGACGCGTTCGCGTCCATCCGCGCGAGCGTCTACGAAACGCCCGAGCTGCAGCGTAATCACACGCCGACCCCCGAGCTGGTGAAGGGGCAGGGTGAGTTCCTGCCGCTGGTGCCAAATCGCTCCCACACGACTGTCACGATTGAGAACATCGGCGTCGAAGGCAGGGAATCGACCCGCCGCGAAGGTAATGAGTGGGTGAGGCTCGTCAGCTTCACGCGCTCCTACGCGGACGACTCGCACGAGCCGGTCCGCGAGCTGGTGTTCCTGACCCTCGTCGAGCAGGAGGACGGCACCTGGGCTGTCGGTAACGCCGAGTGGCACTGATTGGCGCGAGGTCGCGTGGGACGTGGATCTGTGCAGTGGATCTGTGCGGCTGATATCCCGTGTGTCCGCCATGCTCGGCGGCCCTCGAAAGTCGCATGCAATTCTAAAATGGTAAGTTTTGGAGTCCTCTGAAAACCGCGGAATTTCAACGATGTGGATTCAAAAATTGAAATAGCGGTGGGGGAATTGCATGCGACATTTTTGGGTAACTAGCGATCAGGGCGGAAAGGCGGGGCGGAAGACCGTGTGGAGGGGCCACGAACGAGGCCGGTGTGAATGCGACGAGCCCCGCGGTGGCCGCCCGTGTGCCGTCGCGAGGCCTCGGCCGCCTCAGTCGGGCCGCCTCAGTCGGGCAGGGACGCCCCCGCCTCGGTGAGGAGAGTGCGAATCTGCTCCTCGACGCCCTTCGTGCCGCGTCCGACGGCGACGAGCTGCCCGTCCGCGCCTGCGATGTAGTGCGTGGGCCACGCGGAGGCGCCATACGTCTGGAAGTCGATCAGCTCCGGATCCAGCGCGACCGGATACGTGATGCCTAGGCGCGACACCGCGTCGGACACGACCGAGGGGTCGCGCTCGTAGGCCTGCTGGGGCGAGTGGACGCCGATCACGACCAGGCCGTAGTCCTTGTACTTCTCGTAGATGCGTTCAAGCTCGGGGATTTCGCGCTGGCAGTTCGTGCACGAGCTCGACCAGAAGTCCACGAGCGTCACGGTGCCGGTGGGCTGGCCGAGCGCGTTCATCCACTCGGTGGAGGTGAGGGCCGGCAGTGTCCCGCAGTCCTTCCCGGTGCCTCGGGCGCACTGGGCGAAGTCGCCGCGCGCCTCGACCTCCTGCTCGGGGTCGCACGCGCCGGTCTCGCAGGCCTCGTCGTCGCCCGCCTGAAGCGAGGCCGTGTAGTCCGGGATGATCCGCTGGAGTGCCGCGGGGGCGTCGGTCGCGATGCCGATCGCGAGGGCGATCATGGCGACGCCGGCGGCGATGCGCAGCGGGCGCTGCCGGGCCTTCAGGCTGGCGGCCACGCCAGACCCCGCGAGGGCGACGGCCAGCAGCGGGATCGACACGCCCACCGCGAAGGAGATGGCCAGGCCCACGATGCGCCACGTGAACTGGCCGTTGTTCGAGGCGACGATGACGGACGTGAGGACGGGCCCCGCGCAGGGCACAAAGGCTGCGCCGAGCACGAGCCCGAGGCCGAAGCCCGCGCCATCTCCCGCTGTGCGCGGCGCGATGCGCGCGAAGGGGCGCTCCAGGATTTCCATGACCTTTGGGACGATCATGCCGACGCCGACGGCCGCCAGTAGCATGATGCCGGCCCAGCGGATCGCCGTCTGTGGCAGGTGGAGCAGGCTCAGCAGCGCCGACCCGGCGACGGTGATCAGCATGAACGAGGTGACGAGGCCTGCGACGATCAGCAGGGGTCGGCGCGCGACGCTCGGCGAGTCGTCGGCGGTCTTGCGCGCGGCGACGGCGGGGGCGCTGCCTCCCCCGAGGGAAACGCCCGGCGCGACGCGGAAAAGTCCGGGGTTCACGGTGTTGGTGTCGCCTGAGGACGAGGCCGTGGCGGCGTTCGCGGTCTCCTTCCCTCCGGCGGCGCCGAGGAATAGGACGGGAAGGACGGGCAGGATGCACGGGGAGATGCCCGTGACGAGGCCGCCGAGCAGGCCAAGCAAGAGGAACATAGGTTCACCTTACTTGGAAGTGGTTGAAAATGCGCGCGACATGGTGCCTGAAGGTGTGAAAACCCTGAGGCTTGGGTTGGTATTAGTTTAATTACCCGACACCCAAAAGTCGCACGTAATTCCCTCCCGGGAATTTCAAACTTTGAAATCGGACCGTTGAAATCATGCGGTTTTCGGCCGTACTCTAAAACTGACCCGGGGGAATTACGTGCGACATTTTTGGGTAACCGAGCGCAGGCGCGGGGGCGCGGCTCAAGGAAGCGGCGCGATGCCTCGGCGCGGGTCCGGGGGCGCGGGGCCTACAGCGACAGGATGAGGTCCGCGCGGGCCTTCGTGCGCTCCACGAGGGCCATGTTCGCGGCGTCCACCGTGCGCACCCAGTGGGCCGCATCCGCGCGGTCGCGCCCGAAACTCACGTGCCGGTCGATGAGGCGCGACGCCAGCTCCTCAAACGGAGTATCGATGTAAACGAGCAGGTCGATGAGGCCGCGCACGTCCGCCCATCCGGGCAGCTCCAGCCCCAGGTAGTTGCCCTCCGTGATGACGACGCCGTCGATCTTGATGGGGAGCGAGGCGGCGACGGGTTCGTGCAGGTCGCGCCGGTAGTCGGGGGCCAGCACCACCGCGTCCCCGCGGCGCACGCGCCCCAGCAGCGCCACGTACCCGCCCACGTCGAAGGTGTCGGGCGCGCCCTTGTGGTCGGCGATCCCGCGCGAGGCCAGCACCGCGTTCGACATGTGGAAGCCGTCCATGGGGGCCAGGCCCGCGACGGGGAGGCCGGCCTCGGGCAGGGCGCGAGCCAGCTCGGCGGCGATCGTCGTCTTGCCGGTCCCGGGAGGACCGGTCAGGCCCAGCACGCGCACGGGGTCACCGAGGCGTGCGCGCTCGGCCACGGCCTCGACGATGCGCCGGGTGATCGACGAGGCCTGGGCGCGTTCGGGGGAGACGGCCCGTGGTCCTGGGTCCTCCCGTTTCATGCTCACGGCTTGATGACGGGCAGCGTCGACCAGGGGAAGTTGATCCACTTATCGGTGAAGGCCCACACGTAGTCGGGCTCGATGATGGACACCGGCTTCTTGTAGATGACCGCGCTGCGCGCCTCGACGCGCACGGCGGCGGAGCCATCCAGGGACAGGCCGTGCTCGTCGATGAGGTCCATGACCATCTTGAGGGTCTTGCCGGAGTCGGCGACGTCGTCGACGACGAGGACGCGCTTGCCGTCCATCGCGGAGACGTCCATGAGCGGGGGAAGCAGCATGGGCTCGTCGAGGGTTTCACCGATGCCGGAGTAGAACTCGACGTTCATGGTGCCGATCGCCTTGACGTCCATCGCGTAGGCGATGGCGCCGGCCGGGATGAGGCCGCCGCGCGCGATGGCGACGATCAGGTCCGGCACCCACCCGGAGTCAATGATCTGCTGGGTGAGCTCGCGAGATGCGTCGCCGAAGCCCTGCCATGTGAGGACTTCGCGGTCGGGAGCGGTGCTGGCGTCGGGGCTGGCGGTGGTACCCATGGCTTCCTTCTCTCGGGGGGTGTTGGGATCAAGGGTATCCCCGGGGGGTGTGTGTCTGCTCGCCTTTGGCTGTGTTCGGCCCTGTGACGTGGGCAGACGCACGCCGCGGGCGGCTTTCCGGCCCCGGCTGGCCCCTCCCCAAAACTCGCACGTAATTTAACTTGGTCAGTTTTTGAGTATGGCTTAAAACGTTGCAATTCCAACGGCTAGAGTTCAAAGTTTGAAAGAGTGATGGGGGAATTACGTGCGACGTTTTTGGGTAACCGGCACCATGGTTGGACTCCGTTGGCGCCGGCCCTAGCGCCGGCCCTGGCGCCGGCCCTAGCGGCGGAGCGCGGCGAGCTCGCGCTCGTAGACGCGACCGGGCGAGGCCGCCTTCCCCCGGTGCTCCCACGTGAGGATCAGTGCGGGGTCGAAAGCACGCGAGCACATCCCGCACGAGGAGACGCGCCGCGGCGCCCTGTAGAGGCGACGCTTGGCCCCGCAGCGCGGGCACGTGCCCACCCAGGGCGCGTCCGGGGCGGGGAGGGAGGAAGACAATCGCGCGGAGTCAGGCGCGCCGAGGGCTCGGGCTGCCCGCTTCCACGCGGCGTCGTGCCCGTGGGCGGGGCCGACGAGGGCGTGGGCGATCTCGTGCAGGATGACGCCCCGGATCGTGGTCGCGTCGTACAGGTCGGTGAGCGGTCCGGACAGGCTGATCGTGCGCGTGGAGTGCGTGCACGCCCCGGCCCGCCGCTTGGCGTGGTCGAAGCGGAAACGCCAGTCGGCCAACCCCGCCGCGTCCATGAGGGAGCGGGCGAGGACGCGCGCCTCCTCCCGCTTCATCGCGCCTCCGCGAGCACACCGAGCGCTCCGAGCGCTCCGAGCGGGCGCCTCGTGGTGGGAACGCTCAGGCGTGGGGTGAACAAGGAGACGCGACGCTTGTCCCGCTTCATCGCGCCCCCGCGAGGACGCCGAGCAGGCGCTTCATGGAGACCTTGTTGGGGGTTCCCAGGGTCTGGGCGAACATGGAGACGCGCAGCTCCTCGGCCATCCACCGCGCCTGCGTGAGCGCGGCGGCGCTGCGGGCCTCGTAGGGGCGTCGCTCCAGGGCCTGCCGCGTGGCGGCGATGTCGGCCTCGGCCTGGTGGATGCGGTCCATGTCCTCCAGGTCGCGCCCCAGCGCCCCGGGCGAGGAGGCGGCGCGCTCGATGCGCACGGCCCCGGCGCGCAGGTAGCGGGCCAGGTGCGGCAGCGCGGAGGCGGGAGTGGCGGACACGAAGCCCTCGTAGAGCAGGGTCCGCCCGTGCGCCGCGACGTCGCGCGTCGTCTCCTTGAGCGAGGCCTGGGGGTGGGAGCGCACCGCGGCGTCGGCCTCGGCGCTGGCCTCCAGCGCCCGCACGACGTGGGAGAGGATCTGGTAGACGCGGTCCTCGTGGGCGTCGCGCGCGGCCGCGACGAGGGTTTCGAAGGCCTCGGGGTCGCGCACGTTTGCGGGGGTGCTGAGCTCGTCGACGAGGGCCAGGGCTGAGGCCAGCTGCGCGTCCGCGACCAGGGCGGCCGTGTCCGCGTAGGGGGAGGCCGCCAGCATGAGGGCCTCGCGGCCCGTCCACCGCGTGGTGACGCGGTTCGTCGCCAGGGCGACGCGGGTGAGCAGCAGGCGGGCGAGGCCGGCGCGGTGCTCGCGGTCGGCCTCGGCGGCGCTGGCCATGACGCGCACGCCTGCCGCGGGGGCCGCGGCGCTGCCCTGGGGGACCAGCGCGGGGAAGGCCCGCAGGGTCATCGCGCCCGAGGTCTGGGTGATCGAGCGCGGCAGCATCGGCATCTCGGCGATGGCATCCGCGTGGAACGCCGGGTTCGGCGCGGGGGCCGAGGCCTGGGCCGCGTCGCGGGGGCCGGTGCCCGTCGCGGTCGCGCCGTGAGCCGGAGTGGAGGGACTCTCCCCACCGGGCGATCCCGTGGAGGTGTCGGTGGGGGAGGGTGCTCCACTCGCGGTGTTGTTCGCGCCGGTGGCAGCCTTCCTTGAGGTGCCGCGCCCGCGCTTGTTCCTGCGCGCCTGCTTCTCGCTGGCCTCCTCGAGGGCGGCGCGAACGGCCGTGCGCACCGCCTTGTTCGCGTCGCTGGCGAGGGAACGCTGCAGGTAGGCCAGGTCCTTGCCCGAGCCCAGCTCACGCCCCGAGGCGTCCGTGACGACGAAAGTCATGCGCAGGTGGTCGGGCAGGTGGGCGCGCGCGTGCGCCAGGTCCGCCTCGCTCAGGTCTACGCCGCGCAGGACGCGCACCGCGTGGGCGAGGGCATCCAGGACGGGGCCGTCGGTGAGCGTGCGGCGCGTGGAGGCACCTGCGGCGGGGGTGCCGGAGGCGCTGGCCGGCGTGGCCGCGCCCGATGCGACGGCTCCCGCGTGACTCCCAGTGCCGACGAGCGCGCCGGTCGTGGGATTCGTGCCCGGCTGCGCCGCTGCGCCCGTCGCGCCCGCGCCGGTCGCCTCGCCCGCGCTCGCTCCCGCCGAGGCCTGCTGTGCGGTGGCCTTCTGCGCGCCCTTCTTGGAGGCCTTTGCGGGAGAATTGCGCGTCGAGACTCGGCCTGAGGTCGCGCCCCACGCGGCCAGGCGTCCCATCGCGGCGTCCAAGCTCAGCGGGTCCGGCTCGTCGGCTTGGGCGGCTTTCTGGCCGCCGCGCTTTCCAATGCTGCCGCCCGCCCGGGCACCCGTCCTGGCCTCGCCCGCGTGCGCATCCGCTGACGCCACCACGGCCTCGGCCGGCTGGTCGCCCGCCTGTTCGATCCACCGCGCCACCGACGCGGCCACGTCCGGCGCGGGGGCCAGCAGGCGGCGCACGCCCTTGGGCAGTGCGCGGATCGCCTCGGTCAGCAGGTCCTCGCGCATGCCGGGCACCAGCCAGTCCGTGCCCGCATCGCTCACGCGCTCGAGCACTTCGATCGGGATGCGCATCGACACGCCGTCACGCGGGCTGCCCGGCGCGAACTCGTAGCTGAGCGCCAGCGACAGGTCGCCGCACTGCCACCGGTCCGGGAAGCCCTCGCCCGACGTCGCCTCGCGCGGCATCAGCAGGGACGCCGGGTAAATGAGTAGGTCCGGGTGAGAGCGGCGCTCGTCCTTCCACCAGCGGTTGAACGCCGCCGCGCTGGTCACGTGCTCGGGGATCAGGTCGTCGAAGAAACGGAAGCGCGCCTGCTCGTCCGCGACGAGGCCGTGGGTGCGGCTCCGGCGCTCAACCTCGCGGGCCTGCTCCACCAGGGCCTCGTTTCGGCGCTGAAAACCGTGCCTCTCCCTCCACTGGCCATCCACCAGGGCGTTACGTATGAACATCTCGCGGGCCAGCTCGCGGGCCGTCGTCCCCTCGCGCGCGGCCGCCAGCTCCTCGAAATGACGCGGCTCAAACGACCCCGACGATAGGGGATCCTTCGACGCCGACACCAAGCCGGCCGCCAGGGCCTCCAGCGACCCCGCGCGCGGAGCGTGAGAGCGCGAGGCGGCCACGGCCTCGTCGATGACCAGGTCGCCCAAGCGCCCCAGCAGCACCTCGCGGTCCGCCGCCAGCGTCAACCCGTAGAGGGTCACGCGCTCGCGGACCATCGCCGCGCCCTTGCCGACCGACCAGAACGGCTCCGAATACGAGCGCTTGAGCAGGCCGCGCGCCGCCGGCTCCACCCACTCCGGGCGGATGCGGGCCACCGTGCGCGCGAACAGGCGCGAGGTCTCCACGAGCTCCGCGGTCATCACCCACGCGGGGTGGCCGCTCACGCCCGACCCCGGCCAGATCGTGAAGTGCGTGCCGCGCGCGCCCTCATAGTCGCGCCTCGTCTCATCCCATGAGCCCAGGTAGGACAGCAGGCCGACCAGCAGCGAGCGGTGCACCTGGTCCGCGTCCACGGAAGCCGGCCCCTGCCCGTAGGCCAGGACCGCGCGCACGGCCGCGTCCTGGGCGCCGCCGAAGCGGGCGGCCTCCACGACGTCGCCCGTCGACGGCTCTCCCACCGGCCCCACGCCGATTCCGAGCGCGCGGGCCATCTGGCGCAGCTGGCCGACGACGTCGCGCCATTCGCGCCACCGCAGGTAGTGGAAGAACTCCGCGCGGCACAGGCGCCGGAACGCCGAGCCCGACAGGTCGCGCGCCTGCACAGCCAGGTAGCGCCACAGGTTCAGGTAGGTGATGAAGTCCGAATGGGGGTCCGCCAGGCGCGCGTGCGAGGCGTCCGCCGTGCCCTGATGCTCGGCCGGGCGCTCGCGCACGTCCTGGATCGACAGCGCCGCCACGATGACGAGGACCTCCGAGGCGCAGCCCAGGCGCTCGGCCTCCAGCAGCATGCGCCCCAGGCGCGGGTCGATCGGCAGGCGCGCCAGGTCCCGGCCGATCCCGGTGAGCCTGTACTGGGACGAGGCCGGGGCCGCGTCCGGCTGCTCAGCGTCCCGGGCTGTGGGCGCGGTGCCCGAGGCATCCTGATCCGCGCGGGTATCCCGCGCGTTGCCTGCGTCGCGTGTACCGCGTTCGTCGCGTGTACGGGAACGGTCGCCACGGCCTCGGCGCTCCTGAGGCTCGCCGGACGCGAGCGCGCCGATCTCCACGAGGAGGGCGACGCCGTCGCGGACCGCGCGCCGATCCGGGGCATCCAGGAAGGGGAAGTCCTCGACCGCGCCCAGGCCCAGGGACGCCATCTGCAAGATGACGCTGGCCAGCGACGTGCGCAGGATTTCCGGCTCCGTGAAACGCGGGCGCGAGAGGTAGTCGGCCTGGG
This sequence comes from Schaalia sp. HMT-172, assembly GCF_030644365.1. Classification (NCBI taxonomy): domain Bacteria; kingdom Bacillati; phylum Actinomycetota; class Actinomycetes; order Actinomycetales; family Actinomycetaceae; genus Schaalia; species Schaalia sp. HMT-172. The sequence goes on from NZ_CP130058.1 coordinate 157,715, forward strand.
AGAACAGGCGGATCGCCACGCCTTCGGCGACTCGACCGCATCGGCCCGCGCGCTGGTTCGCACTCGCCTGGCTGACCGGCTCGATCGGCAGGCGCTGCACCTTCGTCTTATTGGAATAGCGGGAAATGCGCGCCAAACCCGGGTCGATCACGTAGCGGATGCCCGGCACCGTCAGCGACGTCTCCGCGACGTTCGTCGCTAGGACCACGCGGCGCAGCCGGTGCGGCTCGAACACGCGATGCTGCTCAGCCGCCGTCAGCCGCGCGTACAGGGGCAGGATCTCGATGTCGTCGGGGCGTGCGCCCTTGTCGTCTCCCGCGCGCCGGCCTCGTCCCTTCAAGTGATCGAGGAGGGCCGCCTCCGTGTCGCGGATGTCGCGCTCGCCGGGCAGGAAGACCAGGATGTCGCCGTCGCCCTCCGCGCTCAGCTCGTCCACCGCGTGGCAGATCGCGGTCTCCACGTCGATGTCCTCGCCCATGCCGTAGCCCAGCGTCGCCAGCTCGTCGTCCGGGTCCTCCAGGACCAACTGCATGGGGCCGGACTCGGTGACGTCAGTGGTCTCGATGACCTCGACGGGTTTCTCCGCCTGCGCGGGCGAGGCCTCGGACGTGTACGACGAGGGCGTCGTCGGGCCGAGGGGACGGTAGCGGATCTCCACCGGGTACGTGCGGCCCGACACCTCGATGACCGGCGCGGGCTCGATGAGGCGGCCCGAGCCGGGCGTGCCCTCCCACGTGCCGAAATGGCGCGCGAAACGGTCCGAGTCGATCGTCGCCGAGGTAATGATGACCTTCAGGTCGGGGCGCGCGGGCAGCAGGCGCGCCACGTAGCCCAGGATGAAGTCGATGTTCAGGCTGCGCTCGTGGGCCTCGTCGATGATGAGCGTGTCGTAGCGGCGCAGCATCGGATCCGACTGGATTTCCGCCAGCAGAATGCCGTCCGTCATGAGCTTGACGAGGGTCGTGGGGCCGATCTCGTCCGTGAAACGCACCTGGTATCCGACCACCTGGCCGCGCTCGCGGCCCACGGTCTGGCCCAGCTCGTGGGCGATGCGATCCGCGACGGAGCGCGCCGCGAGCCTGCGCGGCTGGGTGTGCCCGATCATGCCGGCCACGCCGCGGCCCAGCTGCATGCAGATTTTCGGCAGCTGCGTCGTCTTGCCCGAGCCCGTCTCGCCTGACACGATGACCACCTGGTGGTCGCGGATGGCGCGCGCGATCTCGTCGCGCCGGGCGCTCACCGGCAGATCCGGGAAGGAGATCACCGGGATTGCCGCCGCACGCTCGGCGAGCTGCTCCGGCGTGAACGGCTTGAAGGGGCGCGCGTGCTGGCGGCGGCCCGCGCGCGGTCGCGTGCGCGCGGGCTGGGAGGAGCGGGGCGTGGCGGAGCGGGAGTCAGGCATGATAGCGCCAGTCTAGTCGCTCGACATGCCGGTCGAGCGGCGCGCGGCTGGTGGGGGTCGAGTAGGTCGGAAGGGGCTCAGACCCCAAAAGTCGCATGCAATTCCCTTGGGTCAGTTTTTGAGTGCGGCTTAAATCCGCATGATTTCAACGGTCTGATTTCAAATGTTGAAGTAGGTGCGAGGGAATTGCATGCGACATTGTTGGGTAATTGTTGGGTGTGGGTTGACGAGGTGTGGGTGCAGCGGGCGGTGAAGCGACGACGCGGGGGCATCGCCGGCAGCACGAGAGAGATCAGGTCGCGCCCGCCGCATCGTGGAGGGTGCCAGTCAGCCTGAGGGAGCCTCGCCCTACAGGTCCTCGTCGAAGCGCGTGAGAGGCTCCTCGAGGTGCAGGTCCACGAGGGCGCGGGCCAGCGCGTCGATCTCCTCGCCCTGATACAGCGTCGACCTCCACGAGGCCGGGATGGCCTCGACCCCGAAGTATGCGCCGCCGAGCTGCCCGTAGATCGCGGCGTTCGTGTCCGAGTCGCCGCCCATGTTGGCGATCGCCAGGGTCGCATCCTTGAAGGACGGGAAATCCAGGAGGCCGTGAACAGCGAGGCGCAGGCCGTGCACGATGTAACCGCTGGTCTCTGACTCCCACGAGGCGCGCTCGGCGGGGTCCGTGCTGATGACGCGCGCGGCCATCTCGTCGAAGGCGGGGCCCGTTGAGGCCCAGCCGACGTTGATGATGTGCTCCGGCGCCCAGCCGAGGAGGGCACCCACGAGGAGGGCAGCGAAGACCTCGGTGCCTGCCTCGGCCTCGACCGAATAGTGGGTCTCCCGCGCGCTCAGTCCAGCGGTGACGACGATCTCGCGGATTTCGCGGTGCTCGAAGCCGGCGATGACGACGGGCGCCAGGCGCATGATCGCGCCGTTACCGGCACGGTTCGAGCGCTCGGCGGTCACCGGCACACGCTGTTCGTGCTCAAAATCGAACAGCGCGGCACGCACCTGGCCACCGATATCGAAACACCTGTCCGTCGACGAACGGTAACCCTTCGAAAACCAACGCTGGTAGCGCTCCATCACGTCAAAAGAGTCATAGTGGCCCATCGCCAGCAGGGAATCCGCGATGCACAGCGCCATCGACGTGTCATCCGTCCACTGCCCGGGCTTCAACAGGAAGGGGCCGCCACCCACCATGTCCGTGATCGGCTTGAAGGTACCTGCGACCTTGAACTCATTCGTGGTGCCCACTGCGTCGCCGACAGCCAGGCCCATGAGAGCGCCGCGCGCCCGAGAAAGAAAATCCGTCATCCCCACAGTGTGCCACAGGATGCACTTCAACGGATTTCTGGCCTCGTCCCCCAGGAGCGCTCTGGCTTACCGACAAATGTCGCACGTAATTCCCTTTGGTCAGTTTTTGAGTGCGGTCGAAAACCGCATGATTTCAACGGTCCGATTTCAAAGTTTGAAAGAGAGGTGGGGGAATTACGTGCGACATTGTTGGGTATATGTTGGGTGTGAGCACATGGAACGTCAGGATTCGTTACTCACGTTCCCAGTCTTCCAGTTCGCCGCGGGCTTTGCGGTCGAGGAAGTCGAGCAGATTACCCGTCTCCGAAGGAGAGTTCAGAGATAGTGTGATCTTGTCTGCGGCGCCGCCGAGGAAGTAGAGGATTTTATCATGGGAGATAAGCTCAACGCAGGACTTATCGAATGTTCTTTTGCTGGCCAGTCGGTTCTGGAGGCGTTGTTCAAGGTATTCATTGTAGTAGGAATACGCTTTGTCGCATTGCTTCTTGTCGTGTGGGTCTAGGTGCGCTGCGAGATAGAACATAAGACCTGCGACGCCGCCGAAGGTGTTGTAAACAATGTAGGAAGATGATCGTTCGGGAATGACGTCGGAGGTGAAGAGCAGGCTTTCTCTGGGGTCGGGAGTCCACCCGAAATGATCGCGGAAGGCCGCGGCGTCTGCCCGGCTGGCGGGCCACGTCAGAGACTCCCACGCGTCGAGGATCTCGTTCAGGCGCGACAGCGTCATCATGCGCGCCCCCTCGGGCGTGACACGCACATGCTCGGGATTTAACGGCGTGTTACTCACGTTCCCAGTCTTCCAGTTCGCCGCGGGCTTTGCGGTCGAGGAAGTCGAGCAAGTTACCCGTCTCCGAAGGAGAGTTCAGAGATAGTGTGATCTTCTCACCTCCATCTCCAATGCGATAGTAAAGGTTGTCGCTTGTGAATAATCGGATTCCTGATTCGCGTGAACCCGTTTTATTCTGTAGCCTCTCGCCGAGGTGTTTGATGATGTGATTGAGGTAGAACGAAAGAGTGTCGTCGAATTGTGACGTGTCGTGTGGGTCTAGGTGCGCTGCGAGATAGAACCTGAGGCATGCGACGCCGTCGAAGGGAGTGTAGACGATGAAGGAGGATGACCGTTCGGGTACGACGTCGGAGGTGAAGAGCAGGCTTTCTCTGGGGTCGGGAGTCCATCCGAAACGATCGCGGAAGGCCGCGGCGTCTGCCCGGCTGGCGGGCCACGTCAGAGACTCCCACGCGTCGAGGATCTCGTTCAAGCGCGACAGCGTCATCATGCGCGCCCCCTCGGGCGTGACACGCACATGCTCGGGGTTCAACCGTGTCTGATCCATGGGGTGTCCCCTCTTCCGGCCGCGTCGGTCCACGCGGCAATCTTCGCATCAATATTATCCATGTGGTGCGGCGCGAGCGTGATCGGAGTCGTCGTGAAGCGAATCTTCTCCGGATCCGCGGTGCGCGTGAACGACACGTCTGAGTGCAGGGTCATGCGCCCCGTCTTGATGTCGTGCCAGACATCCTGGTTCATCGACATTAGTTCGTGGAACGACGTGTCGGTGCCCAGGCGGTCGCCGATATAGGCAGCAGAACCCTGACGTACCCGTACCCCGTCCACGGAATACGTGCCCATCCGGGCCCCTCCTCCCTTCGATTCGCCGATGTGAAACTCCGTTCCCGAATAGTGAATCGCAAAATCGTCAAGACGTCCGGCACCCGTCCCGGGGCCGCCCAGGCCCAGGTTGTAGATGCCCCGCTCGTGCCACGCGTGATCGAGCCCCGCATGCCCCATCCGCTCCGCCGCATAGCGCGCACCATTGCGCGACGAGGTCAGACCTAAAGACATTTGCTGCATCTGAATGAGCTCAAAATCGTCAACGCCCTGTCGATCCAGTTTATCGAGGGTCCGTTGAATCTGGTCGGCATTCCCCGCAGAAGGCGGCAGGTCGTACCGCGCGAGCCGCTCGGCCAGAGAAGGCTGAAGTTCACGCGCGGTCGTCAGATTCACCTGTCGGATCGTCTCCAGCTCATCGAGCACCTGGGCGGTATACGCGGCGTCGGCGTAGGAGTTCGTGAAATGACCCCTCTCCACGACGTGCAGGCCATTCTTCCTGCGTCGTATCCACATCCCAGACGGAATGATCGCCGCGAGCGACGTGTCGGGAGCCTTCTTCAGCAGGTTCGTGATGGACTCGAGGATGCCTCGAGCATCATGCAGGTGAGAGACAAGATTCTTCGCCGAAGTGACGACACCTGTGACGCTGTCCGTCAATGACGTGACAGCTGCGCCAACCTTGATCTGAATTTGAGCAACGACACCGCCAGACGCCAAACCAACCGTGCCGACGATCTCGATGATCGCGCTGGCTAAGGTTCCAATGATCTCAGCGAGAACATCGCGGACGAGATCGTGAACCGCGCTGACAACCCCCGACAGAATAGAATACGCGGTCGCAACCGCCTCCAACGCCTGAGCGCCCGAACGGAGCGCTCCGACCGTTGAGGCGGACCGCGATCGAAAGGTGCTCGCGGTCAATCCTTCGAATTCTCCCACGAGCGCCTGCGTGCGCGACTCGAGCTCATCGGCTCGCTGCGCCACCGCTGCAGCACACGCCAACCACGACTGGCCGTCAGCCTGGACGGCATCACCGTTCCCAGCGAGATCATCAAGCCAACCTTTGAGCGGCTCGAAATGCTCCAGCAAAAAGGAAGCGCCCCAGCCAATGAGCGTCCCAATCGGGTCGACCATCATCCCCACGACATCCCCGACGACGGCCAGCCCCGATAAACCCGTTCCTAGCCATGAGCCCGACGACATGGACTTATTGAGCCCATCCAAGTCCTCTAGGAGGCCCGAACCTGCTAGCTCTTCCGTGCTCACGGCATCAGCGTCCTTCCAGCCATGCCACGACGACCCTGTGCGGCATCCCGAATTGCTTGAGCTGAGGATTCCTCACACTCCTCGAAGCTCTGAACGGCTTTGATCAGCCCGTCTCCATCTTTCGTTGCTCCAGAAGCTGCTTCCTCCACCATGGAGCGCACCCACCGGCGAACAAGACCCAGCGGGCCTGTGACAAGCGGTCCAACCAACAGGCCGAGGGCCGCATCATTGCAACCGGCATCCACGCCAACGACCGACGACTTCACGTCGTCGCCGGCGCTTTGCGACTCGCGTGCCGCTGCACGCGCTTTCTCGAAGTCAAGGGAGATGTCCGCCATGGTCAGTGCCACTCCCTGCGGATACCAGGATTGCGCAGTATCCCGAAACGATCAATCGGTCGGCTCTCGCGCTCCCCGGCGTCTTGCTCCCGTGCCGACCCATAACGCGCGACCAATGCCTGTGCGCCCGGGTCTGACTCGCCGTAAGCATCAACGGCGGCGTCGGCTACCTGGGCGCCAGCGCTCGATTGGGCCGCCTTCCAGGCCTCAATGACCAAACGCCCCACGGCCTCGTCCCCGTCAATGAGCACCCGAAGCGGGCAACCGGAGGCGTCGACCGTCACGTTGACGCGGCCAGACGCATCCTCACCCTGTCCGCGCACCGTCTCCCGGAGCTCAAGGAACGTTGCGGCCTTCTCCGCGAGGCGCTGAGCTTTTCGCGCCGAACGGCGCACGTTGGCGGCGGCCTCATCGAAAGCAGACAAGTCCGGCGTGCCATCCCCACCCGGGTCACTCTGGCTTGCTGCATCGGGGCGATAGGTAACCATTCGGTCAAGCTACCCCCCCCGAAGGCAACCTGTCAAACTCTGAGCGACCGCCCTGCTAGGAAACCGAGGTGCCGAACAGCAAGCCCAGCAGGTAGGTGACGCCCGCGGCGCCGTAGCCCACGACAAGCTGACGCAGCGCGCGAGGCGTCGGGGACTGGCCCGACAAGATGCCGACCACGCCGCCCGTGAACAGCAGGGCCACGCCCACAATCGCAGCCGCGACCGCGATCGCCGTCAGGCCCGTCAGGCCCACAATATAGGGAATCAACGGGAAAAATGCGCCCGTCGCGAAGAAACAGAACGACGACAACGCGGCCTTCATGGGCGTGCCCACCTGGTCGCCCGCACCATCCGACTCGGGGCTGCCGCCGAGGGCGGCGCGCACCGCGATCGCGCCGGACTCTCCGGTCGCCGGCTTGGCGAGACGCGCGAAAACCTGCCTCGCGTGCCGCTCGGCCTCCTCCTCGCTCTCCCCGCGCGCACGGAACACAAGCGCCAGCTCGTTCGCGTCCACATCCAGGTCCGGCACTGCCTGATGCGCGTCCGGGGCGGGGATCGAGGCGTCGAGCAGCTCGCGCTGACTGCGCACGCTCACCCACTCGCCGGCAGCCATCGACAAGGCGCCCGCGAGCAGGCCCGACACGCCCGTCAGCAACACGACGTGCGGCTCCATGCCCGTCGCCGCCACGCCCAGCACGAGAGCCAGGTTCGACACGAGGCCGTCGTTCGCGCCAAAGACCGCCGCGCGGAACGTGCCCGCCAGGGTCTCGCGGGACTTCGCAGCCAGGGAACGGATGACCTCGGCGTGAATGTACTCGTCTGCCTGCATGTGCGCCGGCACGTCATCATCCACGTCGCGAGCGGAACGCTGCTCCGCGCGCTGGGCCATCGCCAGAATGAAAATCGTGCCAAAAAGATGCGCGAGGACCGCCGCGGCACGCGTGCGCAGCGGCGGCTTCGGGGCGGGCAGGGCCCGCTCACCCAGGCGCGCCAGCCAATACTCCTCGTGGCGGCGCTCCGCCTCCTCCAACTGCAGCAGGACCGCGCGCTCCTCGCCCGTCCGGCGCTCCGACAGGTCACGGTAGGTGTGGGCCTCCATGCGCTCCTCAGCCAGGTGCTTGCGCCAGCGCTTAATCTGCTCGCGCGTCGGCTCCCGGTCTTCGGCCGCGTGATCCGCGTTCACTGCCGAGGCCTCGTTCCCCTGCGCGCTCACCGCTGAGGCGAGGCGGGGGCGGGCTGCGCGTCAACCGTCGTCGGCGAGGCGGGGGCGCCAAAAAGGCGTTCCTTCACCGCATCGGCAACCTTATCCGTCACCTGCTCGCCGCCCGCGCGCACGAAATCCGACACCTTCTGGCCCGCAGCGTCCAGGGGGCGGGCCACGACCGGGAAACGACGCACCTTCGAGGCGCCAGCGCGGATCTGCTCGTAGCGCTCACGCCCGGCGCGGGCCCCCAGCACGTATCCGATGCCAACTCCGATGAGGATCCCGGTCTTGGTTCCCATATCTGTCCTTCTCTCGCTGCGTGGGGCGGCGCCCGCGGTCCGCCGGGCGTTCTCGCGCAGGCGTTCCCACCGGCGCACAATCACCCTCATCTTAGTGCCGGGCCATGCTCGCTCGCACGCCCCTGACGCGGGGTGGAGATTTCTCTCGGAAACCTAGCCCAGGCCTCGTTCCCTTGTCACATATGTGCACACCGTGGTCTCCCCTTCACGGAGGGTGATGGAAAGCGCTATGTTTAATGCGTGAGCCAGATAACGATTCAGACGCCCCGGGGAGTGTCCATCACCGGGACATTCACGCGTCCTGTGGACTGCCGCGACGCCGCGGTGATCTTTTCTCACAGCTTTTTGTCGGACCGTCACGCATCGGGGATGTTCGATGCGCTCGGTCGCGCGATGCGTCGCGCCGGCTACGCCACCCTCGCCTTCGACTATTCCGGGCACGGCGAATCCGGCGATGAGATCATCACCTTCGACCCGCTCATCGAGGACTTTCGCTCCGCCTCCGGCTGGCTGGCCGACCAGGGGTTCACACGCCAAATCTGCGTCGGCCACGAGTTCGGCGCCACCGTCGCCCTGCGCGCCCGCCCGTCCGCCGTGCAGACCTACGTGCTCGTCTCGCCGGTCCTCGGCCCGCTGTCCTACGACTGGAATCTCGTGTTCTCCGACGTGCAGCTCTCCGACCTGGAACGCCACGGCACCACCACCATCCCCAACGACTCCGAGTCCGTGCGCCGTCACTTCACGATCAACAAGGCCACCCTCGCCGACATGTCCATGGTGTCCGGCGAGAAGGCCTTGCACGGCATCGACGTGCCCATTCTCATCACACACGACGCCTTCGACGAGGAAACCGGCCTGCTCGACCGCACGCGCGAGGCCTTCCACCTGCTGCCCGACGGATCCGTCGTCGACATGACCGCGCCGCCCGTCGGTGTCGTCGGCGAGTACACGCCCATCGACGGCGTTCCCGTCGCCGACGAGGCCGTGGATCGCGCCCTGGCCGCCTCAGGTTCCGCGCACCTGCCCGCGCTGCCCGACGTCGCCGTGCGGTGGGTCAGCCGCTGGGTGCCAGCAGGCCGGTAGCTGCCCGGTGGGCTGTGCTGACTGCCTCTGCTCCTGGGCCCGCCCCCTGGCGCGCTCTGGTGGCTCGCTGCGCGGATAAGCTGTTGCTATCTGGATAGGTTGCGCGGATGTGGATAGGTTGTGTGCATCCGGATAGGTTATTAAGCTATCCGGATGTTTGTTACCTATCCGGATGTTTGTTACCTATCCGGATGTTGATTGCCCGTCCGCGCGGATTCGCAGGGACGTGGTTTGCCCGCTCGGCGAGTGCGCCGGGGAGCCTAGTGCGTGTTTGTGCGCGGATAGTTTGGACAGCGGGACTGTCCGACTGGCTTCAGGCCTCTGTTTTGCTGCGCGCTAGGCGGGCTCGAGTGCTCAACGGTCCGCCTCAGACGAGCTCGAGTGCTCAACGGTCCGCGCTAGGCGGGCTCGAGTGCTCAACGGTCCGCGTCAGGCGGGCTCGAGTGCTCAACGGTCCGCGTCAGGCGGGCTCGCGCGTGTGCCGACAATCCACGCCATCATGTATGGTTCCCTAACAATGTCGCACGTAATTCCCTCGTGAATATTTCAGACTTTGAAAATGCGTCGTTGGAATTGCAATGTTTGTGGGGTGTCTCGAAAACTGACCGACATAAATTATGTGCGACTATTTTTGGGGAAGGGGAGGGGAAGGGGTAGGGGAGGGGGAGGGGAAGCGATCAGTGCGAGCCTCGCCCGCGACAGGCGTCAGCCCGCGACAGGCGCCGCGCGCAACCGTCGCCGACCACGTGCGCCAGCAGAAGCGCCCGCAACCGTCGCCGACCACGTGCGCAGCTACCCGCGCACCAACTCCGCCAGGGCAGGAGAAGCCAGCCACTGCCTCGTCCCGAAGGAGGACACCGACACGCCCGCCACCGCCGACGCGAAACGAATGAGGCGCTCCGGATCCGAGGCCCCCGCGCGCTCAAGCGCCCACGCGAACGCCCCGTGGAACGCGTCCCCCGCGCCCATCGTCGAGGCGTCGGGGACCTCGTGCACGGGAACCTCGCCGCTGGTGCCGTCCCACCAGTACTGCACGGGCCGCTCGCCGCGCGTGCGCACCACCCGCGTGATGCCGAAACCGCGCAGGAAGCCGGCGACCTGCTCGCCGTCCGCTCGCGCGAGGAGCGGGGGCGCGAAATCCTCCGACACGACGGCGACGTCCACGAGGCCCAGCAGGGGAGTGAGCCAGTCCTTCCACGAGCCGCCATCGAGCACCCGCAGGTGCGGCGGGCGCGCCTCAAGGACCGCGAAGGGATCCTCACCGTCCACCTCGGGCACGCCCAGCGTCAGCGCCGCCTGCGCCAGCGCCGGGTTGTGCCCGTCGATGAGGACGACGCCGACGCGTTCGGGCAGCTCCGCCGCGACGCGCCCCGGGTCGGCGTCCATCCGCGCGTTCGTGGAGGCGACCATGCGCCCGCTCGGGTGCTCGATGATCGAGGAGACGGCCGGCTCGCGCAGGGACGAGGCCGGGGCCGCGCCGCGCTCTCCAAGCGCGGACGGGTGATCGAGAGGGGTGGGGGCCGTCGCATCCAGGACTCGCACGCCCGCGGACGCCAAGTCCGCGGCCAGGAAAGCAGACACCGGGCCCTCGCCGAGGGCCGTCAACAGCGTCGGCGCCTCCCCAGAGGGGAAGGGGGCGGGGGAGTCGGCCTCGGCCTCGCCGGCGGAAGGAGCGCGGGTGGCCGCGTCGGCGGAAGGAGCGCGGGTGGCCGCGACGAGCGCCGCGTAGGTGACGGCCGCGTTCGTCGCGGGGCCGCCGGCGGCCATCGTGAAGTCCGTGGAGGTCACCTTCAGGCCCGGGTCGGGCACGTGGTCGAGTCGGTGCAGCACATCCAGGGTCGTCAGCCCGGCAAAGAGAGCAGTCATGGGCATATTGTCGCACCCTGCGGGCGCTGGGGGACGAGGCGGGCGAGGGGGACGAGGCGGGCGAGGGGGACGAGGCGGGCGAGGGGGACGAGGCGGGCGAGGGGACGAAGCGGGCGCTGGGGGACGAGGCGGGCGAGGGGACGAAGCGGGCGCTGGGGGACGAGGCGGGCGAGGGGACGAGGCAGGCGCTGGGGCTGTACCATGATGGCGAACCAACATTCACCGACTCTTTCGGACCGCCATGCACCTGCTCGACGCGCTGAACAATTCACTCCCCGAGGCCTTCCGAGCCATCGACCTCATGGGCGTGCTCCTCAACGGTATCCTCGGCGGAAAGGTTGCGCGAGAACGCAACTTCGACGCCGTCGGCTTCTGTATCCTCGCGATCATGACGGCGCTCGCGGGCGGCATGATCCGTGACCTGCTGCTGACGACGCGCACCGGCGCACCCGTGGCCATCACAGACCCCTACTACCTGTGGTTCGCGATCATCGGTGCCCTGGTCGCGATGGCCTTCCGCATGGACTCGCGTGCGTGGTCGGTGCTCCTCGTCATCGCGGACGGCATGGTGCTGGGCTGTTGGAGCGCGACCGGCGCGATCAAGACCCTCGACGCGGGGTTTGCGATCATGCCGGCGATCCTGCTCGGCATCATGACTGCCATCGGCGGTGGCATGGTCCGAGACATCTCCGCGGGCTTGGTCCCGCGCGTCTTTGGCGGCAACAACCTCTACGCCACACCGGCGTTCGCGTGCTCGCTGGTCACGGTTGCGTTCTGGTACATGGGCCAGCCCGTCCTGGGCATGGGCGCATCTATCGTCGTTGGCCTCATTTTCACAGCCATGGCGCACTGGCGTCGATGGAGGCTCCCGCAGACTCGCGAGTGGACGATCACTCTCACATATTCGCAGTTAAAAGCTCTGCGCAGGGGTAGGCGTTAGTATGGCCGTGTGAATTCCAAAACAACACACGCTTCTTCGTCTCCCGCAACGGCGCGTAAGCCGTTCAAAACGTGGCACCTGTCCATGATGGCCCTGGGCCTGGCGATCGGTGCCGGCTTCTTCCTGGGCACGGGCTCCGCCATTCACCAGGCGGGCCCTGCCGTCCTCGTGTCCTACCTGCTGGCCGCCATCATCGTCGTGTCCGTGATGCTGGCCCTCGCGGAGCTGGCCTCGTCGCTGCCGTCGACCGGCTCTTTCTCGTCCTACGCCGAGGCCGGGATCGGCCGGTGGGCCGGGTTCACCATCGGGTGGCTGTATTGGGTCATGCTCATCATGGTGTCGGGCCTGGAGGTGACGGGCGCGGCCACGTTCTTCGTCGGCTGGTTCCCGGGCGTGTCTCAGTGGGTCGTCGCCCTGGTCATCGTCGTCGTCATTGGTGGTATTAACCTGCTGGCCGCCGGTCAGTACGGCGAGATCGAGGCCTGGCTGTCGATGGTGAAGATCATCGCGATCGTCGGCTTCCTGTGCGTGGGTGTCTTCCTGGTCGCGCGCACCGCGCTCGTTGGGCCGCTGCCCGGACACGAGGGTGTCCTGCAGAACGTCCTGGGTCACAACGGTTTCGCGCCCAACGGCCTGTCGGGTATCGCCGTGGCTCTCCTGGCCGTCATCACGTCGTTCGGTGGCCTCGAAATCGTCACGATCGCCGCCGCCGAGGCCGAGGACCCCCGCGCCGCGATGGCCAGCGCGATCCGTTCGGTCATTACCCGCATCCTCGTGTTCTACGTGGGTTCCGTCCTCCTGCTGACCGCCCTGCTGCCCTGGGACAGTGAGGCGATGGAGAAGAAGGCCTTCGCCGCCGTCCTCGAGATGGCTGGCGTCCCGGCCGTCGGAACCATCATGGAGGTCATTATCTTCATGGCGCTGGTTTCTGCGTTCTCCGCGAATATCTACGCGTCCTCGCGCATGGCTTACTCCCTGTCCGCGCGCGACATGGGGCCGCGCTGGCTGCTGGGGGCTTCCGCTTCTGAGAAGGCGCACGCGCACACCGTTGTCGAGGCTGCCCTCGAGGACGACGAGGCCGTCCTGGCAGTCGAGAGGCAGGGTGACATCGAGGCCGGGCGTACCCCGAAGCGCGCGGTCGGCCTGGTCGTCGCGCTGGCGCTCCTGGCGGTCCTGGGCAACTGGTACCTGCCCGGTGAGATCTTGACGATGCTCATCAACGCGATCGGCATGGTCCTCCTCATCGTGTGGACCTTCATCATCATCTCGCTCATGCGCCTACACCCCTCTCTGGAGCGCAGTGGCTCCCTGGTGATCCACATGCCCGGATGGCCGTGGCTGCCGTGGGTTGTCCTGGTGGGCCTGGCTGGCATCGCCGCGCTCATGCTCACGAGCGACGAGGGCCGCTCTCAGCTGGTCTCGATGGGCGCGCTCACGCTCATCATCGTCGCGATCTACTTCGTGCGTCAGCTGGTGAGATCGCGCGCCACCAAGTAGTTATCCACAGGGGCGCGCCGCCGAGTACGCAGATGCCGGCGGTCGGGTCCATCATGGGGGCACCCCGACGACGCGTCGGGGTGCCCCCATGGCGTGGGCTCACGCGAGTGACGAGTGAACAGGAGGCGTGATGGCACACAAGCGCCGCAGGAGCATCGGGGATATGATCGGCGTCCTGCTGATCGTCGTCGCCCTGGTGTGGGCCTTCGCGCCCGGCGTCGGCTGGGACCTGCTGGGCCTGCGCTCGCGCCTGGGATGGCCTCCGATGCGCAGCGGGGAGGCGCTGTCCTCCTTGCCTGACACCGAGGCGGCCCGCCAGCTGCGCGAACTCGCCGTCCGGTCCGCGGATGAGGCGTCAGTCGTCCCGGATTACGACCGTCAGGCCTTCGGCCAGCGGTGGGCGGACACCGACCACAACGGCTGCGATACCCGTAACGACATCCTCGCCCGGGACCTCGCGCGACCCACCTTCAAGCCGGGCACGCGGGACTGCGTGGTGCTCACCGGGACGCTCGCCGAACCCTACACGGGCACCACGATCCAGTTCCAGAGGGGGGACAAGAGCTCTGCCCTGGTCCAGATCGACCACGTCGTCGCCCTGGCTGACGCGTGGCGCTCGGGGGCCTGGCAATGGGACGCGCAGCGGCGCCAGGAGTTCGCCAACGACCCCGAGAACCTCCTGGCGGTCGACGGGGCGGCAAACGAGGACAAGTCGGCGTCCTCCGCTGACCAGTGGCTGCCGCCCAACGCCGCCTTCCGTTGCGACTACGTCAAGCGGCAGATCGCCGTCAAATACGCCTACGGCCTCAGCGTCACTCAGGCCGAACAGGACGCGATGGCGACCCAGCTGACTACCTGCTCGGACGATCCCTAGTCCGAATCTGTCAGACCGTTCGGAGTGTGAGCCTGTGTGTGTGACGCTCACACGAATGCAGCGCGCCGGTGCGCCAGTGACTAGGGGAGGCGAGAAGAATCTCAGCCTTTTTCTCAATATGTGTCCATCCGGCGTGGAACTGTACCCAGCGCGGGGACGTTGCCGAACAACGCCGGTAAGGTTCCCCTCAAGGGAGAGGGGCGACATGTACACGGCAATCAACTGGGCGATGGACGCGGGCTTGTACGCGGCCGTCACCGTGCTCACCTGCGCCCTGTGGTGGCTCCTCGGCCGACGCGCCGACCGCGCGCGCCTACGCGGGCGTCCCCCGCGCGCCACCTCGCACGACGAGGCCCCCGGCCACGCCAGCCACGACCAGCTCACCGTCTCCAAGGCCCTGCCCCTCATCTACCGTCGATCCAAGCGGACCGGCGCCCTCCTGCCGCGAGAAGACAACCCGCACACCCCCACGACCGCGGAGATTCCCGTGGTCGCGGCCCAGGCCTCGTCGATGTGGAGGCTGCCGAGGGCACTGCCCCTCGCGTGGATCCTCTACCTGGCGGGCCTCCTGATCTTCACGCTCCTGCCGATCCCCTCCGACCCGGTGGCAGCCTGCGCCGCGATCATCCACTGGGACAACTACGTGCCCTTCGGGTCCCTGGTCGCCGTCGCCGACCAATTCCGCGACGGCGAACAGCTGCGCGGCACCCTCTACGCCCTGTCGATCCTCCTCAACATCGCCCTGTTCGTGCCCCTCGGCGCGCTCGCGGAGACGACGTGGAGGATTCGGCGCGCCCGCCAAGCCCGCGAGGACCTGCCCACCGACGGCGGGCGCCTGGCCCGTTCCATTCCCACCCGTCGCGTGCTCGTATGGATTGCGATCGGCGCCCTCGTCTCCTGCCTGATCGAATTCACCCAGTACACGGGCCTGTTCGGCATCGTGCCCTGCACCTACCGCGTCGTCGACATCGACGACGTCATCACCAACACGATCGGCACCTACCTGGGCGTGCGGCTCCTGCCCCTCATCGCGCGCAACGCGCGCTTCATGGGCGCGTAGCCGTCCACTCCGATAGCGTGGCGCAGACTCGCTCGAACGTCACGCGAGAGGAATCGACGGCGACCACAAGGCCGTACACATCATCGTCGGAAACTGTTTCTGAGATTTCGAGCGCGTTGAGAGATAAGAAAGCGGAACAGGCAGCCCACGCAAGGCGCTTGTTGCCGTCGATCAGCGCGTGGTTCTTCGTGAGTGATTCGAGTAAAGCTGCAGCCTTGGCTGCGGTGGACGGGTAAGCGTCCTTGCCCAGCAGCGTCGTCTGTGGGCGCAAGGCCGCCGCATCGAGGAGGCCGAGATCTTGAACGGGACCGATTCTCAGTGCGGCCACGATATCCAGCAGGTCCTCAAGTGAGAGAAACTCGCACGGCATAGCGCTACTGTCCAAGTCGCTCCAGCGCGTCCCCCCAGCGCTCAACGGTCTGGTTGAGTGCGTCGGTCACGCGCTGGCGGTGCGTCATGCGGTTGAACTCCTCGTCGATGGCGCGCAGCACTGCATCGTGTTTGGACGTGCCGGCGCGCTGGGCGAGCTCGTCGAGCTTGCGTGCGTGTTCCTCGTCGAGTCGGAGTGTCATAGCCATGCCGTAATGGCATCACTCTGATACCAGCCTTGTGGCGGTGGCCCTCCTACAGCCAGCCGGCGGCGCGGGCCAGGGACGCGGCCTCGGCGCGGGTGCGTGCGTCCATCTTCAGCATCGACGAGGACACGTGGTTGCGCACCGTCCCCTGGCTGAGATGGAGGGAATGGGCGATGTCGGCGATCGTGCCTCCGCCTTCGACCTCGCGCAACACGTCGGCCTCGCGATCCGTCAGGGGAGAAGACCCCGCCGCCAGCGCCTCCAACGCCAGATTCTGGTCGATCACCCGCCCGCCCGCGGCCACCGTCCGCACGCCCTCGGCGAGAGTCTCGACCGGCGCGTCCTTCACCGTGAAGCCCGTCGCCCCCGCGTCGAGGGCGCGCTGCAAGTAACCCGGGCGCCCGAAGGTCGTCACGATGAGCACGCGCACCCCCGGGAAACGCTCCCGGATCGCCTGCGTGGCCGTGATGCCGTCCATGCGGGGCATCTCGACGTCGATGATGGCGACGTCGACGGGGGCACTCGCGCGGGCAGGGGCGTGGGCAGGGGCGTCCGCTGATGCCAGGCGCGCCAGCTCATCGAGTGCCTGCGCGCCGTCTGCGGCCTGCGCGACGACCTCAATATCGCGTTCCAGGTCCAGCAACCCAGCCAACGCCCCGCGAATCATCGCCTGGTCATCGGCCACGAGTACCCGAATCGTCACGTCACCCTCCTGTCTGCCTGCGCTTGGGGTACTAGGCTAGCGCAGGTAAGCGGCTCATTTCTCCGATCAGCCACCACTCAGGACGAGGCCGACTCCCCCTCCCGGGGACCGCGCAAGAGCCGGGAAGGGGACACTGCCTCGTCGAGGGGAGTGCAGCGGGACAGTCAGGACGAGTGGGCGGCGGGTGCACCGTCGAAGGTCACGACGAGTGAGCGGCGGGTGTGGCCTCGAAGGACAGCGCGAGCGTCCACGTGGAGCCCGACGCGCCCCAGGTGAGCGTGCCCTCGTCGCCGACCAGCTCGGACAGGCCCGCCAGGCCCGACCCCGATCCCACGCTCGACGCCGCGTAGGCGGCCGAGTATCCGTCGTTCGTGACCGTCACGCCATCAGGGGAAAGACGTACCCGCACCCACGAGGGGCGCGCGTGCAGGATCGCGTTCGTGACCCCCTCGCGGATCACGTGGGCGGCGGCGGCCGAACGAGGCCCCGACGGCGGCTCGCCCTCGTTCGTGATCTCGGCGTCGATGCGCGCGACCTCCAGAAGCGACCGCGCCTCCTCGAGCTCCTCTCCCGGGGACAAGGCCCGCGTGGCCGCCACGATGCGGCGCACGTCAGCCAAGGCCTCGTTCGACTGCGCGGTCACCGCGCGAATCTGCTCGCGCGCCTCCTGGACGCGCCCAGCCTCCAGGAGGCGACCCGCCAGCTCGGACACCATCGTGATCCCCGTCAGCGAGTGCCCCAGGATGTCGTGCAGATCCGTGCTCAGGCGCGCACGCTCCGCGGCCTTTGCGCGCTGGATCGCATCCTGGCGGCGCAGATGCTCGCGGGCCGAACGCTCCATGCGCCAACGCGCCACCCCCACGAAGACACACAGCAGCACCAGGTACCAGCCCATCCACAGGGGCTCACCCTGCGCGTAAGCGGCCACACCCGCGATAGCGGTCACCGGCACGAGGCCCGCGACGATGAACCTGCCCGGCGCCTGAAACACCCACGCGACCAGCAGATACGACGTCAGCATGAACGCGTGTGGCGTGTCAACGGAAACCGCGTACACGAGGTAGGCAACCGTCGCCGCCACCAGCGCCGCGTGGGAGAGGATGAATGGCCTCGTGAAGGAGTTGCGCGCGGGCAGGGGATTGGCCAGCCACGTCGCCGAGTTCACGACCGCGAGGAGGGCGCACAGCCCGATGAGGCCCGCGCGCTGGGCCGGATCCGGCAGTTCCAGGGCGTAGGCGAGGGGAAACCCCATGAACAGCATCCACGGGGCCGCCCACGCCAGGGAGATCAAGCGCTCCTTCATGACACCAGCCTAGCGAGCCGTGTCGTGGGACGCGCCCCACCAGGCGATGCCCGCCGTGATAACCACCCACCCGACGATGTTGAGCCACGCCGCCGTCGGCATCGGGACGGTACCGGCGACCGCGTAGATCGCCTGGACGGCGCCATACAGGGGCGTGAAGGGCGCGACGTGGGAGACGAAGGGCGGCATCTGCTCCAGCGGGATGAACATGCCGGACACGAACGCGCCGAACACCATGACGAACGCCGAGGCGCTGTAGGCGTTCTCGCCCTTAATCGTGTAGCCGCACGCCAGGCCGATCAGCGCACCCAGCGCCGACAGCGCGACGACCACCGCGGCGCTGGCCGCCCACGCGCCCGCCGTCATCTTTGAGCCGGTAGCCAGACCAACACTGAAGCAGATGAGCGCGATGAACGCGCTCAGCGCCACCAGGGCCGTGAGGCGCACGAGGAGGATCACCCACGGCTGGATGGGGGTCAGCGCGTACATGCGCGAAATGCCGGTCGTGCGCTCGACGGACAGCGTCGCGCCGAGCGACCCGCCCACCAGGATGACGCCGTACGTGGTCATCATGACGACCATCGCGGCGGCCACGTTGCCGCGCCCGGTCTGCGTGGTGCGCGCGGCCTCGGTCATCCCGAACATCGCGTACATGAACAGGGGCAGGAGCAGGGCAAACGCCATATTCCATGGGTTGAGGATGTGCGACAGGAACGTCGCGCGCCACAGCTTCCCGGCCCCCGTGAAGGGGAAGGGGATCGGTCGGTCGGTGGTACGCGCGGGTGCGTGGGTGGTCATGATTCCTTCTTCGTGTGTCGTGTCTGCGTTCGTGGGGCGTGGGCTTCGGCGTCGGCCTCGGGACGAGGCTGGGGCCGGCTCATCGGGTTGGGCGTTCGTCACGCTCACTCGGCGTCGGCGTGGGAGGTGATGCGCTCGAAGACGTCTTCGAGGTCCTCGTTGTCGGCGACGACCTGCTCGGTGGGAGCGTCCAGGAGGACCTTCCCGGCGTCGATGATGACGATGCGATCGGCCTCCTTGCGGGCCTCGGTCAGGTAGTGCGTGGCGAAGAGGAGCGTGCGGCCCTCCGCGGCCTCGGCGTGCATCGTGTCCCAGAATGCGCGCCGCGCCAGGGCGTCCATGCCGGCCGTGGCCTCGTCGAGGATCAGGAAGTCCGGGTTGCCGGACAGGGCGAGGGCGAGGCGCACGCGCTGCACTTCGCCGCCGGAGAGCTTGTTGAGCGGGCGCTTCGCGAGCTTCGTCAGGTTCGTGCGCTCGAGGAGCTCGTCGGTGGGGATCGGATCGGCGTGCATCGCGGCGACCAGGTCGATCGTGTTGCGGACCTTCCCGTCGCGCGGTAAGGCACCGGTCTGGAGCATCGCGCCCACGAGGGAGCGGCGCACGGCCTCGCGTGGGCTCATGCCGTAGACGCTGATGTCGCCCTGCGTGGGGGTGGCCAGGCCGAGGACGATGTCCAGGAAGGTGCTCTTGCCCGCACCGTTGACGCCGAGGAGCGCCACGATTTCGCCGGGCATGAGGGTCAGGTTCACGCCGCGCAGGGCGTCGACGTGGCCGAAAGACTGATGAATGTTCGTCGCCTGGAGGGCGGGCGTTGCTTGTGCGTTCATGGCTCCCAGTCTGCGCGCGTTTAGGTGGGGCCGGAAGTGCCCTTTGATGCAGGAGGAGCCATGACAAATGTCAGGGGTGGGGGCTGTCACTCGCGCGTGGGCCCTCTGTCGCGTGTAATCCCGCCGTCAGCCGGTGAATGAGTTGCGCGGGAGTGGTGTCCTGCCCTGAAAGTCGCATGCAATTCCCCCAAGCGAGTTTTTTGAGATGCCCGGAAACGTTGGAATTGCAACGGCGCTATTTCAATATGTGAAAGGTTGACAGGGAAATTGCATGCGAAAACGTATCGGTTGGGCGGCCATACCCTTCAGTCGCGGACTCGCCGCCAGCAAACGGGGGAATTGCACCATTAGAGGTGCGACACGCCGACGACACGCCGAGGGGAGGCTTCTAATGCTGCAAAACCCCCATCGCCACCGGTGTGCCGAGCGCCGGTGGGCTCGGGCCAGGCCACGGTGCCCGCGGGGGAAACGGGGTGAGCGCCAGATTAGTTTCGCACGTAATTTAACTCGGTCATTTTTCGAGATGGCCCACAAACGTTGCAATTCCAACGATTGCGCTTCAAAGTCTGAAATATGTGGAGGGGAATTACGTGCGACATTGGTGACCGGCGGGCATGACTGGTCAGTGCACAGCCACATGGCAGACCAAACACGCAACCCGCCGCGAACGAGGAGGCAAGGGGGCCCGAAACGCGGGCACAGCAAACAGCAAGGGGCCCGAGGCGCTGCAGCGCCTCGGGCCCCCTCGCGTGTGCCAGTTGCTCACAGGTTGAGCTGGATGTTGCGGCCGGGGACGGCCTCGATCAGCTCGCGTGTGTAGTCCTGGACCGGGTTGTTGAACAGCTCGTCCGTCGAGTTGGCCTCGACGAGCTTGCCCTTCTCCATGACGATGACGTCGTCGGCGATCTGGCGGACGACAGCCAGGTCGTGTGTGATGAAGAGGTAGGACAGGCCCAGCTCCGCCTGCAGGTCGTTGAGCAGGTACAGGATCTGATTCTGCACCAGCACGTCCAGGGCGGACACGGCCTCGTCCAGGACGATGACCTCCGGGTTGAGCGCGAGAGCGCGAGCCACGGCCACGCGCTGACGCTGGCCGCCCGACAGCTCGTTCGGGTAGCGGCGCATGGCGCTGCGTGGCAGGGCCACCATGTCAAGCAGCTCGGCGGCGCGGGCGATGCGCAGCTTCTTCGGGGTCAGCTTGCGCTTCTCGGCCGCGGTCAGCGTACGCTTGCCCTCCGAGGCCTCGACGAGGGTGGTCATCCACTCTTCGGGCTCACGACCGGTCTCCTCGGCGCGCTTGATCTCCTGGACGGCGTACTCGAGGGTGCCGTAGCCGTGAATCTTCAGCGGCTCCTCGATGAGGCGGTAGATCGAGTACATCGGATCCAGCGACCCGTAGGGGTTCTGGAACACGGCCTGGAGACGGCGGCGCAGGCGGAAGAGCTCCGCGCTGGTCATTGTCGAGGTGTCCTGGCCGTCGAAGAAGATTGTTCCGGCGGTGGGCTTGAGGAGCTGCAGGATCATGTTCGCGGCGGTCGACTTGCCGGAGCCGGACTCGCCGACGACCGCGAGGGTCGTGCCGCGGCGCAGCTCGAAGGACACGTCATCGACGGCCAGGAAGGTGTTGTTGCCCTTCTTGGCTCCGCGAATGTCGAACTCCTTGGTGAGGTTTTCGACGCGGATGATGGCGTCCGTGGAGACGGATCCCTTGCCGGCGCCGGTGAGCTCCTCGTCGGTGACCTGGATGCCGCGCTTGTGGGCGGATTCGATGCGGGCCGAGGCCAGGGAGGGCGCGGCGGACACGAGGCGCTTCGTGTAGGGGTGCTGCGGGCGCTGCAGGATCTCGAGGGCGGGGCCGGATTCGACGATGCGGCCTCGGTGCATGACGACGAGCTGTTCGGCGCGTTCGGCCGCCAGGCCGAGGTCGTGCGTGATGAACAGGACGGCGGTGCCCATCTCAGCGGTCAGCTTTTCGAGGTGGTCGAGGATGCGGCGCTGGACGGTGACGTCCAGGGCGGAGGTGGGCTCGTCGGCGATCAGCAGTTTGGGGTGCGCGGCCATGCCGATGGCGATGAGGGCGCGCTGACGCATGCCGCCGGAGAATTCGTGCGGGAACTGCTTGGCGCGGCGTTCGGCGTCGGGCAGGCCGGCTTCCTCCAGGAGAGCGGTGACGCGCTCGCCGACCTCGGACTTGGGGACGACGTTGTTGGCGAGCAGCGCTTCCTTGACCTGGTAGCCCACGCGCAGGACGGGGTTCAGGTTGCTCATGGGGTCCTGGGGGACGAGGCCGATGCCGGATCCGCGCAGGGCCACCCATTCGTTGGTAGACAGGTTGGTGATGTCCTGCCCGTCGAACTCGATGGTTCCGCCCGCGACCTTGCCGGTGCCGGGCAGTAGGCCGATGACGGCTGCGGCCGTCGTGGACTTGCCGGAGCCGGACTCGCCGACGATTGCGACGGTCTGGCCGGGGTAGATGGTCAGGTTCGCGCCGCGAACGGCGGGGACGATGCCGGTCGAGGAGGTGAAGGTGACCTCCAGGTCGGTGATCTTGAGCAGGGGATTCTCGTCGTCGGGGTGGACGGGGGCCGAGGCCGCGGCGGGGGCGACGGCTCGTTCGACGATCTCTTCCATCTCCTTCTCGGAGAGGGGGGTGTTGTTCGTTTCGCTCACTTGCGTGCCTTCGGGTCGAGGGCTTCGCGCACGGCGTCACCCATCATGATGAAGCTGAGGACGGTCAGGGCCAGGGCCGAGGCCGGGTAGAAGAGAACCATGGGGGCGTCGCTCAGCTGGTCCTTGGCCGTGGAGATGTCGGCGCCCCAGGAGACGACCGAGCTGGGCAGGCCGATGCCCATGAAGGACAGGGAGGCCTCGGAGACGATGAAGGTGCCCAGTGCGACGGTCGCGTACACGATGATGGGGGCCATCGAGTTGGGGATGATGTGGCTCATGAGGATGCGCGCGCGGGAGGCGCCGGTGGCGCGGGCCGCGGTGACGAATTCTTCGTTCTTCGCGCTCATGACGGATCCTCGCGTGATACGCGCGATGGAGGTCCAGGCGAAGGCGGACAGGACGACGACGACCATGGTGATGGAGCGCGAGTCCTTGAACATCTGCATGAAGACGATGGCTGCCAGGAGCAGGGGGATCGCGAAGAAGACGTCGGTGATGCGCGAGAGCAGGGAGTCGAGCCAGCCGCCGAAGTAGCCGGCGAGGGCGCCGATCGTGCCGCCGATGAGGGTGACGGCGATGGTCGTCAGGATGCCGACGGAGACGGAGGCGCGGGCGCCGTAGATGACGCGCGAGTAGATGTCGCAGCCCTGCTTGTCGAAGCCGAAGGGGTGGCTCCACAGCTCGGGGGCGCCCAGGGAGTTGGAGAGCACGCAGTAGCGCGGGTCCTGGCTGGTGAAGAGCCAGGGGAACACTGAGATCATGACCGCGAAGAAGATGATCGCGGCGGCGAACCAGAAGATTGGGCGGCGGCGCAGGCGCTTCCAGGCCTCGCCCCACATGGAGGAGGGGGCGCCCTCGTCGGGGACCGCGTCGACGGCGCCGAGGCCGGTCTCGTCGATGTCGGAGACGTAGTGGTCCTGTCCCGCGCGGGTGCGGGAAATGTTGGCGGAGGGGATGAAATCACTCATAGCGGATCCTCGGGTCGAGCACGGCGTAGAGGAGGTCAACGATGAGGTTGGCCAGGATGTACACCAGGACGAGCACGGTCGTGATGGAGACGACGGTGGGGGCTTCACCCAGACGGATGGCCTGCCAGAGCGTGCCGCCGACGCCGTTGATGTTGAAGATGCCCTCGGTGATGATGGCGCCGCCCATGAGGGCGCCGAGGTCGCCGCCGAGGAAGGTGGCAACGGGGATGAGGGAGTTACGCAGGATGTGGCGCGTCATGACGGCGCTGTTGGCCAGGCCCTTGGCGCGGGCGGTGCGCACGTAGTCGGCGGAGACGTTCTCGGAGACGGACTGGCGGGTGAGTCGGATGACGTATGCCAGGGAGACGCCGCCGAGGACCATGGCTGGCATGGTCAGTGATGCCATGTTGACCGAGGCGCTGGCTGTGACCGGGAGGACCCCGAGTTTGAAGCCGAGGAGGAACTGGAGGACGAAGCCCAGGACGAAGGTGGGCACCGAGATCAGCAGGAGCGAGAACACGAGGATCGTCGAGTCGAACCAGCCGCCGCGGCGCACGCCGGCGATGACGCCCAGGGTGATGCCAAAGATGGATTCGATGGAGAGAGCGTAGATGGCCAGGGCGATCGTGGTGGGGAAGGCTCGTGCCATGACGTCGATGACGGGCTGCTGGTTGAAGGACTTGCCGAAGTCGAGGGTGAAGACACCTTTGAGGTAGAGCAGGTACTGCATCCAGAAGGGCTGGTCGAGGTGGTATTCGGCGCGGATCTGAGCGGCGGCCGCCTCGGTGAGGCCGCGGTCGCCACCGAGGGCGGCAACGGGGTCACCTGGCATCAGGTAGACCATCGCGAAGATCAGAAAGGTGGCTCCGAAGAAGACCGGGATGGTCTGGAGGAGTCGCCGTCCGATGTAGCGGAGCATGGGCAATCCTTTAGATTCGTGTCGAGGGATGGGCGCGGTGCCTTTCCCGTTCGTGCGCCCCGCTGGGGGCGGGGCTGCCTTTATGTCCCATCATAGGGTAAAGAATGGGCAAATGAGGCGTGGGGGACGTGATGTGGCCCGAGGATCAGTGCTTTTCCCTTGTTCGTGGGCGAAAGTGTGGCCCACATTGCGGGCGGCTGGTGCGGGGTGAGCACCTCACGGGGGCGCGGGCAGGCGACATATGCCGGTCTGATCGTGTTTGTCAGGTCGGGGTGCGCCGAGGGGGTGGGCGGCCGGTGCCGCCCACCCCCTCGGGTGAGGAGAGTTCCTAGGAACTCACTTGCTCGCGTTCTTGGTGATCTCGGAGAGCATGGGCTGGCCCCTCCAGTCGAAGGTCACGTTGCTCACGTTCTTGGACCAAGCGCCGTTGACGTTGTAGTACCACAGCGGGATGACGGGCAGATCCTGCAGGAGGATCTCCTGGGCCTGCTGCAGGGTCGTCGTGGCTTCCTCGGCGTTGGCGGCGCCCGCCGCCTTGGTGATCAGGGCGTCGAACTCGGGGTTGGAGTAGTCACCCTTGTTCGAGGCGGCCTTGGTCACGTACAGGGGCTGCAGGAAGTTGTAGATCGACGGGTAGTCGCCCTGCCAGCCGGAGCGGAAGGCCGAGCCGATGGTCTGGTCATCTTCCTGCTGGAGCAAGGTCTTGAAGTCGACGATCGCCTTGCCCTGGGCGTCGATGTTCAGCGTGTTCTTGATGGAGTTGGCGGCAGCGTCCACCCATTCCTTGTGGCCGCCGTCGGAGTTGTAGGCGATCTCGAAGGTGCCGTCCCACGGGGCGATGGCGTCGGCCTGGGCCCACAGTTCCTTAGCCTTGGTCTCGTTGTAGGTCAGGACATCGGAGCCGGGCAGGGAATCGGAGTAGCCCGGAAGGGTGGGGGCGGTGAAGTCCTTGGCCGGGGTGCGCGCGCCGGCGTAGATCGTCGAGGTGATCTCGTCGCGGTTGATGGCCATCGAGATGGCCTGGCGGCGCAGCTTGCCTTCCTCGCCCTTGAAGTGGTCGAGGTACTGCGGGATGGTCAGCGTCATGATGCCGGCGTAGGGCTCGTTGACGGAGGTGCCCGCGAAGGTCTGCTGGTAGGAGGCCATGGCGGAGGAGGGAACGGCGTCGAGGACGTCGACGTTACCAGCCTTGAGGTCGTTGTAGGCGGCATCCATCGAGTTGTAGAAGACGAAGGTCACGCCCTCGTTCTGGGGCTTCTCGTCGCCGACGTAGTTCTCGTTGGGGACGAGGGTAATCTTGACGTTGTGCTCCCACGCGGAGTCGGAGGCCAGCTTGTAGGGGCCGTTGCCGACCGGCACCTGGCCGCCCTTGTCCGGGTCGTCCAGGGTCGAGTCGGGAAGCGGTGCGTAGGCGGTGTAGCCCAGGCGGGTGATGAGGTCGTAGGCGGGGGCCTTCAGCTTGATCGTGAAGGTGTAGTCGTCGACGATCTGGACGCCGGTCAGCTCGCCGACGCCTTCCTCATTGGTGCCTTCGAAGGAGTCGAAGAAGGAGGCCTGCTTCTGGTTCTGGGAGGTGACGAGGTTCCAGGCTCGAGTGAAGTTCTGGGCCTTGACGGGGGTGCCGTCGGAGAACTTGCGGTCCTGGTGGAGCTTGACGGTCCACAGGGTGTTGTCTTCGTTGGGCTCGATGGACTCGGCGACGTCGAGGACGGCCGTGCCGTCGGCCTCGTATCGGACGAGCTCGCTGAAGATCGCGGTGAGGATGCGGCCGCCGCCGGTCTCAGAGGTCTGGCCGGGCAGCAGAGCGTTCTGCGGCTCGGAGCCGTTGAGGATGATGGCGTTGTTGGTGGTGGTGGCGGATCCGCCGCCACCGGCGCAGGCGGTCAGCGCGAGCGCAGCCGCCGCGGGAATGGCGAGCCATGCCTTCTTCAGGTTCATGGTTACTACCTCCTGGTTGATGGACGGGACCGGTGGGCTGTGCCCGTGGTCATGTCTTCGAGGGTAGCCGGTCGCGCGTGGAAGTAACCGGACGTGTCCATCATGTGCGCATTACATTTTGGTTACAAACGTAAAAAGTAGGTCAAATGATGGTGTGGGTCACATAAAACGGCGCAGTTGTGCCCATATTCACACGCGACGAGGCCGGGGCGCGGAACGCGAACACGCTCCCCAGCCCCGGCCTCGTCCCACGCGGGTGTTCTCAGGACAGCAAACCCTTGGAGGACAGCCACTCCCGGGCGATCTGCGAGGCCGACCGCTGCTCCTGCGTGGATGCGCGGTTCATCTCCACCAGATCCGCGGGCTCAAGCGCGGCGCTCACGCGGTTGATGACGGCGGCCGCCGCATCGTCCACGCGGGCTGAGGCCAGGGGGACGACGTGCGAGGCCAGGAACAGGCCCTGCGGATCCGCCAGGACCGTCAGCGTGCCGTCCGCCAGCACCGGATCCGAGGAGTAGATGTTCGCCAGCTGGATATCCCCGTCCCTCAAGGCCTTGACCGTCAGCGGACCGCCCGAATCCTCGATCGGCGTGAAGGACACCGTCACGCCGTAGGCCTGCGACAAGCCAGCCGGGCCATACGGGCGAGTCTCAAGCTCCGAGTTCCCGCCCAGGATCAGCGGCCCCGCGCCGGCCAGGTCGCCGATCGAGGCCAGCGAATGCTCCGCGGCGAAGTCGGCCGTCACCACGTAGGAATCCTGGTCGGTCGCCGGCGCCTGGTCGAGGGCGCGCAGCCCCTGCGGAAGGGCGGCGGTCAGCGCCGCGTACACCTCATCCGAGGATCGCGCGGACGCCTCGGAATCCAGGTATTGCAACAGGTTGCCCGTGTACTCGGGGAACACGTCGATCGAGCCGGCCTCGAGCTCGGGCATGTAGACCTCGCGCTGACCGATACGCATCTGTCGATCCACCGTGTACCCGGCGCCCTCCAGGGCCTGCGCGTAGACCTCGGCGATGATCTCATTCGAGTAGTAATCCTGTGAGCCCACGACGATCGTGGACGAGGCCGTGGCGCCTCCGTCGACGGTCTGCGCCGACCCGCAGGCGGCCAGGACCAGGGCGGACGCGGCGGCGGCCGCGAGCGTGATCATCGAGCGTTTCATAGTGACTCCTTGAGTGAATTGTTCCCCGCGTCAACGCGCGAGTGAGTGCGGGCGCGCAGCGCGCGGCTCGCGGCCGCCAGCGCAGCATCCGCGAGAAGAGCGAGCACGACGACGACGATCGCGCCGCCGATCATCTGCGCGTAGTCGCGGGTCTTCAATCCCGCGTAAAGGAAGCGGCCCAGGCCATAGTTAGCCGTGTAGGCCGCCAGGGTGGTCGTCGCGATCACCTGCAGGGTCGCCGAGCGCACACCGGCCGCGACGAGGCCCGCCGCGTGGGGCACCTCGACACCCACAAGAATCTGGCGCTCAGTCAACCCCATCGCGCGGGCGGCATCCACCGTCGCACGCGGCGTCGAGGCGATCCCCGAATACGTCGCCGACAGCAGCGGCGGGACCGCGAGCACCAGAAGCGCCAGCGTCGGAGCCGCCAGGCCGATGCCCAGCCACAGGCCCGCGAGCGTCAGCACGCCCAGGGTGGGGACCGCGCGGGCTCCGCCCGTCGCACCCACCAGCCACCGGCCCCTGCCCGTGTGCCCGATCCACGTGCCCACGGGCAGTGCCACCAGCGTCGCAAGCGCGACGATGAGGAGGGTTAAGCCCAGGTGCTCGGCGCTCCGGGCAAGGATCCCCGACTCGCCCACCCAATTCGCCGGGGTCGCAAGCCACCTCAGGGCTTCCCAGAGAATGCTCACGCCGTCCCCCTCCTCGCCCACGGGGTCAGCGCCCAGCCGATCCCCTGCACGGCCGCGTCCACCACGAGCGCCAGGAGCACCGTCGCAACCAGGCCGGCCACGACCTCGGCCGTGATGCCGCGCTGAAAACCGTCCGTGAACAGCGTCCCCAGCGAGCGCACCCCGATAAACGCGCCCACCGTCACGAGCGACACCGTGGACGTGGCCACCACGCGCGTCCCCGCGATGATGACCGGCGTCGCCAGGGGCAGCTCGACCTCCACGAAGCGACGCGGCAGCGAGTAGCCGCACGCGTTCGCCGCCCGCAGGGTCGCGCCCGGGATCGCGCGGAAACCCTCGGTCGCCTGGCGCACCAGGACGGCCACGCCGTACAGGGTGAGCACCGCGATCATGTTCGCGCTCGAGCGCAGCGCCACCCCGATGATCACCGGCACCACCACCAGGAGAGGCAGCGACGGCACCGCGTACAGGGCCGACAGGGCCGACAGGACCCAGCCGCCCCGGCGCGAAAACGCCGCCCAGCG
Source organism: Schaalia sp. HMT-172 (assembly GCF_030644365.1). NCBI lineage: Bacteria > Bacillati > Actinomycetota > Actinomycetes > Actinomycetales > Actinomycetaceae > Schaalia > Schaalia sp. HMT-172. Next base: position 186,022 of record NZ_CP130058.1, read on the forward strand.
GGCGATTGGCACCGAGAGCGCGACCGAGAGCGCGATCGCCGGCAGGGCGATCCACAGGTGCTCGGCGGTCAGCTCGCCGATCAGCGCCAGGTTCGAGGACAGCCAGCTCATAGGCGCACTCCGGCGGGATCGGCACCTCCGCGCGGCGCGGGCGAGGGAGCCGTGGCCTCGTCCCCTCCCTGCTCACGCGTGCCCTGCGTGAGCGTGCCCACCGGGGTTCCCGCCTCGTCCACGACCAGGCCGTGGGAGCCCGTCACGCGCACCGGGCGCGCCGCGCGCGAGGCCCCCACGAAGTCGGCGACGAACGCGCAGGCCGGGGAGGTGAGCAGATCGAGCGGGCGACCCGCCTGCTCGATGTGCCCGCCCGTGGAGAGGACGGCGACCTGGTCGCCCAGGGTGAAGGCCTCGTCCACGTCGTGCGTCACGAACAGGATCGTCGTACCCAGCGAGCGCTGAATCTCCTTCAATTCCCGCTGCAGATCCGCGCGCACGAGCGGGTCGAGCGCCCCGAAAGGCTCATCCATCAGCAGGATGTCCGCGCGGTTCGCCAGCGCCCGCGCGACCCCCACGCGCTGACGCTGCCCGCCCGACAACTCGGAGGGGTAGCGATCAGCCATCTGCGTGTCCAGGCCCACCAGACCCAGGAGCTCGAGGGCGCGCTCGCGGGACTCCTTCTTGCCGGCACCCTCCAGGCGCGGCACGGTCGCGACGTTGTCCGCGACCGTGCGGTGCGGGAACAGGCCGCCTTCCTGCAGGACGTAGCCGATCGAGCGGCGCAGGCGCACCGGGTCCTCGTCCGCGACGTTGGCGCCGCGCACGAAGACCGCGCCCGAGGTCGGGGTGACCATCGCGTTCACCATGCGCATGAGGGTCGTCTTTCCGCAGCCCGAGGTTCCCAGGAGGACCGTCGTCGAGCCGCGCTCGACGTGGAGGGAAAAGTCCTCGACGGCCCTCGTTCCGCCCGGGTAGGTCTTCGAGACGTGGTCGAAGCGGATCATGCGCGCCCCTTCCCGCATCCCTGCACGTTTCCTGCAGTTGGGTCCGCGGCCTCGTCAATGAGGGCGAGCGCGTGGGCGAGGTGTTCGCGCTGGCCCGGGGAGAGGGGTGCGAGGAGTCGTTCCTGCTCGGCGGTGACGATGGCCTCGGCGCTGGCGAGGTGGGTCATGCCCGTGTCGGTGACCGTCAGGATCGTGGCGCGGCGGTCGTGCTCGCACGGCGTCCGATGGAGCAGGCCGACGCGGTGCAGGCGGTCGACCAGGCGTGAGGCGGCACCCAACGTGATGCCCTGGCTCGCGGCCACCTCCTGGATGCGGCAGGCGGGGGTGTCGCGCACGGTGCGCAGGACCAGGAAACGGCCCAGTGACAGGGGGTTGTTCGCCTTGCAGAGCGCGGATTCAACCGCGTTCCAGGCGCGTAGTTCTGCACTCACGAGGGCAGAAAACAGCGATGATGCATCCGTTGCCATGGTCGACACATTACGTGGAAATAAGTGATATGTATAGTGAGTGTGAGGGGAGACTCGTTGATGCTTTCGCGAAATCGGTTGCTACTGTGTGCTCGTCGAAAGGCTCTCGAACCGTGTGTGGGGTGTGGTTGGCGGGCCCCCGTGCGGTGCTACAGTGCGTGGTGTCGGCGACTGACAGCGTCGTGCCCCTCGCTTCGTGCACGGGGGTCCCAGTGGCGGGTGAGTTTTCTTGGTGCGTCACGCGTCTATCAATGAGGAGTGCCAACGGTGCGACAACGTCTCTGCTCTGCGCTGAACGGCGAAGACGGCGCGGCACTGTGGTACGGCCGCATCATGACCGTGCTCATTATCGCCAGCCTCCTTCCCCTGTGTTTCAAGGAATCCAGCCCCATCCTCGAAACGATCGAGTACGCGTGCGTCCTCGTGTTCATCGTCGACTACCTGGCCCGCTGGGCGACGGCGGACCTGAAGCTACGCAAAGGCGCGTTGTCGTTCCTGATCTACCCCTTCACGCCGATGGCGATCATCGACCTGGCGTCGATCCTGCCCGTCTTCAACGCCCTCAACGACGCGCTGCGCACGCTGCGAGTCCTGCGTCTGTTCCGTGCGCTGCGTGCCTTCAAGCTCATCCGCTACTCGAAGAGCGCCTCCGCCATCGCCACCGTGTTCGAGAAGCAAAGGGAGGCGCTGCTCGCCGTCCTCTGCCTGGCGATCGGCTACATCCTCGTCAGCGCCCTCGTCATCTTCAACGTCGAGCCGAACACCTTCAACACCTTCTTCGACGCCGTCTACTGGGCGGTCGTCTCCCTGACGACCGTCGGCTACGGCGACCTCTACCCCACCTCCGACGTGGGGCGCACCATCGCCATGATCTCCTCGCTCATGGGCGTCGCGGTCGTCGCCCTGCCCTCGGGCATCATCACCGCGGGAATGCTCGACGAGCTGCGCGGCGATGGAGACGCCAGCGACTGATCTGCAGGGGCTTTTGTTGCCTCATGCATCCTTACGGCCGCTGCTCTCACTCTGAAAAGTCGCACGTAATTCTCACTCGGTCACTTTGTAGGTGCGCCTAAAAACGTTGGAATTCCGGGCATTGCGCTGACGGGGGTCGTGGCGCGCCGGGGGAATTACGTGCGAAATTATGGGGACGGACGAGGCCGGGGCCCAGCCACGCTCCCACCGTGCGGTGAGAAAGCGACCAGGCCCCGGCCTCGTCAATGAAAGCGCCAGATCAGGCGTCAGCCTGCGGCGCGGGGGAGCGGTGGCGCTTCGAGTACGCCTCGCCCTCCAGCTCCGAACCCGACGGCGCCGACGCGGGCGACGCCGCCTCCAGGTTCGTGCCGCGCAGCTTCGAAATCAGGCGCATGCCGTGGTAGATCGCCAGCGCCGAGGCGGTGCCCAGCGCGATGCCCTCGAAGGACATGTCACCGATCTTCCACGTGAAGTTCGCGATCGCGACGATCAGGGCCACCGCGGCGGTGTTCAGGTTCACCGGGTTGGAGAAATCCACGCGGTTCTGCACCCAGATACGCACGCCCAGCATACCGATCATGCCGTACAGGACCGTGCCCGCACCACCGAGGACGCCCGGGGGAATCGTCGCAATCAGCGCGCCGAACTTCGGCAACATCGACAGAACCAAGGCAACACCAGCCGCGATCAGGTACGCGGCCGTCGAATACACGCGGGTCGCCGCCATCACGCCAATGTTCTCCGCGTAGGTCGTCGTACCCGAGCCGCCGCCGCTGCCAGCCAGCATCGTAGACAGGCCGTCCGCCATGAGCGCACGGCCCGTCAGGTCATCCATATTCTCGCCCGTCATCGCGGACACCGACTTCACGTGGCCGACGTTCTCGGCGACCAGGATGAACACGACCGGCAGGAAAAGGCCCAGGGTCGACGGGGCGAAGCTCGGGGCCTGGAACTCGGGGAAGCCGATCCAGGCAGCCTTGCTCACGGTCGAGAAATCAACCTGGCCCTGGATAATCGCGGCCACGTAGCCGATCAGCACACCGATAAGGATCGAGAGGCGGCCCAGGATACCCTTGAAGAGAACCGTCACGAGGCAGATCGACACGATCGTCACGACAGCAGTGATCGGGCCTTCCTTCACCCAGTTCCACGCGGCGGGCGCCAGGTTCAGGCCGATGAGAGCCACGATCGCGCCCGTCACCACGGGCGGCATGACCGCGTCAATCCAGCGCACGCCCGCGAAGTGAACGATCAGGCCGACGAGAGCAAGCGTCGCACCCGTCGCAATGATGCCGCCGAGCGCGTAGGAGGACCCCATGGACGCCGACACCGCGGTAATCGGGGCGATCAGGGCGAACGAGGAACCCAGGTACGAGGGCAGACGGCCCGCCGTGATCAGGAAGAACAGCAGGGTGCCGATCGCAGTGAAAAAAAGCGTTGTTGACGGGGGGAAACCCGTCAACAACGGAACAAGGAACGTCGCACCAAACATTGCGACCACGTGCTGGGCGCCAATGCCGATAGTGCGCGGCCACGACAGCCGCTCGCCCGGGAGGACGACGTCGCCAGGATTAATGGATGTGCCGTTACCGTGAAGCTTCCAACGGAACAGCGAGGTCTTCGTTTCGCTCATAAGCGTACAAATCCGATCAGTTGATGGGCGGGATGGCCGTACCGGTCGGAACAACAGGGTAGCGCGTTCCGGCCAAGTCCCGCGGCATTTGATACCGAAAAACCCAGTCCCCACGCAAAGTGTGGTGGACGCCCCTTTCAATATGCGATAGTGGACGCATGAGCGCACCGGCACCCTACCCCTCCGCGCCCGGCGGAACGCCCCCGGCAGTGGCCACCCCGGCCTCGTCGCCCAGTCTTGCCGAGGCCGTCGCCCCCTACCCGGGAGCCGGCACCGGATTCCCCTACGCGTCGCGCGGCGTCGATGACCGCTACGGGTACGCTCCCGCCAACCCCGCTGCCGTTGGCTTTGCCGCCCCGCACTTCCCCGGGACTGAATACGTCAACATGGGTGAAGTCTTCGCCGACGGCGGCTACACCTCCCCCAAGCCCGTCACCAACCCCATGGCGAAGACCGCCCTGTGGGTCAGCGTCTTCGCGATCTTCGGGCTGCCCCTCATCGTCGGCGCGGTCCTCGCCGTCATTGCCCTGGTGGAGGCACAAAAACTCCCCGATCGGATCGGCCAACACGAGGCCATCGCAGCCCTCATCTACGACGGCATCATCGCCTTCGTGTGGACCACGATCTCCGTCCTGTAGACGAGGCTGTGACCGGCTCCATTGGCTTGGATTGGCGCTGCGAGCCGTTTATTGCTTATGATTGTCCGGCACGATGTGCACGGAGGATTCGCCTAGTGGCCTATGGCGCACGCTTGGAAAGCGTGTTGGGTGCAAGCCCTCGGGGGTTCGAATCCCCCATCCTCCGCCACCGGACCCCGGGACCGCTTCAGGTTCCGGGGTTTTCTTGAACCTAGGGAGCTCGCTCGGGGTGCAAGCCGGGGGTTAGGGTTATAGGACAAAACGTGTTGGTTTTGTAGCGACTTTTCGGCTTGTTAGTGCGGGTAAGTCGGTATTGAAGTTGGTGGGAGCCAACTTGAGGGTTATAGGACAAAACGTGTTGGTTTTGTAGCGACTTTTCATCATATTGATGCGGGAAGCTCGGGTTATAGGACATTTCATGTTGCTGGAAGGGTGACTTTTTGGCTTTCTGGCGCGGGAAAGTCGGTGTTTTAGTTGGCGGCGTGTGCCTCGTTCCTGCGAATGCTGCATCACGGGCCTGAGTGTGGCTGCCGCGTGATCGGGTGAAAGGGTGCCGCGGCCTGGCCCTTGCGCTCATGGGTGCCGCAACCTGACTCTGTTCGGGTAATGGTGGGGGGTTTTGCAGCCTTAGAAGTCTCGCCACGGCGTGTCGCCGGCGTGTCGCGCCTCTATTGGTGCAATTCCCCCCGTTTGCTGGCGGCGAGGTTGTGGTTCGGGGCGGCGAGGTTGTGGTTCGGGGCGGTGAGGTCGCGGTTTGGGGCGGTGAGGCGCCCAAAGTGCAGACCACCTCGGCGACAAACGCCAACAATGGGGTGTTGTGGCTGAGGTGGTCTGCGATACGGGCACAACGGCGCCTGGCCTCGCGTGGAGCTCGCACGAGAACCCGCTATTGCGAGCGCTGACCCGCACTATCGCACGTAAACCCGCTATTCCGTGTCTGGGCGGGGCTGCCCACGCTCGTATTAGTGGGCCCACGTGCGCATTAGCGGGCCCCAGACAGTGCGAAGGGTGTGTCAACGGACAGGAAGCGCTAACCCCACCACATACAACGTGTCCTATGACCCTGTGTCGCCGCGACCAACACGAGGTCGTTGCTGCTGTGCGCCCCGGCCTTCCTGGCCCCGCCCTGGTCGCCCCGCTTGGCGCCGGCTTGGTCGCCCTTAGGCGCCGGTCCCGGCCTCGTCCCCCTTAGACGCCGGCCCCGGCCTCGTCCCCCTTAGACGCCGACGGGGACGCCGAGCCCCTCGACGACCTCCGCGCCCGGGAGTGCCGCGAGGACCTCGCCGGTCACGAAAAGCTTCGAGCGGCGCAGCCCCGACCCGATGCAGCTCCAGCCCACCGCGCACGCCGAGTCGACCAGCAGACGCCACGAACCGGGCACGCCCACCGGCGTGATGCCGCCGTACTCCATGCCCGACGCTTCGACCGCGCGCTCCTGCGGCCAGAAACTCGCCTTGCGCACGTCGAGGAGCTTCTTCACGACGTGGTTCACGTCCGCGTTCGTCGTCGCGCGCACGACGCAGGCGGCGATCCGCTCCTCTCCGGCGCGCTTGCCCGCCACCAGGATGCAATTCGACGACAGGGCCAAGTCCATGCCGAACTCGTGCGTCATTGTTTCCGTGTCCGCGAACCGCGGGTCGATCTCCACCACGAGGGCGGACGAGGCCGTGGCAACCCCGCGCTCAGCCAGTGCGGCGAGTGCGGCGGCGACCGGCTCCGCAAGAAGATCCAGGTGTTCCAAGGCGGGCTCCGGCTCGAGCGAACCGGCGCCGGGAATGATGATGTCGCTCATGCGTCCAGCGTAGGCCCGTTGCTCGCTAGATGGCGGTGGTGGCCATGGTACAAGCCTCTGTGACGGCGCACGTCGCCCGCGGCTGGTCCTGTTGTCGGCATGAGTGCGACTGGCGCGGCTGCGCGCGGGGGTGGAAAACGTGTATGCTGGGAGCCGGTCCTCCGCGTGACGGTATCATCCGAACCTCCCCAGGGCAGGAATGCAGCAAGGATAAGGGTGCGCTGCCGGGTGCGCGGAGGATCTTCGTATATGTCGCTCGATTCTGGTCGACTGCAGGACGCGCATTTACCGTGTGGTTCAAGCCACATCGTTTGGTTTTGCATCTCGATGAGAAGCGTGTAAGCTTGTTCCCAGCCAAACGGCACAGCGCCCGTAGCTCAATGGATAGAGCATCTGATTACGGTTCAGAAGGTTGGGGGTTCGAGTCCCTTCGGGCGCGCAGCGGCCCCCCTCGGTGCGATCCACCGGTGGGGGTTCTGCATTTGTGAAAAGCACTCCTTCGGGAGTGCTTTTTTCATGCCCGCCGAGGCGCCGACGAGGCCAGACGAGTTCGACGCCTCACGCGTCCACGCAGCTCACGCGCTCGGCGGCGTCACCACCCACGGCTCGGTCGACAAGGAACGCAGCCCCTCAATCCCCAGGGCCTCCGCGATATCTGAGGCGCAACGCGCCCCGGGCACACCAAGAGATGCCCCGATAAACGAAACGACGTCCGCCGTGGACCAGCCCAGGCCTCGTAAATCGGCGAGCGTGACCGCGCCGTCGCGCTTGGCCAGGCGCGCACCGGACGGCGCGAGAGCGAGCGGCACGTGCGCGTACGTCGGCTCTGGCGCCCCGAGCAGGTGTGCGAGCTGAGCCTGCGCGGGCGCCTGCGAGAGCAGGTCGAATCCGCGCACGACCTGGTCGACCCCCTGGTAGGCGTCGTCGACGACCGCCGCTAGGTTGTAGGCGGGCACCCCGTCCGCGCGGCGCACGACGAAATGGTCGACGGGCCCGGTGTAGGAACCGTGCAGCTCGTCGAACACGGTCCACTCGGGTGAGGGCGCGGCCAGACGCAGCGCAGGTTCGCGCCCGAGCGCCGCCAGTGACGCACGTTTGGCGGCGCGCTCTGACTCGCTGAGCGTCAGGCACGTGCCCGGGTAGTGGCCGGGCGGCACGTGGGGCGCGGAGGCGGCCTCGCGGATGTCACGACGCGTGCAGTAGCACTCGAAGATGAGGCCTCGCGCGGCCAGCGACGCCAGCGCCTCCTCGTGTGCGTCGGCCCGCGCGGTCTGGATGAGAGGCTCGCCGTCCCAATCCACGCCGATCGCTTCCAGGTCCTCGAGCTGGCGCTGGGCGGACCCGGCACGCTCCCGGTCGATGTCCTCGATGCGCAGGACGAAACGCCGCCCGGTTGTGCGCGCCCACGCCCATGCGAGGATCGCGGTGCGCAGGTTACCCAGGTGGAAGTCGCCCGTGGGGGAGGGTGCGAACCGTCCAGTATTCGTCATGAGCCCAGTGTACGAGCCTGTGGCCTGCTCGCCGCTGTGCCTTGCCCGGGTGCGCGGTGCGGTGGGCGTACAGTGGTGTGCATGACGAGTTTTCGGGTGCCCGACTGGTTGGCGGTCTTCGTGGGCGGTGTCGCGGGCACGGCGGCGCGCGCGGGGCTTGATGAGGTCGCGAAGGCGTCCCCCGTGCGAGGCCTCTTCCTGTCCTGGTCGACGCTGACGGTCAATATCGTGGGCGCTTTCGCGCTGGGGGCGCTGGCCGCGTGGGTGGCGGGGCGCCTCGCGCGCGGCGTGGGCGATGCGACGTCATTGAAGACTTTGAAGCTTCTGGTCGGCACGGGTTTCGCGGGCGCGTTCACGACGTATGGGACGTACATCGTCGCGTCTGTGGGCTACGTGTCGCTCAATGGAATCGCCGAGGCCGTCTCGCAGTCCCTCGGTCTCCTGGCCCTGGGTGCGGCGTCGGCGTGGGTTGGCGTGCGCGTGGGGGAGTGGTTGTGCGGCCCCTCGGGCGCGCGGCCTGTCAGCGGCGAGGAGGGGTGAGCGTGAGCGTGTCAACCTTCCTGTTCGTTGCCCTGGCCGGCGGTGTGGGCGCGTGCGCGCGCTTCTGGCTGGACCGCGGGATTCAGCGCGCCCTGTCCTCATGGGGCGACCCGGCGGGAGCGAAGCTCGGCATCCTGGTCGTTAACGTGATCGGTTGTTTTCTGGCGGGCGCGGCCACTCAGCTTGTGCCCGCTCACCTGATGCCGATCGTGTCGACGGGGTTCCTGGGTGGCTTTACGACGTTCTCGACGGCTCTCGTGGATGCGGTGACCCTGTGGGCGGACGGGTTTCGGGGGCGTTCGCTGGTTCTCGCGCTGGGCACGTGGGCGGTGTCCTGGGGTGCGGCGGTCGTGGGCATCGCCGTCGCGTGAGCCTCGTCGGGGCGTTCTGGGCTCTGCTTGATCTGGCGCTTGTTATCAGCCGCGTGTGATCTGAGCGCAGGCCTGGCCTGCGCTTATCTTTACCCAAAAATGTCGCATGCAATTCCCTCGCGGTTATTTCATGATTTGAATTGTGATCGTTGGAATTGCAACGTTTTCTCGGGCCCTAAGAAAAGTGAGGGTACCCAAATTGCATGCGACTTTTGGGGAGGGGTGAGGCCGGGAGGTGAGGGCGACGAGGCCGGGGGTCGAGGGGCGGGGCCGGATGTTCGCACAGACCCGCGCTTATCTTTACCCAAAAATGTCGCATGCAATTCCCTCGCGGTTATTTCATGATTTGAATTGTGATCGTTGGAATTGCAACGTTTTCTCGGGCCCTAAGAAAAGTGAGGGTACCCAAATTGCATGCGACTTTTGGGGAGGGGCGAGGGCGACGAGGCCGGGGCCGGGGCCAGGGAGCGAGGGGCGACGGGGACGAGGCCGGGGGGCCGGGCTCGCGTCGCTCGCCGCGGCGACAGCTCCGATGAGGGTTTAGCCACGATACGGTGTTTTGTAACAGCATGCCGAGCGCTCCCGCGCGCCGCCCCCATATGCTGATTGTGCGGGCCGAACGGCCCAGTAACGGAGAAACTCATGATTGACCTCACCGGGGTGTCCAAGGTCTACCCCGTGAAAAACGGCGGCCAAGTGGTCGCACTCGATGGGGTGAACCTGCACGTTGACCGCGGATCGATCCACGGCATCGTCGGTCGATCCGGCGCGGGCAAGTCCACCCTCATCCGGTGTCTGACCGCCCTCGAGAAGCCCACCGAGGGAAGCATCGTCGTTGACGGCCTCGATCTGGCGACCCTCTCGGGCGCGCGACTGCGCGCCGCGCGCCGCCACATCGGCATGGTCTTCCAGGCGGCGAACCTCCTCGACGCTCGCACGGCGGCCGAGAACATCGGCTACCCGCTCAAGCTGGCGGGCGTCCCCGCCGCGAAGCGTCGCGCGCGCGTGGACGAACTGCTCGAACTCGTCGGCCTCACCGGACGCGGAGACTCCTACCCGTCCCAGCTCTCCGGCGGCCAGCGTCAACGCGTCGGCATCGCCCGAGCGCTGGCGGACAACCCTGGCGTGCTCCTGTGCGACGAGCCCACGAGCGCGCTCGACACCGAGTCGACTGCCCAGATCCTCTCGCTGCTGCGCCTCGTCCGTGACGTCTCGGGAGTCACCGTCGTCATCATCACCCACGAGATGTCTGTCGTCCGCGAGATCTGCGACTCTGTGACCCTCCTCGGCCACGGCCAGGTCCTCCAGACCGGAACCCTCGAAGAGGTCGTCGCCGACCCGGCCACGCCTCTCGCCCGCGAGCTGGTCCCCATGCCCGTCGTCGACTCGATCCCGTCTCTGTCCTCCCAGGAACGATCCTACGGGCCCGGCGCGGATGCGGGCGTCGTCCTCCTCGACGTCGTCTTCACCTCGCACCCCGGCGTCCCCACGGGCGCGACCGTGCTGCGCCTGGCCTCGTCCATGGGCGCCGATGTCACCGCGGGAACCTTCGAATCTCTCGGCAGCGTGCAGGTTGGCCGACTGGCCCTGACCGTCCCCGCCTACCACGCTGACAAGATCATCGAGCAGCTGCGCAAGAACAACGTCCACGCGGAAGTGAGGGACCAATGACCACCGCCTACCTCGCCGCTGCGAGCGCCGCAGGGCTGCTCGCGCCCACGGGCAAGGGCGACCCCACGTGGCTCGATAACCCCGCCCTCACCCAGAAGTTCGTTCCCGCGATCTTCGAGACCCTTATGATGACGGGCCTGTCCACCGTTTTCGCGGTCGTCATCGGAACGCTGCTGGGCCTCGTGCTGGTCCAGACCGGCAAGGGCGGCCTCACCCCCAACAAGGGCGTGTACCAGGCCGTCTCCTTCGTCGTCAACATCGTGCGCTCCCTGCCCTTCATCATCGGCATCATCATGCTGATCCCGGTCACCAAGATGATCGTCGGCAAGTCCACGGGCTCGCTGGCCACCGTCGTGCCGCTCGTCATCCTGTCCGCGCCGTTCTTTGCGCGCCTCGTGGAGACGAACCTCCTGGCCGTCGACCCGGGCAAGGTTGAGGCCGCCCAGATGATGGGCGCCTCCAACCGCCAGATCCGTTGGGGAGTCCTCATCCGCGAGGCCATGCCCGCCCTTGTCCAGTCGATCACGACCCTGGCGATCACGCTGATCGGCTACTCCGCGATGGCGGGCGCCGTCGGCGGCGGTGGCCTGGGCCAGATGGCCATCAACTACGGCTACAACCGCTGGCAGGACGACGTCATGATTTCGACCGTCGTCGCCATCATCATCATCGTCCAGGTTATCCAGCTGATCGGCGACCTCATCTCGCGGGCGGTCGACCACCGCTCGCGCTGAGGCGCACGCAAACACCCTTGTCCACCCGAGGCCACCCTGGCCTCGTCCCATCCCATCGACGACCATAGAAAAGAGAAACATCATGCGTCATCGCTCCTTCGCGGCCCTCGCGCTGGCCGCCGTTGCCTCCCTCGGCCTGGCGGCCTGCGGCGGCGGCTCCACCTCCTCCGATGCGTCCGGGTCCTCCGCCGACGTCGTCACCCTGACCGTGGGCGCGACCCCCTCGCCCCACGCCAAGATCCTCACCTACATCAACGACAACCTGGCCGCGGACGCGGGTATCAAGATCAAGATCGTGGAGTACACCGACTACGTTCAGCCCAACACGGCGCTCAACGACGGTGAGCTCGACGCCAATTTCTTCCAGACCGTCCCCTACCTGGAGAACGCTGAGAAGCAGGCTGGGTATGATTTCGAGGCCGGCGCGGGCATCCACCTCGAGCCCCTCGGCGTCTTCTCCAACAAGCATAAGTCCCTCGACGAGCTGCCCAACGGCGGCACGATCGGTATCATCTCCGACACCTCCAACCAGGAGCGCGCGCTGCGCCTGCTGGCCACCCAGGGCCTTGTGTCCATCCCCGAGGGTGAGGGCGACGTCAACGTCAACACCGTCACGAAGCTGAAGGACTTCAGCTTCAACGAGGTCGAGGGTCCGCAGCTGGTCCGTTCGCTCGAGGACTTCGACTACGCGGTCATCAACGGTAACTTCGCCCAGGAGGGCGGCCTGAGCCTGAGCGGCGACGCCCTGGTCGTCGAGTCCCCGGTCGACAATCCGGCCGTGAACGTCCTTGTGTGGAAGGCTGGCTCCGACAAGGCCGCCGCTATCGCGAAGCTCGAGGAACTCCTGCACTCCGATCAGGTGAAGCAGTACATCGAGTCGACCTGGTCGGATGGCTCGGTCATCCCGGCGTTCTGACCGGCGAAGCCGGAGCGCGGTCATCCCGGCGTTCTGATCGACGAGGCCGGGGCGCGGTCGGGCGGGCGTGAGCGACGCCGGGCCCTGAGATCGTGTCCGCGGGCCCCGAGATCGTGTCCGCGCGCCCTGCGCCGCGTATCGCGCAGCGCGCTGGGCCGCTTGAATGAGCACAGACGGGTGGGCCCCGGAACCATGGGTTCCGGGGCCCACCCTTATACCGCCGAAACGGTTGTCATCAGTTGGTGCGGGCCTCGAGCGGGAACTCGGCGTCCGGCTCGTGGGTGATGCGGTTGCGCATGTCGCGGCGGAAGACTTCGATGACCCACAGCCAGATGATGTGGCCGAAGAACTCGGAGAAGTGTTCCGCGAAGGGCTGGTTCCAGGGTGCCGGGACGGTGCCCATGAGCGGCATGAGGACGACGTGGAAGGCCACGTAGACGACGATGCCGAAGGCGGCGCCTTGCCAGAGCTTGATCTGGGGGAAGCGTTCGGCGAGGACGCAGTAGATGACCGCGAAGGCGATCGAGAATGAGAAGTGAACGATGAAGGACACCCAGGGGAGACCCTCGTTACCGTTGAAGGTGTAGGACAGGTGGGTGACGCTCTCGGGGATGCCCATCTGCTGGAGCAGTTCCTGCGGCGGGTTCGTCGCGTTGCGTTCGGGCGTGCGCGGGGGCAACGGCACCTCCCATCCGAACTTCACGATCGCGGAGACGATGCCTCCGAGAACACCTGCGAGTGCTGCGACGCCATAGCGGCGACGCTTGGGATTGGTCTGAATCAGTGCCATGTGTCAAGCATCTGACGTGATTGTTCAAATTTCGAGGTTTGTGCACAGTAAGCGTTCAAGGTCACATTCGCGCGCGACCTGCGAGGAAGCCCGAAAAATAGCCAATTCGGTCAATTATCGCGGTTTATTTACTCGGACAGTATCCGGGTGGGGGAAGGACCTGAGTCCTTCCCCCACCCGGAGTCGTTAGTCAGCGCGCCGCCCCGTGAGAAGGGCGCGCGCGAAGCGAATCAGTCGACGATGCCGTACAGGCGGTCGCCTGCGTCGCCCAGGCCCGGCACGATGTATGACTTCTCGTTGAGACACTCATCGACGGCGGCGACGACGACATTCACGTCGGCGCGATCGCCGATCGCGGCCTCGAGCGTCGACACACCCTCGGGGGCAGCCAGGATGCACACGCACGTCACGTCCTTGGCGCCTCGCTCAAACAGATAGTTCGTCGCGGCGACCATGGTATGGCCCGTGGCCAGCATCGGATCCAGGACGAAGCACTGACGACCCGACAGGTCGTCGGGCAGGCGGTTCGCGTAGGTCTCGATCTCCAGGGTGTCGTCGTCGCGGCGCATTCCCAGGAAGCCGACCTCGGCGGTGGGAAGCAGGCGGGTCATGCCCTCGAGCATGCCCAGGCCGGCGCGCAGCACGGGCACGACGATCGGGCGCGGCTCGGAAAGCGTGAGCCCCACGGTCGGCGCGACCGGAGTCTCGATGGAGGTTTCGGACACGGCGACCTCGCGGGTCGCCTCGTAGGCGAGCAGAGTGACCAGTTCGTCAACGAGCTGGCGGAACGTCGCCGATGGCGTCTGACGATCGCGCAGGACAGTGAGCTTGTGGGCGATCAGGGGGTGATTAGCTACGTGGAGGCGCATGCTTATAGGCTACCCCCTACGCGCGGGGCTATGCACCCCGGTATGTGGGACGAGGCTGTGGTTGCGTCCGCGTGCAGGTGTCGGAGGGAGGGAGGTGACCTCGTGATTCGGGAGCGCGAGGTGACAAACACAGTCACCACACGAACCACACACGTATCCACCCGTTTCAGTTACCCCATTGCTGGTTTGGCCGGTAAGCTAGAGGGGTGACAGTGAATGAGCAGTATCGCGAGGCTATGGGCAAAGCCCTGTTCCTCGCTAACCGCGCCCGCGAGACGGGAGACGTCCCCGTCGGAGCCGTCGTCGTCGACGCCGACGGCCACATCATCGGCCGAGGATGGAACTGCCGCGAGGCCGACCACGATCCCACAGGTCACGCTGAAATCATCGCCCTGCGCGAAGCCAGTCGGGCCCTCGGCACCTGGCGCCTCAGTGACTGCACGCTCATCGTCACCCTCGAACCCTGCACCATGTGCGCCGGAGCAATCCTCGCCTCGCGCATCGACCGCGTCGTCTTCGGCGCCTGGGACCCCAAGGCCGGAGCCGCCGGATCCCTGCGCGACGTCCTACGCGACGCGCGCATGCCCCACCCCACAGAGGTCATCGGCGGCGTCCTCGCCCAGGAAGCCGCCATGCAGCTGCGCTCCTTCTTCCTCGGTCGCCGCGGCGCCGACGAAATGCCCGTCGTCGCCGCCCCCGTCCACGAGCCCGCCGACCTGCCCTCCCCGGCACCCGCCCGCGAACGCCACGACGCCGAGCCTGCCCAGGCCTCGTACCCCGAGCCCGCCGACCTGCCCGCCCGCGAACGCCACGACGCCGAGCCAGCCCAGGCCTCGTACCCCGAGCCTGCTGCCCCCATCCCCGCCCCGCCCGCCGAGGACACCCACCCCCACCCGGCCACGCCCCTGCCTCGCCGAGCCGGACGCCCCTTCTCACAGCGCGTCTCCGGCAACGCCGACAACCCCGCCGACATCCCCGCCGGCGAAACGGTGCCCCCCGCCTCGCAGCCGCCCTACCGCAGTGCCGCCCCCGTCATGCCCGCCGTCTCCCCCGACACCACGCGCGGCCCCGTCACCAAATCCGTCCCCCAAATCCGCCCCGTGCACGTGCGCCCCACCGCCACCGTGCCCGCCGGAATCTACACGCCAGCCCAGCCTAAGCGTCCCGCCCTCCAGCCGCTCAGCGACACCGTCACCCCGCCGCCCGCCCCCGAACCCGCCCCGCAGATCATCGACGCCCCGGTGCCCCCCGTTTTCCCCCAGCGAGCCAAACAGCGCACCACCGCGCGCCCGCAGCGCCCGCTCCCGCAGGCCTTCGAACCCGAACCCGCGCGCCGCGTCGACTACGAACTCTCCCCGCGCCAGTTCAGCGACGTCGACCCCATCACCTCCGGCATCCGCGTGCGCCGCTCCGGGCGACGCCGCGGCAACGCACGCCACTAACATGATCCCCGCGCGCGTCATCACCGTCTCCGACCGGTGCTCCGCAGGCCTCGCCGAGGACCTCTCCGGCCCCCTCGCCGCCCGCCTCCTCGCCGAGCACAGCATCGAAGCCTCCGTGGTGGTCGTCCCCGACGAGGTCGACGCCATCCGCGCCGCGATCATCGCCGCCGTGGAGGACGGCGCCCGTCTCGTCTTCACGACCGGCGGCACCGGCCTCGCGCCCCGCGACGTCACCCCCGAGGCCACCGAGCCTCTCCTCGCCACCCGCATCGACGGCCTCGCCAACGCGATCCGACGCCGCGGCGAAGAAAAAATCGCCTCCGCCGCCCTGTCGCGAGGCCTCGTCGGCGTCACCGCACGATCCCCCGAGGGCGCCCTCGTCGTCAACGCGCCCGGCTCGCGCGGCGGCGTCACCGACGCTGTGGCCGTCATCGGCCCACTCGTCGCCCACATCATCGACCAGCTCGCCGGCGGCGACCACCCGCGCGCCTAAGCGCAACCCTCCCGCGTGCATATCCGCGCGGGCGCGAGTGCGCGCGAACGAGCCCTTGTGCACGGGTTCGCTCCCGGGCGCCCCCTCACACGAGGCGACCGCTCGGCGACCGCCCGGCTTCCGCTCGGCGAGCGCGAACACCCCGGGCGACCCAAGCCTCGTCGGCGAGCGCCGCCTCGTCGGTCAGAGCCCTGCGATCAGTCCTCCGGGCGCACCCAGTCGCCGCTGCGCCCACCCGACTTTGCGACAATCTTCGCCTCGGTGATACGAGCCGAGCGATCCACGCCCTTCACCATGTCGACAATCGCCAAGGCCGCCACCGTCACCGACGTCAACGCCTCCATCTCCACGCCCGTCCGATCCGCCGTGCGCACCGTCGCGCGGATCGCCACGTGATCAACCTCCAGGCCCAGATCCACCTCGCACCCGTGCACGCCGATCGTGTGCGCGAGCGGCAACAGCTCCGGGACGCGCTTCGCCGCCGCGATACCCGCCACGCGGGCCACCGCCAGCACGTCCCCCTTCGGCACAGTGCCCTCGCGCAAAGCCCGCATGACCTCGGGCGAACAATCCACGCGACACACGGCGCTCGCCTGGCGAACCGTCGGGCTCTTCGCCGTCACGTCCACCATGTAGGCGGCCCCCTCCTCGTTCAGATGCGTCAACTTCACGGGAATCCTTTCGTCGAAACGACCTAGTACTAACTGCTGAACGACGCGCCTCTCAGCCCACCAGCGCCACGACGGCCAGCTCCTCGCCAGCCTCAACCGCGCCACGCTCCGGCGCCACCACACCAATGCCCTGCGCCCGCGCCAACGACGCCACCAAATGCGACTTCGACCCCAACGGGTGCACGGGCTCGACCCAGCGGACCCCGGCCTCGGGCACGACGGCCTCGCCGCCCCCCAACCCGGCGGCAGCAGAAGAACACGCCCCGGCCTCGTTGACGAAGCGCAGCGGAATGAACTGAGTCTTACCCTCCGGCGACTCCCACCCCACGCGCGCCCGCGCAATGACGGCGCTCGGAACGGTCGCACCGCGCTCGGGGAGGACCAGGCCCGACATGACCGCCAGCGCGCCCGCCACGTACATGTGGAACGTCGTGAACACCGACACCGGGTTTCCTGGCAGGCAGATAACCGGAGTCTCACGCCTGTGCGCACCCACCGGCGTCGACCCCACTCCCTGTGGACCACCCGGCTGCTGGGCGACATGATGGAAGCCCGCATCCGTGCCAAGCGTCAGCCGCACCACCTCGTAGGCCCCCGCCGAAATACCGCCCGCGGTGATCACCAGGTCAGCGTCGGGAGCATCGTCGAAGGCTCGGCGCAGCTCCTCCGGTGTGTCACCCGTGCGCAGATGAGCGACAACCCGCCCGCCCGCCTCCTCCACGAGGCCACGCAGCAGGACCCCGTTCGAGTCCGGGATCTGGCCGCGTTCCAGCTCCTCGCCCGCCCGCCTCAGCTCTGATCCCGTCGACACCACGATCACGCGAGGGCGCGGCAGGACCGGCAGCATCCCGTGCCCCACGGAGATCGCCGCCGCCAGGGCAGCACCGTCCAGGAGGCGGCCCGCCTTGAGGATCGGGGACCCCGCCTCGAGGGCCTCGCCCGCGACGCGCACATTCGCGCCGTGCGTCGGGGCCACGCGGACCTGGACCGTGTCGGGCGCCTGCGCGACGCCGGGCGCATGGTCCGTGTCCTCAACCTTGACGACCGTGTCCGCGCCCTCGGGGAGGGGAGCGCCCGTCATAATGCGCATCGCCTGGCCGGCCTCAAGGAAGTGCACGCGGGTGTCGCCCGCCGGAATGTCAGCCACGACCGGCAGCGTCCACGGGCCGTCGCCCACCAGGTCCTCGCGGCGCAGCGCGAAGCCATCCATCGCGGAATTCGTGAACGGCGGCAGCGGGATCAACGAGTGGAGGTCGACAGCCAGGCGGCGCCCCAGGCATTCCTCGGCGGGAAGCGTCTCGTGCGGGAGAACATGGCTGAGCGCCAGCGCCTCAACGAGGTCGCGGTGCTCCATCGTGGACAGCGTCGGATCGTGCATGCCACCAGTGTAGGGGTGTGGGCCCTTGTTGGTTGGCCGTGTGTGGGCGGGTGGGGAGGGTGGGCCATCGCTGGTGGGTCGGGGGCGCAGGGTGCGTTGTTGCCGGCGTTGGCGGCCGGGTGGGCCGGGCGCGGCCTGGTGATCCGTCGCTGGTGGCGGGCGCGGGGCGTGGTTGCCGCGGGCGAATGGGGGGAATTGCAGCATTAGGGGTGCGACACGCCGGCGACACGCCGTAGCGATGCGTCTAGTGGTGCAAAACCCCTGTTGAGTGGGCCGGTGAGCGGTTGCTGGTTGGGCAGGCGACCGGGCGTGGCCGGGCGGGCGAGGCGGACCATCGCTGGTGAGCCGTGGACTCACCCGACTCGGGCAGCGAGCGCAGCGCGAATCTGGGCGATGAGCCGAGCTGGATGGTCGAGGTCGTGCCAGCCGACACGGATGATGTGCCATCCCTCCGCTTCGAGGTGACGCTGCCGCTCGCGCTCGCGGGCGAGTGAAGCGTGAATGCTGCCCGGGTCGTCTCCGTATTTTGCGCGCCCGTCGAACTCGATGCCGACGCGCTCAGCCAGGAAAGCGCAATCGATGAAGTAGCGGTGCCCATGGGTCCACACCTCGACTTGCGTGCGGGCGCCGGTGAGTCCAGCAGCGCACAGCTCGTAGAGCAGCCGCGCCTCGCCGGGGGAGGCGCATCCGGCATCCGCGTGGGTGATGATCCACTGCGCCTGCGAACGTCCCCGCGCCCGGTTGCCCAGCTGTTTCAGCTCTTGCTCAAGAAAGAACTTCCAGGCGTCCTCGTTGTCTCGTGATGCTTTCATGTGGAAGTTGTCGAAACGTGTGCAGGCGTGGGCGTTCATGCACATTTGCGTGAACGCGGCACGACGGTTGCGTGACGTGCGGGCGGCAGTAATCTGTGCGGATTCAAGGCTCTCAATGAGGAGTCCGCCCGCGTCGATGGCCTCGGGGAGGCGACGGGCATGCTGGGGCATTACCCTCATCGGAGCGACGGTGTGAGTACCGATTGTTACTGCGGGCAGCACAATGGGGTGGCCCGTGGATGACGAGGCAACCGTGATCGGCGGAAGCGCGGGATCGCTGACATAGCCTTGCGCCCACAGCGCGCATTGTCCGGTAACGATGAGAGCTCGGTGCGTGTGCGCGAGGTGATACATGCGTGCGGCGAGCACGACCTCTGGTAGGTGTTCGACGCCGATGTTTCGCAGCTTCGCCAGGTCAAGGTAGGTCCTACCCGCAATTTTCACTGCCGTCGGCACCCTCGTCAGACCGTGATGACTCGAGCGAGGGACTCGAATAATTGCACGTTCAACAATTCCTAGGATGTAGGGGGCTCCGATGCCCCCATCTTCTGGGCTCATGTATGAATTCTAGTGCGTTGAGGATCAGTTTGTGACAGTTTGAGCGAATTGAGTTGGTCTGATTTCGTTTTGACTGAATAGCTGGTGGAGTCCGAAGGCTGCGCCGGTGGTGGCGGGCGACTGACTGGCCCGAGGCCGTGGCCGGGGAGTGGAGCCGCTGCGCGGGTGGGGCGGCGGCTGGGCGCGGTGGGGCGTCGGATGTGCCTGCCAGGACTGAAGGCGGGGCCGACGGCGGTGTGGCAGTCGTTCCTTCCCGGGTGAGTGGGGGGAATTGCAGCATTAGGGGTGCGACACGCCGGCGACACGCCGTAGCGGTGCGTCTAATGGTGCAAAACCCCCCGTTGGGCGGCTGAGTGTGGGTCGGTGGGTGAAGTCGCGGTTGGTGGGGGCGCGTTGTGGCTGGGTGTGGTCCGGCGTTGGCGGCCGCGTGGGCCGTGGTTGCCGCGGGCGAATGGGGGGAATTGCAGCATTAGGGGTGCGACACGCCGGCGACACGCCGTAGCGATGCGTCTAGTGGTGCAAAACCCCCCGTTGGGCGGCTGAGTGTGGGCCGGCGGGCGAAGTCGCGGTTGGTTGGGGCGCGTTGTGGACGGGTGCGGTCCGTCGTTGGCGGCCGCGTGGGCCGGGCGAGGCCTGGATCGTGGGCTGTGGAGTGTGGGCCGACGTTGCAACCAGCGGCGGGGTCGGTGGGCCGTGGTTGCCGCGGGCGAATGGGGGGGAATTGCAGCATTAGGGGTGCGACACGCCGGCGACACGCCGTAGCGGTGCGTCTAATGGTGCAAAACCCCCCGTTGAGTGGGCTGGTGAGCGGTGGCTGGGCGGGCAGGCGACCGGGCGTGGCCGGGCGGGTGGGCTGTGGCCAGACGCGTTGTTGCCGGGGGTGGTCCGGCGTTGGCGGCCGGGTGGGCCGGGCGCGGCCTGGTGATCCGTCGCTGGTGGCGGGCGGGGCCGTGGTTGCCGCGGGTGAGTGGGGGAATTGCAGCATTAGGGGCGCGACACGCCGGCGACACGCCGTAGCGGTGCGTCTAGTGGTGCAAAACCCCCCGTTGGGTGGCTGGGTGTGGGTCGGTGGGCGAAGTCGCGGTTGGTGGGGGCGCGTTGTGGCTGGGTGTGGTCCGGCGTTGGCGGCCGCGTGGGCCGTGGTTGCCGCGGGCGAATGGGGGGAATTGCAGCATTAGGGGTGCGACACGCCGGCGACACGCCGTGGCGGTGCGTCTAGTGGTGCAAAACCCCCGTTGAGTGGGCTGGTGAGCGGTGGCCGGGCGGGTGGGCTGTGGCCAGACGCGTTGTTGCCGGGTGTGGGCGGGGGCGCCCACGCTCGGAATAGGGGGTTTGCGTGGGGATAGAGGCCGCGAGGCCAGCGATGCCCGGGACTCCAGCAAGGCTAGGGACGCCAGCGATGCCCGGGGCGCCAGCGATGCCCGGGGCGCCAGCGATGCCCGGGGCGCCAGCGATGCCCGGGGCGCCAGCAAGGCTAGGCACGCCAGCAACGCCGACGACGCCCGCGACGCCAGCAACGCCCGCAGCGCCGCCGGCGTCAGAGGGTGAGCATGACCTTCGTGGCGCGGCGCTCGTCCATGGCGGCGTAGCCCTCGGCGGCCTGCTCGAGCGGCAGGACCATGTCGAAGACGGCGCCAGGATTGATGGTTCCGCTCATGATCAGGTTGATCATGGTCGGCAGGTACTTGCGCACGGCGGCCGGCCCGCCGAACATGTGTACCTCGGCGGCGAACATGCGGCTCATATCCAGGGAGACGCCGTGCGGAACCCCCACGAAAGACAGGTGTCCGCCGGGGCGCACGCAGTCGAGCGCCTGGTTGAAAGCCACCTCGTTGCCCACTGCTTCGACGACGCCGTCGGCCCCCAGGCCGCCGGTCAGTTCCTTAATGCGTGCAACGCCCTCCTCGCCGCGCTCTTCGACGATGTCGGTCGCCCCGAACTCAAGAGCCAGCGCCTGCCGATCCGCGTGGCGCGACATCGCGATGATGCGGGATGCGCCCAGCTGGCGGGCGCCGATGATCGCGCCCAGGCCCACGGCCCCGTCGCCCACGATGACGATAGTTGTGCCGGGACCAGCCCCGGCCTCGTCGGCGGCGAACCAGCCGGTGCCGAGCACGTCAGAGGCTGCCAGGAGCGAGGGGAGCTGTTCGCGCGTGGGCGTGCCGGGGGTCTTCACGAGCGTGCCGTCCGCGAGGGCAATGCGCGCGTATTCGGCCTGGGTGCCGCCGGCGCGCATGCCGACAAAGGGGTCGCCCTGGGCGGCCGCGGTCGCGCAACGCGAGGGGTAGCCGGCGCGGCAGACAGAGCATTCGCCGCAGGAGATACAGAAGGAGCCGACGACGAAATCGCCGGGGCGCACGGTCGTGACGGCCTCGCCCACCTCGACGACGGTGCCGACGTACTCGTGGCCCATGCGCTGCTCGTGGACGGGCTCCATGCCGCGGTAGGGCCACAGGTCAGAGCCGCAGATGCAGGTGGCCGCCAGCTTGATGATGGCGTCCGTGGGTTCCAGGATGGTCGGCATCGGCACGTCTTCGACGGTGACGTTGCCGGGTTCGTGCATGACGACGGCGCGCATGGTGCTCCTCGCTCGGGTGGCTCTCGTGTACTCACGCTATCCCGGTGTTGCTTCTCGCGTCAGCGCTGTCCACTGTAGCCTTTCTCTCAGGCGACGAGGCCGGGGCGCGGTTGCGGGGTGCTCGCACGTATTTCGAGGGGCGAAGACCGGGTATAAAGCGGTAGGGTGTCGCCATGTCTGTCGAGTTCGTATCCGCCGCGCAGGCGGCGCAGGGGGTGGCGTGTGAGGCGCCGCTGCGGCTCGTCGACACCTTCGGGCGTGTAGCCCGCGACCTGCGCGTTTCTCTGACGGATCGCTGCAACCTGCGCTGCTCGTACTGTATGCCCCCCGAGGGCCTGGACTGGCTGCCCACCGAGGACACGTTGACGGACCAGGAGGTCGTGCGCCTCGTGCGCGTCGGCGTCGAGCGGCTGGGGATTCGGCAGGTTCGCTTCACGGGTGGTGAGCCGCTCCTGCGCCGAGGCCTCGAGGGGATTATTGCCGAGTGTGCCCAGCTGCGCACCGACGAAGGAAAGAAGCCGGACCTGGCCCTGACGACGAATGCGCTGGGTTTGGCCAAGCGCGCCCAGGGCCTGAGGGATGCGGGCCTGGATCGCGTCAACATTTCGCTGGATTCCCTGGATGCCGAGCACTACGCGGCGATTACGCGCCGAGACCGCCTGGGAGATGTGCTTGAGGGCATCGAAGCGGCCGCGCGCGCGGGCCTGACCCCGATCAAGGTCAACACCCTGGTGCTGCGCGGCATGAACGAGGCCGACCTGCCCGACCTGGTCGACTACTGCCTGGATCGGGGGATCGAGCTGCGCGTCATCGAGCAGATGCCGATTGGGCCGGCGGACACCTGGGATCGTCAGAATATCCTGACGGCCGACGAGATCCTGCACATCATGGGCACCCGCCACACGTTGACCCCCGCGCAGCGAGAGGACCCGCATTCCCCGGCGGGTCGGTGGATTGTGGACGGAGATCCGACCAAGAGGCTCGGAGTTATCGCCTCAGTGTCCGACCCCTTCTGCGGGGCGTGCGACCGCACCCGCCTGACCTCGGACGGAATGGTGCGATCCTGCCTGTTTTCCACGGAGGAGACCTCGCTGCGGGATCTGCTGCGCGGGGGTGGTTCCGATGCGCAGATTGCCGCGCGATGGGCCGACGCGATGTGGGCGAAGCCGGCCGCGCACGGCCTCAACATCGACGCTTTCGCGCGCCCGTCGCGCACGATGAGTCGTATTGGTGGGTAACTCCCCGCTAATTTCGTAACGTCGATGTTTTGTAACGGCGGTCGATAGCGGCGTTGACATCCTCCCCTCCGTGCTCGACACCCCTATTTTTCCTTGTTGTACCAAGGGTGATGCACGTCCTAAAAAGATGGTGTGACGGAGGTAATTTGCCTTGGTAGCCTCCGTGTTAAAGAACGTCCGGCGTGCGCCCGCGCCCGGATGCCCCCTTCACGGATGAGGAGAGCCATGAGCGCGACCGAACCCGCGGCCAAGAAGAGCCGCTACCTGCTCACTGACTGGAACCCCAACGACGAGTCCAAGTGGGACTCGAAGCTCGCGTGGCGCACGCTGTGGATCACGACCTACTCGCTGATCCTGGCCTTCTGCGTGTGGTTCCTGCCCAGCGCGATCGCGCCGAAGCTGACGCTTCTCGGCTTCGATCTGAACAAGTCGCAGCTGTACTGGCTGACCGCCCTCCCCGGCCTGGCCGCCGGCATCCTGCGCCTCATCTACATGTTCCTGCCCCCGCTCATCGGCACCCGCAAGCTCGTGGGCATCACCTCCCTGCTGTGCATCATCCCCATGGTCGGCTGGTTCTTCGCGGTCCAGGACAAGACGACCCCCTACTGGGTCCTGCTGACCCTCGCCTTCATGTGTGGCATCGGCGGCGGCGCGTTCTCCGGCTACATGTCCTCCACCGGCTACTTCTTCCCCAAGCGCCTAGCCGGGACGGCCCTCGGCCTGCAGGGCGGCATCGGCAACCTCGGCATGTCTGTCATCCAGCTGGTCGGCCCCATCCTCATGGGCTTCGGCCTCTTCGGCATGACCTGGCTGGCCCCGCAGACGCAGGTGAAAGGTGACCACGTCGGTGAGAGCATCTGGGTCTACAACGCCGCGGAGTTCTTCATTCCGTGGTGCCTCGTTGCCGCGATCCTCGCCTTCATCTGGCTGCGCGACGTGCCCGTCAAGGCCAACATCAAGCAGCAGCTGGACATCTTCTCCAACCCCAACACCTGGTACATGACCATCCTCTACGTCATGACCTTCGGCCTCTTCTCCGGCTTCTCCGCCGTCTTCGGCCTGCTCATCAACAACCAGTTCGGCCGCGAGTCCACCGTCGGCCTGCCCGTCCTGGGTGCGACCTTCGCCTTCCTCGGTCCTCTCATCGGCTCGATCATCCGCATGTCCTGGGGCATCTTCTGCGACCGCATGGGCGGCGCCATCTGGACCTTCATCTCCGGCGTCGGCATGGCGATCACCCTGGGCGGCATCGCCTGGGTCCTGTACAACCCCACCGGTTGGACCGACTTCTACATCTTCATGGCGCTCATGCTCACCATGTTCCTGTTCTCCGGCTTCGGCAACGCCGGCACCTTCAAGCAGATGCCGATGATCATGCCGGCCCGCCAGGCCGGCGGCGCCATCGGCTTCACCTCCGCCATCGCATCCCTCGGCCCCTTCCTCGTCGGCGTCGCCCTCTCCGCGGTCGGCACCGGCGGCGCCTGGGCCTTCTTCCTCGGATGCGCCATCTTCTGCGCCCTGTGCGCGGTCCTGTGCTGGGTCATGTACGCGCGCAAGAACGCCCCGTTCCCCGGCTGATCCACCCGGCACTGCGTGGTGCCAGCGGACCTGCCACTGCCTCGTCAATCGACTCTTAGGAGCACCCCATGACGAATCTCGAATCCGATATGACCTTCCCGACCTACGACGGCGAGGTCAAGCCCGCGACCGGTGCGACCCTGTTCGCGCTCGGCTCGTGGCTGCGTCGCGGCAAGGCGTCTGCCGACGCGCGCCAGCTCTTCCTCGAGGGCGGACGCGACGGCGACTCCTTCTACCGCGACCGCTGGAGCTACGACAAGATCGTGCGCTCCACCCATGGCGTGAACTGCACGGGCTCGTGCTCGTGGAAGATCTTCGTCAAGGACGGCGTCATCACCTGGGAAACCCAGCAGACTGACTACCCGACTACCGGCGCGGACATGCCCGAGTACGAGCCCCGCGGCTGCCCGCGTGGCGCGGCGTTCTCGTGGTACGAGTACTCGCCGACCCGTATCAAGTACCCCTACGTGCGCGGCGTCCTGCTCGACATGTTCCGCGAGGCCAAGAAGCGCCTCGGGGATCCCGTCGACGCGTGGGCCGCGGTTGTCGAGGACCCGGAGAAGGCTCGCGCCTACAAGTCGCAGCGTGGCCGCGGCGGCATGGTCCGCGTGTCCTGGGAAGAGGCGATGGAGATCGTCGCCGCCGCCTACGTGCACACGATCAAGCAGTACGGCCCCGACCGTATCGCCGGCTTCTCGGTCATCCCCGCCATGTCGATGATCTCCTACGGTGCGGGCGCCCGCTTCCACGAACTCATCGGCGGCACGATGCTGTCCTTCTATGACTGGTACGCGGACCTGCCCCCGGCCTCGCCGCAGGTCTTCGGCGACCAGACCGACGTGCCCGAGGCCGGCGACTGGTTCAACTCGCAGTACCTCATCATGTGGGGCACGAACCTGCCGCTGACCCGTACCCCCGACGCTCACTTCATGGCCGAGGCCCGATACCACGGCCAGAAGGTCGTCGTCGTGTCCCCGGACTTCGCGGACAACACGAAGTTCGCGGACGACTGGTTGCGCGTCCAGCCCGGCACGGACGGCGCCCTGGCCCAGTCCATGGGCCACGTCATCCTCAAGGAATTCCACGTCGGCAAGCGCGAGCCCATGTTCCTGGACTACATGACGCGCTACACCGACTCCCCGTTCCTGGTGGAGATTAACGAGGTCGGCGAGGGCGCCCACGAGGGCATCGCCCCGACGACCCTGGTCCCGGGCAAGTTCCTGACGGCCGCGAAGATGCCCGCGGGCACGACGACGCGCACCGAGAACAACGAGTTCCGTCCCCTCGTTATCGAGGCCGACGGCACGGTCAAGGACCCGGGCGGCACGCTCGCCGATCGCTTCGGTGAGGAGGGCGCCGGGCACTGGAACCTCAACCTGGACGGCGTCGAGCCCGTCATGTCCATCATGGACACCGACGAGTGGGAAGCCGTCGAGATCGCCCTGCCGCGCTTCGACCTGCCCGCGGCCCCCGGCCAGGCATCGGTCGGCGGCGGCTACGTGAAGCGCGGCGTGCCCGCGCGCCGCGTCAACGGCCGCCTCGTGACGACGGTGTACGACATCATGCTGGCCCACTACGCGGTTGAGCGCGAGGGTCTGCCGGGCCAGTGGCCCACCGACTACATGGACGCCTCCACGCCGGGCACCCCCGCGTGGCAGGAGGAGTTCACGTCGGTTCCCGCGGCCGCAGCCATCAAGATCGGCCGCGAGTTCGCGCAGAACGCGGTCGAAACCGAGGGCCGTTCCATGATCCTCATGGGCGCCGGCACGAACCACTACTACCACTCCGACCAGATGTACCGGACGTTCCTGGCGCTCACGGAAATGTGTGGTACCCAGGGCCGCAACGGTGGCGGCTGGGCCCACTACGTGGGTCAGGAGAAGGTCCGCCCGATCATGGGTTGGGGCTCCTTCACCTTCGCCCTGGACTGGGCGCGCCCGCCGCGTCAGATGATCTCCACCGGCTGGTACTACATGACCACCGACCAGTGGCGCTACGACGGGGCCGCGGCCTCGGCCATGGCGAATCCGATCAAGTCCTCGCACCTGGACGGCAAGCAGCTGGTCGACACCCTCGTCGAGTCGGTTCAGCGCGGCTGGATGCCCTGCTACCCGACGTTCTCCAAGGGCTCGACCCAGCTGGGTCGCGAGGCCGCCGAGGCCGGCATGGCACCCGCGCAGTACGTGTCCCAGGAGCTGCGCGAGGGTCGCCTCCAGTTCGCGATCGAGGACCCGGACGCCCACCACAACGTTCCGAAGATCCTCGCGAACTGGCGTACCAACCTGCTCGGCTCCTCCGCGAAGGGCACTGAGTTCTTCCTGCGTCACATGCTGGGCACCGGAAACGAGGTCAACGCGCAGGAGCTGGAAGAGGGCAACCGCCCCGCGTCCGTCAACTGGCGCGACGCCCACCCCGGTAAGCTCGACCTCATGTGGGTCGCGGACTTCCGCAACACCTCGACGACGCTGCACTCTGACGTCGTGCTGCCCGCCGCCACGTGGTACGAGAAGCACGACCTGTCCTCCACGGACATGCACCCCTTCATGCACTGCTTCGACGAGGCCGTGAACCCGCCGTGGGAGGCGCGCACCGACTTCGAGGTGTTCCAGACCCTGGCTCGCCTCGTCGGCCGCATGGCCCCCGGTCACCTGGACACCCAGACGGACGTCGTGGCGGTCCCGCTGGGGCACGACTCCCCGGACGCCATGACCATGGCGAGCGGCGTCGTTCCCGAGCAGACGTGGACGCCCGGCAAGACCATGCCGAAGCTGGTCCCGATCGAGCGCGACTACACGCAGGTCGGCTACAAGTTCGACCGCATGGGTCCGCTCCTGCCCAAGGCCGGCCTGGCCTCCAAGGGCGTGGCGTACAACGTGCAGGAGGCCTACGAGCAGCTCGGCGACCTCAACGGCCGCGCCCCCATGGACGGCAACGCCGGAGAGGGCATGCCGCTGTGCGACACCGCGATCAAGGCGGCGAACATGGCGCTGCGCTTCTCGGGCACCACGAACGGCTCGCTGGCCGTTCAGGGCTTCCGCACGCTGGAAAAGCGAGTCGGTAACGAGATGGCGTTCCTGGCCGAAGGTGACGAAGAAAAGAAGATCACCTACCAGGACACCGTCCTGCAGCCGCGCAGCGTCATCACCAGCCCCGAGTGGTCGGGTTCCGAGCACGGCGGCCGACGCTACAGCGCCTTCGTCCAGAACGTCGAGTGCCGCAAGCCGTGGCACACGCTCACGGGCCGCCCGCAGTTCTACGTCGACCACGACTGGATGATGGACATGGGCGAGGCCCTGCCGATCTTCCGTCCGCCGCTTGACCTGGCGCACATCTACGGTGAGCGCCCCGTTGGCGACCACCGTCCCGGTCAGCCGGGTCAGGCCGAGGTCGCGGTGCGTTACCTGACGATCCACAACAAGTGGGCCATCCACTCCCAGTACTACGACAACCCGTACATGCTGACGCTGGGTCGTGGTGGCCAGACGGTGTGGATGAGCCCGGCCGATGCCGAGAAGATCGGCGTGCGCGACAACGAGTGGATCGAGGCGAAGAACCGTAACGGCACCGTGTCGGCTCGCGCCGTTGTCTCCCACCGCATCCCGGAGGGCACGGTGTTCATGCACCACGCCCAGGATCGCCAGATCAACACCCCGCTGAACGAGGGGTCCGGCAAGCGCGGCGGTACGCACAACTCGCTGACGCGAATCTTCATTAAGCCGACCCACCTGGCCGGCGGATACGCGCAGTTCGCCTACGCGTTCAACTACTACGGTCCCACCGGCAATAACCGCGACGAGGTCACGGTTATCCGCCGCCGCTCCCAGGAGGTGCAGTTCTGATGAAGGTCATGGCTCAGATCGCGATGGTGATGAACCTCGACAAGTGCATCGGCTGCCACACCTGTTCGGTCACCTGTAAGCAGGTGTGGACGAACCGCGAGGGCACCGAGTACATCTGGTTCAACAACGTCGAAACCCGTCCCGGCGTGGGCTACCCTCGCGGCTGGGAGGACCAGAAGAAGTGGAAGGGCGGCTGGAAGCGTACCGCCACGGGCCGCCTCGTTCCCCGTCAGGGTGGACGCGTCGCCTCGCTCGCGAAGATCTTCGCGAACCCGACGCAGCCGACCATGAAGGACTACTACGAGCCGTGGACGTACGAGTACGACAAGCTGCTCCAGGCGCCCGCGAACTCCCGGGCGATCCCGACGGCCCGCGCGAAGTCCACGATCACGGGCGAGCACATCGACAAGCCCGAGTGGGGCCCGAACTGGGATGATGACCTCGGCGGCTCTATGGAGACCCTGGATCAGGACCCGGTCCTGCACCAGATGAACCTCCAGGTCGCCAAGACCATCGAGGACGCGTACATGTTCTACCTGCCTCGCATTTGCGAGCACTGCCTGAACCCGACCTGCGTGTCGGCGTGCCCCTCGGGCGCGATGTACAAGCGCACCGAAGACGGCATCGTCCTGGTCGACCAGGATCAGTGCCGAGGCTGGCGCATGTGCGTGTCGGCCTGCCCCTACAAGAAGGTCTACTTCAACCACAACACGGGCAAGGCCGAGAAGTGCACGCTGTGCTACCCGCGCCTCGAGGTCGGCCAGCCGACCATCTGCTCGGAGACCTGCGTGGGCCGCCTGCGCTACATGGGCGTGCTGCTCTACGACGCGGACCGCGTCACCTGGGCCGCCTCCCAGGAGGACGAGCGCGACCTGTACCGCGCCCAGCGCGAGATCCTGCTCGACCCGAACGACCCGCAGGTGGTCGCCCAGGCTCAGGCCAACGGCGTTCCCCACTCGTGGATCAAGGCCGCCCAGCAGTCCCCGATCTGGAAGCTCATCACCGAGTACGAGGTCGCCCTGCCGCTGCACCCCGAGTTCCGCACCCTGCCGATGGTCTGGTACGTGCCGCCGCTGTCCCCGGTCGTCGACCAGGTGACCGCGTCCGGCAGCGACGGCGAGGACCACAGGGTCCTGCTGTCCGCCATCTCGCAGATGCGCATCCCGCTGGAGTACCTGGCCGGCCTGTTCACGGCCGGGGACACGGCTCCCGTGGAGCTGGCGCTGCGCCGCCTCGCCGCGATGCGCTCCTACATGCGCGACGTCTTCGTCGACAACCCGACGAACGAGGAGATCCCGGCCTCCGTGGGCATGACCCCGGAGAAGGTCAAGGAGATGTACCGACTGCTGTCGATCGCCAAGTACGACGACCGCTTCGTCATCCCGACCGCCCACCCCGAGATGCCGCGCGGCATCAAGGAGCTTGAGGGCTGCCCGGTGTCCTACGACGTCGAGGCCTTCCACGGACTGGCCCCCGCCACGTCGAACCGCCCGATGGGTGGCTCGTCGCCGGAGGGACGCCAGATGCTCCCCCTTGAGGTCGTTCGATGAGTACTTTCGTCGGCATTCCGCGTATTCCTGCGGCCGCTCCGGAAACGGAGATGGATCCGCAGGACGCGCGCGGCGTGCGCATGGCGGTCTCGATCCTCCTGGACTACCCGGGGGATGACTTCGAGACCAAGCTGGACGCGGTCGAGGAGGCTCTGGCGGACCTGCCGGAGCCGGCCTCGGCGTCCTTGGCCTCGTTCGTGAGCTACGCTCGCGCCGCGGGCCTGCGCGCCATGCAGACCACCTACGTGGAGACGTTTGACCAGCGCCGCCGTTGCGCGCTCGGCCTGACGTACTACACGCACGGCGACACCCGCGGCCGCGGCCAGGCCATCCTGGCCTTCAAGGAGGTCCTGCGCCGCGCCGGTTTCGAGATGGAGCGCGAGGAGCTGCCCGATCACCTGCCGGTGGTCCTGGAGTTCGCCGCCTTCGACGAGACCGGCACGGCCGAGGGCCTGCTGCGCTCCAACCGCGAGGGCATCGAAGTGATCCGCACGGCGCTGCGCGCCGCGGACTCTCCGTACGCGCCGCTGCTGGACGCGCTGGTCGCGACGCTGCCCGAGCCGGACGACAAGACCATTGAGGGCTTCCGCAAGCTCATTAGCCAGGGGCCGCCCACCGAGCTGGTGGGCGTGGGCGATCTGTCTGCCACGCCCTTCCCGACTTCCGAAACAACGATGGGACGGTAACGTTCATGGAATCCGCACTTTTGCATGCCGCGTCAGCACCTGCGACGCAGTCGCTGTCCTTCCTGGACATTGCCCTGTGGGTGATCCTGCCCTACGTGTCCTTCGCGATCCTCATCGTGGGCCTCGCGTGGCGCTACAAGACCGACCAGTACGGGTGGACGTCTCGTTCCTCGGAGTGGAATGAGCCGACCATCCTGCGCTGGGCCTCGCCGCTGTTCCACTTCGGCGTCCTCTTCGTGTTCATGGGCCACATCCTCGGCCTCGTGATCCCGAAGACGTGGACCGAGGCGGCCGGTGTACCCGAGCACGTCTACCACCTGATGGCGACGATCCCCGGCACGATCGCCGGAATCATGACGATCGTCGGCCTCGCGCTGCTGATCTACCGCCGCCTGGTGTACAAGTCGGTGCGCGTGGCGACGACCCGCATGGATATCGTCACCTACGTCATGCTGACTATCCCGGTGCTCCTAGGCGGCGCGGCGACGCTGCTCAACCAGGTGCTCGGTGGACACGGGGGCTACGACTACCGCGAGACGATCTCCGTCTGGTTCCGCTCGATCTTCTATCTCCACCCGCAGGCGCACCTGATGGTGGATGTGCCCCTCAGCTTCAAGCTGCACATCATCG
This sequence comes from Schaalia sp. HMT-172, assembly GCF_030644365.1. NCBI lineage: Bacteria > Bacillati > Actinomycetota > Actinomycetes > Actinomycetales > Actinomycetaceae > Schaalia > Schaalia sp. HMT-172. Next base: position 217,356 of record NZ_CP130058.1, read on the forward strand.
CGGGCCTGCTGCTGTTCTGCATCTGGCCGTTCACACGCCTCGTGCATGCGGTGAGCGCGCCGGTCGGCTACGTGGCGCGTCCCCCGGTGATCTACCGGTCTCGCGACGAGCGCCGCGAGCATCAGCTGACGCGCGGCGGCATGTCGGACTGATCGATGGCCGTGCCCGCCGCGGTCCCTTGCTGAGAGGCGAGGCCTCGGCGGGCCGGGTGTCGGCGTGGGGGTGGGCGAAAGCTCGCCCCTCGCCGTATACCACGGGTCGGGTGTCGTCAGTGAGGTGCGCGCGTGCGGCCGCCCCTCCAAAAGCATCCGCGCAGTGGAATTGACCGTGCGCGCAAAGGCTTGTGCTGGTTAAAATAACACCGGTTTGTAAGTAACGTAACAAAGCTAATGCCGTTACGGAGACTCTCGTCAAGGGGGTTTCCGCAGATTAAGAGGGAGAGAGGACGAACATGACTGACACCTCCCATTCGCGGCCGCTTGCTGAAACGCTTGAGGCGATGGCCGCCCTGACGCCCGCTCAGCACGCTCTGTTGGAGCGCATTTCGCAGCACGTGACGCCCGTGACCGTGGCCGAGTTGGCCCAGGAGGCCGGCCTGCACGTGTCGAGCGTGCGTGAGACCCTCGAAGGTCTGTTTGCCGTGGGTCTGGTGGAAAAGCAGCAGCTTCCCTCCTCGGGGCGCGGGCGTCCCGCGCTCGGATACTCGACGACGACCCCCGCCGACCCCTCGTTTGCGGCTCAGATGCTCCAACAGCTGACCTCGTCGCTGCTGGCATGGCTGCGCGCGGACGCCGCCGACCCGGCCGCGTCGGTGCGTGAGATCGGCGCGCGGTGGGCGGATGCCGCCCTGGAGACGATGGCCGTGCCGGACCACAGCCACGGGATTGCGCGCCGGGCCATGCGCGACAACTTCAACATCGCGGGACACCTGGGCAAGGTGCGACTGTTCATGAACGCGATGGGCTTTGCGTCGGTACCCCACGAGTCCGATCAGATGGCCGTCGTCCTGACGGCCTGCCCGTTCACGGAGCCGGGAGCCCCGGACGACCTGGCCCTCGAGCTGCGGCGCGGCATCGTCGAGCGTGTCTTCGAGCGCACGGCGACGGGGGTTGCGAGCTGGTCAGTGGAGGTCGATCCGATCAACCCGTTGCGCCTGACGGTCTTCCTGCGTCCGCTCAACGAGCCGAATCCGAAGCCGCTGTCGACGACGGTGCACTTCTTCGGCGGCGCGGCCGAGGCGGCGGGCGGTTACATGCGTGAGCTGCCCGCCTCGGAGACGCCCGCGACGCTCGGCGAGCTGGTCGCGCGCCTCGGCGCTGAGAACCCGGAGCTGGATCACATCCTGGAGGTGTCGAGCTTCCTGGTGAACGAGCGTTCCGCGCGCCTGGAGGCGGAGCTGATGCCCGGCGTGCGCATCGACGTGTTACCGCCCTTCGCCGGCGGGTGAGATGTCCACAGCATTTGTGCGGGTCGGTCAGGGTTTTCGCAAAATCCTGACCGTTTCCGTTTAAAATGGACGTAAGCATCTCCCGTTCCTGGAGGATCCCATGTCAGCAGAGATTGCAACAGGTATTACTGACGACCCCCTCGACTCGAGCTCGCTGATCGATAGCGCACGCCGAGATACGTGTGGTGCCGTGGCGTCGTTCATCGGCGTCGTGCGCAACCACGACGGGGGAGAGAGCGTGGACGCGATCGAGTATTCGTCGCATCCTTCCTCGGCGCAGATATTGCGCGACATCGTCGCGGAGTTTAAGGATCGTCCCGGGGTGCATCGTATCGTCGCGTGGCACCGGGTGGGCCGCCTGGAGATCGGTGAGGATGCGATGGTGGTGGCGGTTGCCGCCGAGCATCGCGCACAGGCTTTCCGCGCTGTGGAGGGCATTGTTGAGGACGTGAAGGCGAAGCTCCCGATCTGGAAGAAGCAGGAATTGACTGACGGTTCGCACAACTGGTCGGGTCTGTGAGATGACGATCGGCGATCCTTATTCGCGTGAGGCGGCCGTCTCGGGCCGCAGCGTGGCGCTCCCGCTGATCAATGCGCCCGTCCCGTACGAGGCCGGGGATCCTGCGCTGGAGCGTTTCCGTCGCAATTGGCTGGTCTCCGGCATTGGCCAGGCGGGTCAGGCCCGCCTGGCCGCGGCGCGCGTGCTCGTCGTTGGCGCGGGCGGCCTTGGCTCGCCCGTCCTGCTGTACCTGACGGCTGCGGGCGTCGGGACGATCGGCATCTGCGACTCCGACGTGGTCGATACGTCGAACCTGCAGCGCCAGCTCCTGCACGGCGAGGCCGACGTGGGGGATCCGAAGCCTGATTCGGCGGTGCGTCACCTGAGCGCCCTCAATTCCGGCGTGCGCTTCGAGCGATACGGGCACGTGACCCGAGAGTGGCTGGAGGAGCACGGACGCGAGTGGGACCTGATCGTCGAGTGCACGGATAGCTTCGATGCGAAGTACCTGGTGGCGGACTATTGCGCGGACTCAGGCGTCCCGTTGGTGTGGGGCACGGTCGTGTCGATGACCTTCCAGGTGAGCGTGTTCTGGTCTGCGGCGCCGGCCCCCGTGCCTTCGCTGACGTTGCGGAGCCTGCACCCGGTCAAGCCTGCTCCCGGGACGACCCCGGCCTCGCCGGAGGTTGGCGTGCTCGGTCCCGTGGTCGGTCAGGCGGGCACCGCGATGGCGACGGAGGCCATCAAGCTGCTGGTGGGCTTCGGCGAGCCGTTGATCGGCCGCGTCCTGACGGTGGACGCGGCGACGCAGCGCGCCGACGTGCTGACCTTCGCGCCGTGGGACTGATCCCCGTGGGCGGGGGAGGGCCGCGCCCCGACCTGGCCGCGATCATCGTGGGCGGCGGCGGGGGAGAGCGCCTGGGCGGCGTGTCGAAGCCGGACCTCGTGTTCGGCGGCGTGCGCTTGATCGACCGTGTGTGCGGGGCCCTGCTGGAGGCGTGCGGCGCGGGGTGTGTGGCCGTCGTCCCGCCCGCCGTGCGTGTCCCCGATGGCGTCTTGCGTACCCTGGAGGATCCGCCGGGCGGCGGCCCGCTCGCAGGGATCGACGCTGGTCTGGCGGCCCTCGGTGCCCCCGCCGACGTGTGGGTCGTTGTCGTGTCGGTGGACTGTCCGGGCATCGTCGACGTCCTGGCGGCGCTGCTCGACGAGCCGCTGGGCGATCGGTGCGAGGGGCGCATCCTGCGCGGCGGCGTGCCCGAGCCCTTCGATCAGTACCTGATGGGCGTCTATCGCGTCGGTGCGCTGCGCCGCGTCATCGACGAGGCCGTGGCGCGGCGGGGGAACGTGCGCGGCATGGGGGTGCGGCGGGTGCTGCGCGCCCTCGCGCTCGAGCGGGTGGACGTGAGCGCCGACGTGTGCAGGGACGTCGATACGCCCGAGGATGTGGCGTGGTGGGGTGCTCGCCTTTCCTCATGATTTGTCGGTAATGCCTTGATGGGTATAGATTGAAACGGTAAGTGTCTAGTTTCCTCATCCTATCGAGGTGCACGCATGAATCTTCGCCATGGGCTCCTGTGGCAACGGCTCGGACTGACCGTATTGTCAGGAATCCTTGTTGCATCTATTGCTCCTGCTACTGCTGCCGCTCCGACAAGCGGTCAGGAATCGCACGGCGACGTCGCATCCGTCGACCTCGACCTGTCAAGGACGGATGCCGAGGCGGCCGGCCCTACCGCCTCGCAGGATCGCGCGGCCTCGGACGGCGCTGCCGCCTCCGACTCCATCGACGCCGCCGATTCCGCCGACGGTGCCACGGCCTCGTCCGAGGAGGAGAGCGCCGACGGCGTCGACGCGCAGATCTACACCTTCCCCGGAACGGGCGGCCCCACCCGCATCCACGTCCTGACGACCACGGGTTCCGCGGACGCCATCCTGCTCGAATCGCGCGGCGTCTTCGCCATGATCGACGGCGCCGAGGGTGTCGGTGCCCCCGACGGCACCGACCCGCGTTACCCCAAGCGCGAGGGAATCGTCGACGCGTCGTTCGGAGACACCGACTGGGTGCTCGGCTACATGGCCAACCACGGCGTCACCTCCTCCAACCTCGCGTTCTACCTGGGCACCCACGCCCACTCCGACCACATCGACAACGCGGACGAGATCATCAGGAAGTTCCACCCGAAAGTCATTCTCAGCCCCGAGTACTCCGACGAGTGGATCACGGACAAGTCCCGCCTGTGGGACAACCAGTGGATCTACGACAACATGATGGCGGCCGCGCGATGGGCGCAAGGCGCGTACGGCGCGTCGATCGTGCAGAACATCAACGACTACAACACCCACATCACGCTGGGCGACATGGATGTTCAGATCATCCCCACCGACCCCGCCGAAAATTACAAGCGGACCGGTGTGCGCGACGCGAACCTCATCGCGTACACCGCGAAGGTGAGCGCCTTCGGGCACTCCGCGTACCTGGCCGCCGACCTCGAAGCTGGCGGCGGCTACGAGGACCGCATCGCCCCGATCGTCGGCCACGTCGACATGCTCAAAGCTGGTCACCATGGCCTGCCGACCTCGAACACGGAATCATTCCTGAGCGCCCTGTCCCCATCGGTCATCGTCCAGACGGGTCCCGAATGGTATTCGCCCGATCGGCTCACGGCCTCCGTCGTTGACGGAACGACCGTGTGGGCACCCATGAATCAACTCTGGTCCTCCGGGCATATCTCGTCACTCATCGCGACCTTCGCGCCGTCGGGCATCTCCTACAACGATATCTCCGGCGCCTCGTGGGGCCACGAATACGGCGGTCGCACCCCGCGCGCCTGGTGGTTCGCGGGCGGGAGGCCCGCCGCCAAGACCGGCTGGTGGAAGGGTCTCAGCGGTCACTGGTACTACTTTGCGGGCAAGCCCTCCGCCGAGGCCTCGGCGTGGATCAATGACGGCGGCCAGTGGTACTGGATGGACGCCACCGGAGCCATGATGACAGGGTGGATCTACGACGGTAAGGCCTGGTATTACCTGGATTCCGCCGGGCACCCCTCGGGCAGTGGCTGGAGTTTCATCGACGGCTCGTGGTATTACCTGAGCGGCGGGCGCGTCGCCCTCGGGTGGCTCTACGACTCCGGCTCCTGGTATTACCTGGACGCGAGAACCGGCGCGATGGCCACCGGATGGACCCAGGTCGATGGTCAGTGGTATTTCCTGCGTTCCTCGGGTGCGATGGTCACCGGTTGGCTGAACGGCGGGAGCGCCTGGTACTACCTGGGCGGCAGTGGCGCCATGGCCACCGGCTGGCTCTACGACGGCGGCTCCTGGTACTACCTCGACCCGATGACCGGCGCGATGGCGACCGGCTGGGTGCAGGTGGACGGCAAGTGGTACTACCTGCGGTCCTCGGGTGCGATGGTCACCGGCTGGCTGAACGGCGGGAGCACCTGGTACTACCTGGACGGCAGCGGTGCCATGGCCACCGGCTGGCTCCTGGATCATGGGGCTTGGTACTACCTGGGTGACACGGGAGCCATGGTCACCGGCACGCGCGAGGTCGACGGTCGATCCTCCACCTTCGCCTCGTCTGGGCGCTGGGTCGGCTACGCCTCCTGACCGAGGAGCCGGCGACCATCCTCACAAAGCGCCGCCCGCCGCGTATCGACGCAGGTGGGCGGCGCTTGTCGGTTGTACTGTGGGGTAACCATTCCTGCGCGAAAGGCCTCCCATGACGGCCCCTCGGGCAACCGCTACTACTTCAACGGCTCCGTCTCGGCCGTGGCGTGCGCGGCCTCGTGCTTGACCCGGCTGAGACCTCGTGTGGCTCCCCACGCCCCTCCGGCATGGTTCCCCACGCGCCTCCGGCATGGTTCCCCACAAATGTCGCATGCAATTTCTATGTCAACCTTTCAAACTTTGAAATCGCATCGTTGAGATTCTGCGGTTTTCTCGATGCCTTATAAAAGTAAGGTAACCCAAATTGCATGCGACATTATTATGGGGAGGAGGGGGTCAGCGGGGCTCGTCGAGCTGGTGGAAGATTGCGCCCAACAGAGGGGTGACCACCTCGAGAGTGTCGAGCGCGCCGCCGCGCGAACCCGGTGAGGAGATGATGAGCGCGCCCGAGGAGTCGCGCGCGGTCACGCCGACGACCTCGCGGGACAGGCCTGACAGGGGGGTGTTGGTCAGGCCGTGGGCGCGGATCTGCTCGGCGATGCCGGGGATTTCGACCTCGATGAGGGAACGGACCACCTCGGGCGCGTAGTTGCCCACGCCGAAGCCCGAGCCGCCCAGGACCAGGACGAAACGGGCGCCGGCCTCGAGCGCGTCGCGGATCTCCGTCTCGAGGATGTCGGCGCTTTCGGGAATCGCGGCCATCGTCACCTGGCCCAGGCCCGCCGCGGTCAACGCGCCGACGCACGCGGGGGTCGCCCGGTCCTCCTTCGTGCCGCGCTGCACGCGGTCCGAATAAGCGATGATGTGGGCGTTGATCTGGCCGAGGTCGTAGTCGACGGGCTTGGGCATGGGATCCTCCGTGTGTCTGCGGTGAGTACAAATGTGATCCTAGTCCCGCGGGTGCGGGTGCGAGTGGTCAAAGAGGTGAGGAATTAGTGCTCGCACCATCCGAGGTAAATGCTCGGGTGTGCGTGAGGTGCGCGCCTGGTGGGCGCTCGCCGGTCCCCCTGAAAGCAGCAAGCGCCCATTTAGTATGGACGTCTCCAGGTTAATTGAGGGGCCTGTTTATCCCAATATGCGGCCGCTTGTGGGCGCTCGCGACATGCTCGCTCCGGCCTGTTGCCCACCGTCGCTCCTCTTGTTAGATTAAGCACGTTCGATCCCCTCTCAAAAGGAGATGCCCGTGCGCTCCCTACGCCTCCTCCCCGTCCTGGGCGCCGCCGCCCTTGCCCTGGCCGCCTGCTCGGGCGGCGCCCCCACCCCCGAGGCCACGGCCTCGTCCGACGATTCCCAGGTGCCCGACCGCGAGATCGTCCTCAACGTCTACGCCGCCGCCTCCCTGACCGAAACCTTCAGCGAGCTCGAAACCGACTTCGAGGACGCCAACCCCGAGGTCGACGTCCGCATCAACTACGCGGGCTCCCAAGACCTGGTCACCCAGCTCGGTGAGGGCGCGGACGTCGACGTCCTGGCCACCGCCAACGAATCCACCATGAAGAAGGCTGCCGACGCCTCCCAGGTCGACGAGCAGACCATCTTCGTTACCAACACCCTGACCCTCATCACGACGCCCGGCAACCCTGCGGGCGTCACCGGCCTCGACTCCTCGCTCGACGGCGTCAAGCTGGTCATTTGCGCGCCCGAGGTTCCCTGCGGCAAGCTCACCAAGACCCTGACGGAGAAGCTCGGCGTGACCCTGCACCCCGTCTCCGAGGAGCAGTCCGTCACCGACGTGCGCGGCAAGGTCTCCTCCGGCCAGGCCGACGCCGGCATCGTCTACAAGACCGACGCCCTCGCCGAAGGCGACGCCGTCGACACCGTCGCCATCGCGGGCGCCGACGAGGCCGTCAACAAATACCCGATCGCCCTGGTGAGCGCCTCCACCAAGAAGGAGTACGGCCAAAAGTGGATCGACCTGGTCCTCTCGACCGAAGGACAGGCCATCCTCGCAGAGGCCGGATTCACGCCCGCCGCGAAGTAACATCGACCCGTGACGTCGCGGAAGACACCAGCCGTCAGCCCCCTGCCCATCTGGGCGGGGGGCCTCGGCGCGCTCGCCCTGTGCTTCCTGCTCCTGCCCCTCGCCTTCATGCTGGGGCGTGTCAACTGGGCCACCCTGAGCGCCACGCTCGCCACCGACGAGGCCTCCGCCGCCCTCGCCCTCTCCCTGCGCACCTGCGCCGTGGCCCTCGGCGTTGACCTCGTCCTCGGAGTCCCGGCGGCCCTCCTCCTCTCCCGCTCGTGGAGGGGCGTGCGCGCCGCCCGCATCCTCGTCGCACTGCCCCTCTCGCTGCCGCCCGTCGTCGCCGGCATCGCACTCCTCGCGGCCTTCGGCAGGCGCTCGACGTTGGGCGCTCTGCTGAGCGGCGCCGGCCTCGACATCGCGTTCACGACGACCGCGGTCATCATCGCGCAAGTTTTCGTCTCCCTGCCCTTCCTGATCGTCACCCTCGAATCCGCGCTGCGCTCCCGCGAACAGGGACTCGACGAGATGGCCTCCTCCCTGGGTGCCTCGCCCTCGCGCGTCTTCTGGCAGATCACCCTGCCCACGGTCCTGCCCGGCCTCGGGCGCGGCGCGGCGCTCGCGCTGGCCCGCTGCCTCGGCGAATTCGGCGCCACCCTGACCTTCGCGGGCTCCATGCAGGGCGTCACCCGCACGATGCCCCTTCAGATCTACCTGGCCCGCGAGTCCGACGCGGACCTGGCCCTCGCGCTCGGCGTCGTCCTTCTCGGCGTCGCCGCGCTCGTCGTCGCGCTCACCGAAACACCGTGGGGGCGTGCTGTCTCGTTCCTGCGCGCGCGCCTGTCATCGACGAGGCCGGGGCGCGGCCCTGCGCCCGGGGTTGCCTTAGGTGCTCGCGCCGCGGGATTAGCGGCGGCTGATCCCGGATGCGGCCTCGACGCCTCGGATGACGATGCTGCGGGCGTGGCGGGTGCTGCCGTCCACGTTGCCGGGACCGTGACTGAGCGCTGCTGGGCGGCGGACGCGCGGCTGCGCCCAGGCCTCGTGACGGCCGTCGTCGGCCACAACGGCGCCGGAAAGTCCACCCTCGCTCAGGTGATCGCCGGGACCCTGCGCGTGGATGGCGGGGCCGTGAGCATCGGGGAGCGAGTCGTCGACGACGCCGCCACCTTCGTGCCCGCGCGCAGGCGAAGTGTCGCCATGGTCTCTCAGGCCCCGCGCATCTTCACCCACATGAGCGTGGTTGCCAACGTCGCGTTCCCGTTGCGCGCGCGCGGCGTCGGGCGAGCTGAGGCCCGGGCCGCGGCTCTCGAGCAGCTGCGGGCCGTGGGCATCGAGGACCTGGCATACCGGCGAGCCTCCGATCTGTCCGGCGGCCAGGCCGCGCGCGTCGCCATCGCTCGGGCGCTCGTCTTCCGGCCCGAGGTGCTCATTCTCGACGAACCCACGGCTGCCCTCGACGTCGAGGCGACCGCCCAGGTTTCCGCCGTCCTGCGCCAGCGCCTGATGGGCGCGGGGATCACGACCCTGCTCGTTTCCCACGACATCGCCGAGGTCCTGGCCCTCGCCTCCCACATGATCGTCATGGGGGAGGGTCGCGTCGTCGAGGAGGGCTCGCCCGCCCGCGTGCTCGCCTCGCCCGCCTCCGTGTTCGCCGCGCGCCTGGCCGGCCTCAACATCGTCACCGGCCCCGCCGTCGTCCGCCGCGGCCTGGTGGGCGTGCGCGTCGGTGAGGGAGCGCTGTGGGCGGCCGCGGACTCGCCCGAGAGTGAGACCGAGACCGCGCGTGCTGGCCGTGAAGGCGCTGACGCCGCGCCTGGCGCGGATGCTGGGGGTGCGCCTGGCGGCGGCAGCAGCTCTGGTGTTGGCGGCGCTGACGCCGCGCCTGGCGCGGATGCTGGCAGCCCCGAACCCCTTCCCGCCAGCCCCGCCGGTGAACCCGCTCGCGTCGCGCTGACCTTCCCGCCCGAGGCCGTTGCCCTCTCCCGCGAGGAATCCCACGCCTCGCCGCGCAGCGTCCTGCCCGGCGTTGTTGCGGGCGTCGACCTCGACGGCTCCCTCGTGAGCGTGCGCGTCGCGCTCGCGGGGGGAGTCTCGGTGAGCGCCCGCGTCACCGCCTCCGGGTGGGCCGACCTAGGCCTCGGCGTTGGTGATTCCCTCTGGGTGAGCGTCAAGGCCACCCAGGTCCGGGCGATTCGCGTCGCGGCGGGCTCGTGAACGGCGCGTGTGCCTCAGGCTTGCGGATGCGCGGGGCCTCGTGGCGCTGGTGTGCCGAAGATGCGCGAGGCCATGGCGAGGCCATGGCGAGGCAGGCGGGCAGCGCCGCGCTGGCGAGACGAGGACGGGGTGGGGCTTCATTCGGAGGATGCCGTGCTGTTTTGTGGCTAGTCGTTGCGTTTATTGTCGATATCGTCGGCCCAGCTGCTGAAACGTCGTTGAATCGCGTGGAGCTGCGAGGCAGTGATGCCGTAGGCCGCAACTTGTGTCAGGCTGATGCTGTGTGCTCCGCGCAGACACTCTGTGAAGAATCCTGTGTCGAAGCCTGCGTCGCGTTCCTGAAGGAGCTCGATGAGGCGCGCATCGCTGATCGTTCCGGTGGAGCGGATCGCATCGACGTCCAGATAGTCGCGTGGGTAGCTTCTGGAGTAAAGCGCACTCAGTTTGTTGCCGACGGCGTCAGCAAGGTCAAGAACGGGTCCGATGCCGAGGCGTACGGGTGTGTGGGCGCGCCAGTCGATAGCGAGATCAACGCTGAGTGGTGCCCCGTGTGGTGGGGTGACGGAGAGCTGGGCGAAAGAGGAGCTTGCGCGTTCGACGGTGACGTCGTAGTTGTTGGCAGTGAGGTGCTCAACGAGGTTGACTACTGCGTTGGGGAACCGCGTGGCGGCTTGCATGACCGTGAAGAGGTCAATGTCGTTGGTGGGGCGCTGTGTCATCCCGTGTTCACGGATCGCGCCCGAGCCGGCGAGGGCGAAGCCCTCGTCTGCGAGAACCTCGAGTGCGCATGCGATTAGTTGGCGTTGCGTCTGTTGTACAGAGCGAGCCATTTGTTTCTCCCATGCAGTGCTTCGAAGCGGTTTTCCCATGCGGCTGTGATCGCTAGGTCAAGGCGCAGTATTGGCCACATGTCGGTGAGGGTGTCGCGGTTGAGGTAGCATCGCTGGTCTTCCACGCTGCCCTCGCCGATGATGCATTGGTAGACCGTCGTTCGTTCGCCGTCGTCGTCGAGGCTAAACGAGCCATTCCCTGGTGCCCAGCTCAAGCGCACGGGGAGGTGCACGGTGCCTGTGGATGGACCCGTGAGCTCATCAAGTGACGCGGGAACACAAAAGGGTTTCGTGTCGCGGTACGTGATACGTCCACTCATGTCGCTCCCCTCTCGTGACTGTGATCTGGCGGCTAGCTCGTATGTCTAGCTTAGCGTGCGATGAGGCGGGCTTGTCCGCGAGTTCTTGCCGGGTTGCGCATGTGTAGCTACGATTGCGCCGCTCGGTGTTGTTGATGTTCGATGGGGATTTGACGCCGAGGCTGGTGTGTCGAAGATGCGCGAGGCCGTGGCGAGGCAGGCAGGGCAGGCGGGCAGCGCCGCGCTGGCGAGACGAGGCCGGGGGAGGGTTTTTGCCGAAGGGTTGAATTTTGCAACGCTTCACATGTTGTAATTCTCGTCGGACGCGTCGTGCGTCTCGCGGTCTGCGTGATGTGTCATACAGGCGATTTTCCCTGGTTCTACGCCGTTTTAGTGCCGCGTGCGAGCAAGGTAAACCATACCTTTGACGGGATACGATCCGGGCCTTAAGTTGATGGATGATTCAAGGAGGTCCCATGACAACGCAGCGCGCCAGCGAGCACCGCCGCCCCTATCAGCTCGGCATCGACGTCGGTTCGACCACGGTCAAGGCCGTCGTCCTGGACGGAAACCGTCGACTCTTCTCCGACTACCGGCGCCACAATGCCGACGTGCGCGCATCCCTAGGCGCCCTCCTCGCCGACGTCGAACGTGCCCTGCCCGGCGCCCGCGTCCACGCGGCCATCACCGGCTCCGGCGGCCTGACCACCGCCCGCGCCATGGGCATCCCCTTCGTCCAAGAAGTCATCGCCGGCACCGAGGCCACCCAGCGCCTCCACCCCGAGGTCGACGTCGTCATCGAGCTGGGCGGCGAGGACGCCAAGCTCACCTACCTGCACCCCACCCCCGAGCAGCGCATGAACGGCACCTGCGCGGGCGGCACCGGCGCGTTCATCGACCAGATGGCGACCCTCCTGCACACGGACGCCGCGGGCCTGGGCGAAATGGCGACCCGCCACACCCAGCTCTACCCGATCGCCTCGCGCTGCGGCGTCTTCGCCAAGTCCGACATCCAGCCCCTCATCAACCAGGGCGCCGCCCACGAGGACCTGGCAGCCTCCATCTTCAACGCGGTCGCCACCCAGACCATCGCGGGCCTGGCCTGCGGCCGCCCCATCCGCGGGACCGTCATGTTCCTCGGCGGCCCCCTGCACTTCCTGCCCGCCCTGCGTGAGGCCTACAAGGCCCTCCTGCCCAAGGCCGACGCCTTCGTCACCCCCGACGACGCCCAGCTCTACGTCGCCATCGGCGCGGCCCTCCTCGCCGAGAAGGAGGCCGCCAAGCGGGTGCGCCAGGCAGAGGAGGCGGGCGCCACCTCCGTCGACACCCGCGGTGACAAGCTCACCACCCTCATGGAGCGCCTCGCTGCCGCCCCCGTGCAGGTCGAATCCCCGCGCATGGACCCCCTCTTCGCCACCCCCGAGGACCGCGAGGAGTTCGTGGCCCGCCACAGCCTCGACGTGATCCCCAAGGCCAGCCTCGACGAGGCCGAGGGCCGCTGCTGGCTCGGCATCGACGCGGGCTCCACGACGATCAAGGCCGTCGTCATCGACTCTCAGGACCGCATCGTCTTCACCCACTACGCCTCCAACGAGGGCGACCCCGTGGCCGCGGCCGTCGACATCGTGCGCGCCGTGCGAGGCGCCCTCCCCGAGGGCTGCGAGATCGGCCGCTCGTGCGCAACCGGCTACGGCGAGGGCCTGGTCAAGGCCGCCCTCACCATGGACGAGGGCGAAATCGAGACGATGGCCCACTACCGCGCCGCCGAATTCATCTGCCCCGGCGTCACCTCCGTCATCGACATCGGCGGCCAGGACATGAAGTACCTGCGCATCCGCGACCACGCGGTGGACTCCATCTCCGTCAACGAGGCCTGCTCCTCGGGCTGCGGCTCCTTCCTCCAGACCTTCGCGCAGACGATGGGAACCGACGTGCGTTCCTTCGCGCGCATGGCCATGGAATCCTCCTCCCCCGTGGATCTGGGCACCCGCTGCACGGTGTTCATGAACTCCTCCGTCAAGCAGGCGCAGAAGGAAGGCGCGGACGTGCGCGACATCAGCGCCGGCCTGTCCTACTCCGTCGTGCGTAACGCCCTCTACAAGGTCATCAAGCTCAAGGAGCCCTCGGACCTGGGTGAGCGCGTCGTCGTGCAGGGCGGCACCTTCCTCAACGACTCGGTGCTGCGCGCCTTCGAACTGCTCACCGGTCGCGAGGTCGTGCGCCCCGACATCGCGGGCCTCATGGGTGCCTACGGCGCCGCCCTGACCGCGCGCATGCACGACACGGGTGAGGGGACCTCGTCCCTGGCCACGATTGAGGCCCTGGAAGGCTTCAGCGTGGACACGACCCGCAAGACGTGCCGCCTGTGCCAGAACCACTGCCAGATGACCATCTCGACCTTCTCCAACGGCGAGCGCCACGTGTCGGGCAACCGCTGCGAGCGCGGCGCGTCCCTGGAGCGCGTGCCCAAGAAGTCGGAGCTGCCCAACCTCTACGACTGGAAGTACAAGCGGATCTTCGGCTACCGCCGCCTCACCGAGAAGAAGGCGTTCCGCGGCGACATTGGCATCCCGCGCGTGCTCGGCATGTACGAGAACTACCCCTTCTGGTTCACGATGCTCACCGCGCTGGGCTTCCGCGTCATGATTTCGGGCCGTTCCAACCACGACCTGTTCGAGACCGGCATGGAGTCCATCCCCTCGGAGAACGTGTGCTACCCGGCCAAGCTCGTCCACGGGCACATCGAGTCCCTGCTGGACAAGGGCATCACGACGATCTTCTACCCCTGCGTCGACTTCGAGCAGAAGCTCACCGAGTCCGAGAACTCCTACAACTGCCCCATCGTGGCGACCTACCCCGAGGTCATCCGCAACAACATGGAGCGCCTGGCGGAGCCCGGCACCAAGTTCATCAGCCCCTTCGTCAACTTCGGCAACCGCGACTACCTGCCCGCCCACCTGTCCAAGACCTTCAAGGAATACGGCTACGACATCCCCGTCGAGGAGATGAAGGCCGCCCTCGACAAGGCGTGGGAGGAGGACGCCGCCGTCAAGGCCGAGATCCGCGCGAAGGGCGTCGAAACCATCGAGTGGATGCGGGAGCACGGTGTGCGCGGCATCGTGCTCGCAGGCCGCCCCTACCACCTCGACCCCGAGATCAACCACGGCATCCCCGAGGTCATTGTCGGCCTGGGCATGGCCGTCCTCACCGAGGACTCCATCATCGACGCGCGCCTCGAGCGCCCGCTGCGCGTCCTCGACCAGTGGTCCTACCACTCGCGCCTCTACGAGGCCGCCGCCCGCGTCGGCGACGAGCCCGACCTCGAGATGGTCCAGCTCAACTCCTTCGGCTGCGGCGTCGACGCGATCACCGCCGACCAGGTCCAGGAGATCCTCGAGGGCCGCGGCGACGTGCACACCGTCCTCAAAATCGACGAGGTCTCCAACCTGGGCGCCGCCAAGATTCGCCTGCGTTCCCTCGACGCGGCGATCACCGAGCGCGCCTCCCTCACCTCCGCGATGAACGAGGCCGGGGCCGGCGACGGCGAGAACGGCGCGGATGGAGCGGGACTGGCCCCCGCCTCGTCCGTGGGCCTGGTGTCAGGCTCCGTCGACACGGCCACCCTGCGCGACCCCTCGGGGGACGCCGCCCGCGAGGAGGAGGCCGGGCACATCAAGCCGCGCGCGGTCTTCACCGAGGAGATGCGCGAGGCCGGCTACGAAATCCTCGCCCCCCAGATGTCGCCGATCCACTTCCGTTTCCTCACCCCGCTGTTCGCGACCGCGGGCCTGAAGGTGCGTGTCCTGGAGCATACGAGCCGCACCTCCATGGAGGTCGGCCTGAAATACGTCAACAACGACTCGTGCTACCCGGCGATCGTCGTCATCGGCCAGCTTCTCGACGAGTTCATCTCCGGGCGCGCCGACCCCGACCGTACCGCCGTGGGCATCACGCAGACGGGCGGCATGTGCCGCGCCTCCAACTACGCGGCCCTGCTGCGCAAGGGCCTGCGCGACGCCGGATACCCGCAGGTTCCCGTCATCGCCCTGTCCGTCCAGGGCATCGAGGACAACCCCGGCTTCCACCTGGGGATCCCCCACATCCACAAGGCCATCCAGGCCTTCGTCATCGGCGACGCCATCCAGTCGATGCTGCTGCGCGTGCGCCCCTACGAGGCCACCCCCGGCTCCGCGATGGCGCTGTACCGCACGTGGGACGCCTACGTGCAGGAGTGGATCACGTCGGGCCGCGTGGCCGCCCTGGGTGGGCGCGTCTCCTACGGAAAGATCATCCGCGAGTGCGTGCGCGCCTTCGACGCCCTGCCCCTGCGCGACATCCCGCGCAAGCCGCGCGTCGGCCTGGTCGGCGAGATCCTCGTGAAATTCCATCCCGACGCCAACAACCACGCGGTCGACGTCATCGAGGCCGAGGGTTGCGAGGCCGAACTGCCCGGCCTCATGCAGTTCTTCCACAACTCCGTGGCCACCGCCGCGTGGGACAAGGAGAACCTGGGTATCGACGGCAAGCAGCGCTACATCATGCCGATCGTGCTATGGGCGCTCAAGAAGTACGAGAAGCCCGTGCACCGCGCGTTCGCGGCGACGAACGGCAAGTTCGAGCCGCACCGGCCCATCGAAGAGATGATCGAGCGTTCCCAGGACATCGCGCGCCTGGGCAACCAGGCCGGCGAAGGCTGGTACCTGACCGCCGAAATGGTCGACATGATCGAACACGGCTGCCCGAACATCATCTGCGCCCAGCCGTTCGCGTGCCTGCCCAACCACGTCGTCGGCAAGGGCATGTTCCGGGCGCTGCGCACCCGCTACCCCGAGGCGAACGTCGTGGCCGTCGACTACGATCCGGGTGCCTCCGAGGTGAACCAGCTCAACCGCATCAAGCTGATGCTCGCCACTGCCCTGCAGGACCCCCAGGCGCGCGACAGCGAGGTTCTCCAGCTCGTGGACGTCGAAGAGCCGGCGTCGTGCGGCGGGTCGGGCTCGGTCATGCTCGGCATGCCGACCATCCCGACGAGGCGCGCCGCCTTCCGCTGAGCGTTTCGCCTCGCCGCGCACGAGGCCTGGGCTGGGTTCCCGGGCCTCGTCGCGCTATGCGGGGCGCCGTGCGCGCTGCGGGTGCTGCGGGCTGTGCAAGCCGTGCGTGCCCCGGCCGTCGCGGTGCATCGCGAGGCCGACGCGGCCTACACCGTCAAGCTTCCGTGCGCGATCTCAAAGCCCGCCGACGCCCAGCCCGTGCTGTACGACAGACGCACCGAGACCTCGCGCGTGCCCGAGGACGGCCAGGGCACCTCAAGGAAGCCCGTCTCGCCCGGCGCGACATCCAGGTACGCCGAATACTCCCACGTTTCGTGGCCCTCCTCGACCACGCGGCATAGGAACTCCAGATCCGACGTGGACGTGAACGTCATGTGGTTGCGTACCGTCACCCCCGAATACGAGGGCGCCACCGTCACCGGCGCGTAGTGCAACTCCTCGCCTCGCACCTTGCGCAGGTCCGGGAAACGCGCCTGGGAGTACTCCGGGCGCGTCGGATCGAGAGCGTGGGCGGCGCGGACCTCGTCCTCCTCGTCCCCGATCGCCCAGGCGATGATGCTCGGGTGCGCGCGATCCCGACGGAGCGCGGCCTCGATGGCCTCGTCGCGTGCCACCCCCGGACCGTACAGGTTTGACGCGCAGTCGATGATGTACAGGCCGTACTCGTCGGCCAGATCCAGGAACCGTGCGTGCCCGGGCGCGTCAGCGATCACGACCGTGTTGACGCCGTGGCGCTTACACCACACGATGTCGTCGAGCATATCCGGGATGTTGACGGCCAGGCCCGTGCGCCCGTCGCACTCGTTGCGGGTCACTCCCCGCAGGGCCAGCGCCTTGCCCGCCAGGCTCACCCCCTGGGAGGTCGCCTCAACGTCGCGGAAGCCGAGGTCAAGGGAAACCGTGTCCTTGACCCCCTCCTCGTCGCGCAGCGTCACAATCAGCCGGTACAGCGCCGGCTCCTCGGCGCTCCACGGGATCACGTCCAGACCCCGCGCGGTCATCACCTCATCAGGAGAAGCGACCGCAGACCACAGCCTCTCATGCGCGTTCTCGTTCACGAGCGCGGCGTGAACCTCGACACCGCCCGTCGTTTCAACCCGCAGCGTCAGCGCGCCCGCGCGACCATCGTGGGACGCCACCGGCACCACGTCCACGATGTGCGCCGGAGGCCTGGCCTCCAACGACACCTCGCGGAACAAACCGTGGCAACACATCGGCGAATCCATCAGCAACACGACGAGCGTATGCGAGTGAGTAGGCTGCAACGCGCCGGTCACGTCGAAGGCCGCAGGAATGAAACCGTCCGCGCAGAAACCAACGAACGTTCCATCAACCCACGCGTAGAGAGGGCCGGAGAAGCCGCCGAAAGTCAGCGTCATCATCCAGCCGCGCTCAACCGCCTCCTTCAACGGGGCATCGAAGATGAACTCGCGGCGCAGAATCGAGGCGCGCACCAGGTCGGAGGGCTCTTCGTCGCCGACACGGGAGGCGTCGTCCTCGCGGGCCTGACCCTCATCGCGCATCCACGAGCCGTCCAGCTCGAGGACGCCGGGCACAGACGTCGCGCCGAAATGCTGATGAGTGGGAGCACGACGAATCAGCTCCGAAGCGGTGCCAGTGGCACCGGTAACCTGCCAGGTGCTCGACAGCATCTGAAGTGGCCTGCGTGACCTCCACGTCGCGTGCACCGTCAAGCGGTTCACCGACGTTCCTGGGTCCCGCAGCCAGGTGACGTCCGGTTCCAGGATGTGTCTCATGTTATTAAAGTATCATTATTCAACTAGTCAGGAAAGCGTCATTTTTGCTGGAATACAGTCAAATATGCCTTGACATGCAGTTAGTTCTCAGCTGTCAAAGACGCTCGGTGTTCACATTGTGGGATTTTTGGCCGCCCGAATGGGCACAAGTTCGCGCCCGCCGACAGGCGACGAGCGCATCACGAACCCCGGCCTCGTGGCCCGGGCGAGCGCATCACGAACCCCGGCCTCGTTCCTGAGAACAGGAACGAGGCCGGGGAAGGTGTGAGGACCGGGTCAGCCCTGCACGCTCTGCGCGCCGTCCTGAGCCTTCGACTCGCGATCCGCGTCGCGCGTGATCTTACGGGCGAAGCCGTAAAGCAGCCACGTCGCGCCCGCGAAGAACACGATGCCCAGCACGTTTGCGACCGGGGTGAAACCGTCGCCGATGAACGGCAGCGCCAGCGGGGAATCCGACCCCGTCGCGCCCGCGATGCCCGCGTAGACGACGCCGAACAGGGACTCGCCCACGATCAGGCCCGTCGCAGCCAGCGTGCCGAAGCGCTTCGCGCGCTCCACGTCCGCCTGCTTGTCAGCCCACCTGTTGTACAGGAAGCCAATCAGGCCGCCGATCGGGATCAGGATCGTCAGGGACACGGGCAGGTAGATACCCATGCCGACCGCGAGCGGAGGCAGGGCCAGCTTGCCCTTCGAGGCGGGGCGCAGGACCTCGTCAATGATGATGACGACGACGCCGATCGCCGCGCCGATACCCAGGAGCTTCCAGTCGATGCCGCCGCCGAGCACGCCCTTGGCGAGCGAGGAAATCAACGAGGCCTGCGGGGCCGCCAGCGCATCCGGGCTGGCACCCGGCGCACCCTGGAAGCCGAAGGAGTTCTGCATGAGCTCCAGGACCGGAGGAATGATCAGCGAACCGAAGACGACGCCGATAACCAGGGCGACCTGCTGCTTCCACGGGGTCGCGCCCACCAGCTGGCCGGTCTTGAGGTCCTGCAGGTTATCGTTCGCGATCGTCGCAATGCAGAACACGATCGCGGACGTGAACAGCGTGTAGGCGATGAGCGCCGTGTTCTCCTCCGTGGTCGAACCGCGGCCGTGCACTGCCAGGATGACGACCGCCGTGATGACGACGACCAGCAGGCCCACGCCCGACACGGGCGAGTTCGACGAGCCGATGAGGCCTGCCATGTAACCGCACACCGCCGCGACCAGCAGGCCTGCGAGCAGGATGAAGAGAACCGACACGGCGATCAGGATGGCCGTGTTGTGCTCGATCTGCGTGCCGCGCATGAACCACCACAGCAGGCCCGCGATCGGAATCATGGCCACGAAGATGGAGACGATGACCCACTTGCCGGGAATGTCCTGCTCGGTGCGATCGATCTGGGCGCCGTCTTCCTTGGCGCCGCGCGAGGCGCGCAGCGACTCGGACATGCCGCGGACGATCGGGCCCATGATCTTGATGAGCGTCCAGATGGCGGCAACCGCCATGACGCCCGCGCCGATGAAGCGCACGTCCGACTTGAAGACCGTCGACAGGGCGTCGGTCAGGTCCTTAGCACCCTCCAGCTGGCCGTTTGCGTACAGGGGCAGCAGGACGCCGTAGGAGATGAGCATGCCGATGAGCATCGCGACGCCCACCGTCATGCCGACCAGGTGGCCCACGCCGATGAGCGCGAGCGACAGGGAGGTGGAGAACATCGTGCCCGTCGAGCCGATCCTGAAGGCGGCGCCGACCTCGGAGGCCGTCACCTTCAGGTAGCCGAACAGGGCCATCGCCGCCGAGGCCAGGGCGCCCCAGGTGATCGCCAACAGGCCGCGCTTGTTGTCCTCGCCGGCCTCCTGGGAGTCGCCGACCTTGAGGATCTCAGCGCCGGCCACGCCCTCGGGGTAGGGCAGGTCCGAGCCCGTCACGAGCGCGCGACGCAGGGGGATCGAGTACATGACGCCCAGCGAACCGCCCACCGCGCACACGAACATGGTCTGCCAGTAGGGGAAGCCACTCCACCAGCCCACGATCACGAGGCCGGGGAGGACGAAGATGACAGCCGACAGCGTGCCCGCCGCCGACGCGATCGTCTGGACGATGTTGTTCTCCTGGACCGTGTGGTCGCCCCAGAAGCGAAGGACAGCCATCGAGATGACGGCCGCCGGGATCGAGGTCGCGAAGGTCAGGCCGACCTTCAGGCCCAGGTACACGTTCGCGGCCGTGAACACCAGCGTAATGATGCCGCCGATGATGATGCCGCGAAGCGTTAGTTCTTTGAGCGACGTTCCTTTAGTCGCACGTGGCGCAGACACGAAAAGTCCTCTCGCTGCGTTGAATAGATACCCTGCAAGAGTAGAGCATGTATGCGCGCTCGTGAATGTTATGCGTTTACTTCATCTTGTTTTCAGCCGTTCTCAATGCTGGGGGGCGGGGCCTGGTCCGGTGACGTGGACCGGGTGCGGGGTTATTAGTTGCAATTAGTGGTGCTTTGACCTTTTGGGTGCCTATTGTTTTACGCTCGTGCAAGACCGGTCTCGCTCGCTGCAGTTGCGCCCATGTGCGTGCGTGCTTGTTCGTGAGAGCCAGGTCGGCGCGCCGCGGGGTGGTGTGGCCCTGCTCCCAGCCTGCCCGGTCGATTTGCGTTGCGCGGGGGTCCGTGTAGTAGAGTATCCGGGTAAGGTAGCGTGTCCGAGCGGCCGAAGGTGCAGCACTCGAAATGCTGTGTGGTGTCACAGCCACCCTGGGTTCAAATCCCAGCGCTACCGCCACTGCCGCCCGGCCCCGATGGGGCCGGGCGGCTTTGTTATGCCTGAGTGGTTCCCCAGCAATGTCGCACGTAATTCCCGTGCCTGTATTTTAGGTTTTGAAATTCAATCGTTGGAATTGCAACGTTTGTGGGCTGTCTCGAAAAATGACCGCGTTAAATTACGTGCGACTTTTGGAGGGGTGGTTACCGATGTCACTTTCGGGCACCTCTGTCAGGCCCGCCCCTTCGCAGGCTCAGCCCCTCTGCACCTCCGGGGATGCAGGAGAGGCGGAACCCCGAAGGGTCCCGCCTCTGCTGCGTGTAGTTGTGGTGGTCGCGCGACCAGTGCCACGGCCTCGTCACGAAGAACGCTTAGTTCTTCCACCAGCCCTTGACGGTGTCGATGGCCTGCGTGCCCAGGTCGGACAGTGCGGAGTGGGCGTTCACCAGGCCGGAGGACAGGCGGGCGGCCTGGAAGCGAGACGCGACGTTCTCCCAGTTCACCAGGTTCCACCAGGCCTTGACGTAGTCGGCCTTGACGTTGAGGTAATCCAGGTAGAAGGCGTGCTCCCACATGTCGATCATGAGCAGCGGCACGGTCGCGACAGGGATGTTGCCCTGCTGGTCGGTCATCTGGTAGGTCACGAGGCGCTTGCCGACAGTGTCCCACGCGAGGACGGCCCAGCCGGAACCCTGCAGGCCCAGGGCGGCGGCGGCGAACTGAGCCTGGAAGGACTCAAACGAGTCGAAGAACTCGTCGATGGCGGCGCCGAGCTCGCCCTCGGGGCGCGAGGCGCCCTCGCCGGTCATGTTCGTCCAGAAGATGGAGTGGTTGGTGTGACCGCCCAGGTTGAAGGCCAGGTTCTTCTCCCACAGGTTGATCGCGGCGAAGTCGCCGGACTCGCGGGCGGCCGCCAGCTTCTCCAGTGCGGCGTTCGCGCCGGCCACGTAGTTCGCGTGGTGCTTGTCGTGGTGCAGCTCCATGATGCGTCCGGAGATGTGGGGCTCCAGCGCGGAGTAGTCGTAGGGCAGGTCGGGCAGGGTGTAGACGGTCATGATGCTCCTCCTGGGCGTCGTCGTCGTTTGACTGTTGACTCCAAGAGTAGTACTTAAGTCCCGGTTTGCGTAGGGGGTTTGTGTCACCTTTCGCGGATCGCGATCAACGCCGAGGCCGGGGCTGGGGAACGCGATCGCGCATCCTTGGCCCCGGCCTCGTGAAACGACAGACGATCAGGCCCGAGCGCGCACGCGGCGCACGAGCGCGGAAGCCCCGACGACGAGCCACGCGATGACGGCGCCAAGGATGACACCGAAGACGCCGGACAGGAGTGTCTCGACCAGCCAGGTCACGAATCCGCCTGCGCCGGACACCGCGTGCTCGGCGGCCTCGAGGACGTGGTGGAAGACGGGAACGCCGACCTCGGCGAGGTTCGCGATGACCAGGTGCCCGCCGACCCACAGCATGGCGACCGTGCCGACGACGCCGATCACGCTGAAGACGTGCGGCATGACACGCACGATCGTGCGGCCGATGTTGTCGACCGGGCCGGGCCGGTTGTCCTCGGGCTCGAGGGCGCCGCGCGCCAGGCGGAGGCCGACATCGTCGGCCTTGACCAGCAGGGCGACGAGGCCGTAGACGAAGAATGTCATGAAGAACGCGACCCCGATGAGGACGGCGACGCGCATGACGCCGTGCTCATTCGATAGGCCGGCCATGGACACGAGCATGATTTCGGCGCTGAGGATCAGGTCGGTGCGGGTCGCGGAGGACACGATGGACTTCTCGAGCTCCTCGGCGCTGGTCGCGCCGGCCTCCTCGTGGTCCTCGTGGTGGCCGGGCAGCCAGCCGAGCTTCTCGAGGACCTTCTCCCCGCCCTCGAAGCACAGGTACGCGCCGCCCACGACCAGCAGGAACGGCAGGAAGTGGGGGGCGAGCCACGTGAGCAGGAGCGCGATCGGCAGGATGATGAAGAGCTTGTTGATGAGGGAGCCGCGCGCGATCTTGCCGATGATGGGCAGCTCGCGCGCCGGGCTCAGGCCCGACACGTACTGAGGCGTCACCGCCGTATCGTCGATGACGACGCCCACCGCCTTCGAGGAGGCCTTGACGGCGTTCGCCGCGACGTCGTCGATCGACGAGGCCGTGACCTTCGCGAGGGTCGCGATATCGTCGAGCAGTGCGACAAGTCCACCGGACATGGGGTTTCCTCCTCTGAGCTGGGCGTCGGGCTCCTGGTTGGGTACCCGCGCATTGTACGCATGGGGATAGGCTTGAGGCATGACAACTTCCGTACCCGTCCCCGCCCTCGACCGTGACCTCATCGCGCGCCTGCGCTTCGACGTTATCGCGTCGAGCTGGACCATCGACACCTTGGAGGCGCTGCTGAGCGCCGACACCTTTGCCGCCCTCATGCGCGACTCGCGTCTGCCCGCCCTCGTTGAGCTCGCGGGCGTCGCAGACCCGGCTGCCACCCTCACGCGCTTCTTCATTCTCGGCCAGCCCGAGAGGGCGTCGGCCCTCGCCGGGGCGCTCCCGACGCTTGGGGCGCAGGGCCTGGAGACCCTCGGCCTGGCGGCCGTCATCGACGAGGCCGAGGCCGCCTCCGGCCTCGTCATGCCGCGCGCGTGCGCCAAGCCCACATCAACGTCCGCGCCCACGCGGGAGCGCGCCGAGGCGGGAGAGGATGGGGAGGCCTCGTCCCGGGAGGCGCCCACCCTGCCGACGATGCGGGACCCCGACGAGGAGGCTTCCGAGCCCGAGGTCGAGCACGACCCCTGGATGCGCGCGCTCTTCGACCTGCGCCCACACGCGGCCGCGCTGCCGGGCGGGGACCACGACTGGTGGGTGACCTCGGACCTGGGGGAGGCACAGACCGGCAGGCCGCTGGCCGATGACCACGTGCTCGGCATCGGCGGGGCGACCCTGACGCTCCTGGAGATGACGGTGCGCGATCGGGTTGACTCGGCCCTGGATCTGGGCTGCGGGTGCGGCATCCAGGCCCTGTACTTGGCGACGCATGCCGACCGCGTGGTGGCGACCGACCTGTCGGCGCGGGCTTGCGCGCTCACCCAGTTCAACGCCGCCCTCAACGAGACGGTCATCGACGTGCGCGAGGGGTCCCTCTTCGAGCCGGTCGCCGGTGAGACTTTCGACCTCATCGTCTCCAACCCGCCCTTCGTGATCACGCCGGACAGCGTGCGCGGGACAGCCGGCCTGCTCGAGTACCGCGACGGCGGCATGGATCGCGACAACCTGATCCGGGCGGTCCTGCGTGAGGCTCCCACCTACCTGGCGCCCGGGGGCACGCTGCAGATGCTCGCGAACTGGGAGATTCCCGCGAGCCGCAACCCGGACACGCAGTGGTCGTGGCGCGTGGATTCTTGGCTCGACGGACTGCCGGTGGACGCGTGGGTGGTCCAGCGCGACGTCCTCGATCCCGCGCGCTACGTGGACATGTGGATCCGTGACTCGGGCGGCCAGCTGATGGCGCGCGCCGACTACGATCGCGCGTTTACGTCGTGGCTGGTGGATTTCCGTCGCGCGGGCACGGGCGCGATCGGCATGGGTTTCGTGGCGCTGCGCAGGCTCGACGAGGCCGAGGCCGCCTCGGGTGGGGTTCGCGCCTACGACCTGTCCCTCGATGGGCACGCCCCGCGCGGGCGCGACGTGGCGTGGGCGCTGGCCTCCCTGCGCGCCCCCGAGCTGTGGGAGGTGGCGCTCACGCGTGCGTCGGATGTGCGCGAGGAGCGCCACTACGTGCCGGGTAGCCCGGATCCGGAGCTGTTGATCCTGCATCAGGGCGGGGGGCTGGGCCGTTCCGTGCCGGTCTCGTCGGCCGTGTCCGCGGTCGTGGGGGCTTCGGATGGGGAGTTGACGGTCGGGCAGATCGCGTCGGCCGTCGCGATGCTCACCTCGGTTGAGGTGGAGGATGTACGCGCCGAGGTCGAGGCTCCCCTGCGCGACCTGATCCGCTGGGGGTTCCTCACCTACTGAGCGCTGTTGCGTGCGGGGGCGCCGCGGCCGCGGGGGCGGCCGCGGCGCCCTGGCTGCATCGGGTGGGCTGTGTGGTGTCGTTTCGGGCGCGTTGCGAGCGTGGGTGCGGGTGGGCATGAAGTCGGCTCCAGATGTGGGGGCCCTGTGTTAGCCTGGCGCCACACTCACGCGAAGGAGCGACATGGACTACGAGCTGGCCTACCGCTACGGTGTCCCCTCGCGCCTGGATGAGGGCGCGGGGCTTGCGCTGGCGACATCGGGAGGGTCCACCCCCGAGGGGGAGGCGGCGCACCCCTATTTCTTCTCGGGCTTCATGGAGCGCCCCGACGTGGTGGCCGCCGGCCTACTCGCGGTCGCGCGCGTGGCGCGCACCCGCTTTTACGTGCCGCCCGGCATGGTTCCCACCCCCGGTGGGGGATTGACGCGGATCGGGATGCTCGACCCGGTGGTCACCAGCACGGCGGAGGGCCTGCGCTTTGAGTCTTTTAGCGTCTGCTGCGGCGTGTACGCGCGGCTCGACGTGCAGGCCTCGGCCCTGGACGCCACTCACTGCGCGGTCGGCGTGACCAACGTGGACGTGAACCAGCCGCTGCGCGCCGCCCTGGCGTCCCTGCGAGCGGGGGAACCCCTGCACCTGGGCGTGGGCGAGGAGGGGCTGACGGCCACGACCTTGGACGAGGAGGTCACGGAGGAGAAGGTGCAGCTGTCCTTGCGCTGGCTCAAGGGCTTCGCGGAGACGCAGATGCTCAGCTCTGTGATGATGCCTCTCCACGCGTTGAACGCCGTGCAGGCCCGCGCGTTCATCCGGGGTCTGCCCAGGTCCAGCGCGACGGGCACGGTCATGTGGGCGGGGCGTGCTGTGCGCGGCCTGCGCCTGGGGACCAGGCCCGCTCCGGGGGCCGCGTGCGTCGCCGGGCCCGAGCGCCTGCGCGTGTTCGAGCCTCTCCTGCACCTCATGACGTCGCTTGAGGCCTACGGATCTCACGTGGACGCGGGCAGCGAGCCGGTCGCCTCCCTGTGGGTTGCCTGCCTGCCCGGCGCGCGCCTGAGCGTGGGGCTCAGCCCCGCCAAGTCCCGCGGCTTTTCCGGGGAGGGCGCGGTCCTGGCCTCCCTGGGGGATCCGCGCGTCGAGGAGGACGCGGACATGCTCTCCGCCCTGCTCTCCTTCGAGCCGCGCATCGATACGCGGCTTATGGCCGCCCGCTCCGGCCTGGCCCCCGACCGGGTGGCCGGCGGCCTGGCGCTCCTGGCCTCGAGCGGGCAGGTCGGCTTCGACGTCACCGAGGGCGCCTACTTCCACCGTCCCCTGCCCGTGCGTGCCGACGCGCTCACCGCCATGCACCCGCGCCTGGCCGGGGCGCGCACGCTCATTGAGCGCGGCGCGATCACACGGGAGGAGGGCGCGCGATTCCGCGTGTCGTCGGGTGCGAACCGCTACCGCGTGGAGGTACCTGCCGACCCCTACGCCATCGGCGAGTACCGCTGCACCTGCCCGTGGTGGATGAAACATAGGGGAGGGCGCGGTCCCTGCAAGCACGTCCTCGCCGTTTCCCTGCTCCTGAAGGAGGAATCGTGAGCACCATCCGTTGGCTGCCCGACACCCTGGATGAGTGCATGGACTTTTGGAGGCTCCACCTGTGGGTCCGGCAGCACCCGGGCCTGTGGACGCTCGACCAGGTCTACGCGCGCATGCTGGAAATCAACGACGGCCCGCCCACGGATGCTGACCTGGCCGTGAGCACCCGCCTGTCCGATCCGTGGATGGACGGCATCGGCTTCCTGCGCCTGGCGGAATTGAAGGGTGACCTGGCCCTCGAGCATGACGAGCGATTCCTGACGGCGCTCATCGGCCTCGAACCCGGGCTGCAGCTGCCCCTCATGCGCGCCGATCGGGAGCTGCGCGAGGAGCTGGTGTGGGGGATGCTACGCCAGGAGGGTAACCGCGGCGTGTCACTGTCCGCCTCCGACCGTTCTGCCTCCATGGGCTCGAGGCGGGCGCCCGGCTGGTCGCGCACGCTCGCTGCCTGCGCCGACGAGGGGCTCATCGACCGGGATCGCCTCATCGATGCCCTCCTCGCCATGCTTGCCGCTGACCTGCCTTCCGCGCGCGCCGGCTGGCATTCGCGGACCCTGCGCCTGCTTGCCATGACCCTGGACGAGGCCGAGGCCCGTCAGGGGGCCCTGTGCGCCCTCATGTCCTCTCCCGTCGGGCCGACCGTCACCCTGGCGGTCGGGCAGCTGACCGCCCTTTCGAAGGGCGGGCGACTCGACCTGGAGCTCTTTGCTCGCAGCTGCGAGGGGGCGCTCATGGGGTCGAAGGCGAACGCCCTGCGCGTGCTCGGGGTCCTGCGTGATGGCCTCGGCGCCGTGGAGGGCACGGACCTCGAACCCCTGCTCGGCGTCGCCCTCTCCTTCCCGGACGCGCAGGTGCAGCGGGCGGCGCTGGGGCTGGCGCGCGATAACGTGACCGCCAGCCTCCTGACGCGCGAGAGCGTCGCCGCCATCGTGCGTCTGGCCGACCTGGATCCGCTGGTCGTCCCCGAGGCGCGCGAGTTCGTGTCCGTCTGCGCGGTGGGTGACCGGCCCGGCCCTGGCCTCGTGCCAGAAACCCGGGGCGAGCCGGGTTCCTTCCTGCCGCCTCCCCGCGAGGCGGGCGACCTGGTACCGATGAGCGCCGAGGACGTGAGCGGGCGGGTCGGCGTCCTGGCCGAGAAGGCGCAGATGGGGCTCGAATACGAGGCGCTGCTCGCGTTCCTCGCCTCTCCAGAGTTCACCCCGGACGCGCTGGAATCGTTGCGCCCGCTCGTGCGGCACCTGACCACGCGCAGATTTGGGTACGAGCGCATGCTCGGATCTCTCCTGCAGATAGCCCTCGATGGGGGAGGGGAGGGCGTGGAGAGCCCGCTGGCCGCTGGCACCGCCTGGTTGGAATCGGAAAATATGCCGACCCTTCTGCGAGAGCGCATCATCGAAGTTGTGGGCCTGGTCGAGTGTGGACGGCGCTACCGTCTCCTGGCCACGCCCACCGACGACCGGGGAGCCGTGAACCCGCTTGTCCTCGTGCACCGCGCCCTGGACAACGGGGACGCCGCGCCCCTTCCCGCGGACCTCACCCAGGCGCTGCTGCGCGTGGACACCGAGCACCCGGACTGCGCGGCCGCGCTTGCGCTCGTGGAGGAGCGGGAGGCGGAGCTGCCCGCCGCGGATCGCATCCGCCTCGCGCTCACGGGTGCGGTGCGCAGACGGGCCGAGGGCTACCTGTCCTCCCTCGCCGTTGCGTGGGAGGGGCACCCCGCCTACGAGTCGCGCAGCGGGAAGCCGAAGGTCGCGCGTGACGGCTCGCCCGTCTACGCGTTCTTTACCCCGCGCGTCGTCGGCGCAGATACGGGCGCGACAGGCCCTGAGCTGGGCGCGCTCGCGGATATTGCGAGCGCCTCGGGTGATTTTACTGCCCACCGATATCTCTACCCCGCGTCGGTGCGTCACTTCGCCGTCTGCCTGATCGCCTCGCAGTGGTATGTGCTTGACAGTACGCAGCTGACCGCTGACTGCTATCGGGCCCTGTGTGAGCACGGCGGGCGCTGGGATTCGCTGTCTGCCCAGCTCCTCGGCCAGGCGATGGGCGAACGCGAGGTCGAGTCGCGCGCGCTCGGCGTCGAGGCCCTGGCCGCCCTGGTGGCGCGCGGTGACCTCTCCTTCGACCAGGCCGTGGCCGGTTTTGAGGCCGTGGCACACACCGTGAAACTGAACCGGTGGGCGCAGGCGTTCCAGGATCTGGGGAACGTGGACCCTCGCCTCGCGCTGGACCTGGCGCTCGCGCTGCTCCCCGGGATTGAGCGCGGGCGCACGGGCATCGGGCAGCTGCTGGGCGTCGTCACCGCGCAGTACGCGCGGGCGCAGGCTGAGGGGTGGGCGCCGCCGCTCGGCGAGGATCTCGTCGGCTGGCTTGGCCTTTTCCGAGGCTCCTCACAGGCCGCCAAGTATGCGCGCACGCTGAAGGAGATGAGCCAATGAGTTCGCCGATGACGCTCCCCGCCCGCAGGGCGGCCCTCAAGCGCCTCCTCGCCTCCGGGGAGAGCGCCATCGACGCCTACGAGCGGGTGCTGGAAGGGGCCTCGGAGAAGGATCGGCGCTCCCTGTTCAAGTCCGTGCCCTTCGCTCGCCTCGTCCCGCCAGCCGTCGAGTGGGAGTGGGACGCGGTCCCAGAGGACACGGTGCGCATGTGCGCGTTCCTGCGCGCCGCCCTGGCTGGGAGCGATGATGCCGGCGACGACTACGGTGCCCGGTGGTCGGGCCGCCGCGGCGGTGACCCGCGCGAGGGGGCGGACCTGGAGCGTCTGCTCGCCGCCCACAGGCGCGGCGCGGCTGGGCGCAGCGGTGAGTGGCTCGAGGAGGCCGCCGGGAGCCCCGGCGGCGTTGCCTTCTGGCACACCTACCGCTCCCTCCTGGCCGAGCGTGGAGCGTTCCTCACCTCCGCTCCCTCCCTGGAGTACTTCGCGCGCAGGATCATTCCCGCGCCCCACCCCACCTCGGATGGGACGCAGCGCTTCTTCGAGGAGAACCCGACCTTCCTGGAGCACGAGTTCTGGCAGTTTTTCCGCGTCGAGGGCGCCCTGCCGGGCTCTGCCCTCTTCGTGTGGATGTACCGCGAGGACCCCTCCGCGCCCGGCGGCGACTTCGAGCGCCTGCACAGCCACGACCTGGTCCGCTACATGGCGACGCGCCTCCCGCAGCTGCGACCCCGCATCCTCTCCGAGTGTCTGGCCGCGCAGCGGCGCGACTTTTCCGCGTACAACGCCCGCGTCTTCTCGCGGGCCTGGGAGGCACTCGAACCGACGCGCGAGGAAAAGGTCGCGGCGGCCTCGGACCTCATCGCCCTGCTCGGAGCCCAGCCCTCTCCGACGGTGTCCCTGGCCCACAAGGCCCTCCTCGGCCTCGTCGGGGAGCTGTCGGTGGGGCAGGTGGACGTGCTCGTGCGGGGCAGCGCCCAGGTCCTCGCGCGCTCCGAGAAGAAGCTGCTGCGCGCGCACGTGCGCCTGCTCGCCGCCCTCGTCAAGGCCCATCCCGGCTGCGCGGCCGCCGTCAGCGACGTCGTGGGTGCCGCCGAGTTCCCCCTCGACCTGCGAGACCGCGCAGCCGCGCTCGTCGCGGCACCCACTGGTTCCGGGGACTCTGACGGTTCCGGGGACTGTGGGGACGAGGCCGGGGCCGGGCCTGCGGGGGCGGCCGCCCCCGGCGCAACCGCCCGGGGACGTGAACCCGGGGAGGGGGCCCAGGCCTCGTGGACGTTCCCGGACGCCCCCGCAGCGGACCTGCCGCGCACGTCGCATACCGCCGAGCTGCCCGACGACAATGACGCGGCCGTCGCTGCGTTGCACGCCCTCTTCGAGGACGCGGCAGCGGGCGCCGCCCTGCCCGCGCTCCTGACGCGCATCAGCGGCGAGGGCATCGAGCTGGCGGAGGCCGACAAGGCGCTGCTCGCCAGGTACTGGCGCAGCGCCCCCAACTGGAAGGGCGCCAACCAGCTCTCCTACCTGGCCTCGCGGCTCCTGCGCGACGTGGATGTGAAGGACGCGCCCGAGGCCGGCCACTTCCGCGGCTACCGGCGCAAGGGCAGCGAGTGGGAGCAGCACCGCGGCCCGGTCCGCCTCCTGCACGAGCAGCTGCGCGTCGCATTGGGGGACAAGCCCTACGACAAGCCGAACGGTCAGGACATGTACCGCTTCGACCCGATCCTGACCGAGCCGCTGGAACCCATCGAGGCGCAGTGGGAGCGGCAGATCATTCGGGCTCCCTATCAAAAGCCTGTGAGCGTCGTGCGCGGCGAGTACACCAAGACGGACGACATGCACGAGACGTGGGTGATCCCCGGGCAAACCCTGGCCACGGGCGAGGACTCGCTGGCGGGCGCCCTCGCCAACGTCGCGGGGGTGGCTCCCGAGTTCACCGGGCGGCTCCTGGAATCCGGGGACTACCGGTCGAGCGGCGTCGCCTACGCGTGGGCTGCCTGGGCCCTCCAGCACAACCCGGACATTCTGGCTGCCCACGCGATGCCCGTCCTCCAGGGTGCGTTTGTCAAGTTCCCGCAGGTGATTGCGCCCTTCGAGGTGGTCGTGCGCGCGCTGGGGGAGGGGTGGCGGGCGCCGGGCGCGCCCACCTACTCGGCCCTGGCGTGGGCGTCCACCGCCGCGCAGGCACCCTACCGGGCCATCGCCGCCGAGGCCATCGCGAGCCTCGCCGACACCGGCCGATACGACCCGGCGGCCATGGCTGGTGAGTTCGGCTACCTGCTGCGCAACGGGTGGTTCGGTCCCGGGCGGGTCGCCCAGACGCTCACCGACTGCGCGTCCATCTCGGCGCTGGCCGGCTACCGCGTCGCCCAGACCATCGCCGTCCTGCTTCCGTCACTCGTTGGCATCCGGGGTTCGAATCGTATGGTCGAGGCCCTGGTGGCGCTCGCGGGCGACTACGGCATGAGGGTGTGCGTGCCTGATGAGCTGCGCCCCAAGATGAAGGGATCGAGCGCTCTCGCTCAGGCGCTGCGGGCGCTCGACGCGCTGCCCCACGCACCCACGCGCCACGCCCGCGAGGCGGCGGAGGCGCTCGGCGCGGCGTGTGCGCGCCGAGATCGAGGCACCCCTGCGTGACCTGATCCGCTGGGGACTCTTGACGTACTGAGTGGTGTTGTGTGCGTGGGTGCCGCGGCTGCAGGGGCAGCCGCGGCGCCCGGCGTCAGGGCGTTGTTACTTGTTGTCGGGGTGGATGCAGTCCGGGCCTCGTGAATGTTTACTGGCCGTAGTGGAAGCGGCAGGAAATGATCCAGAGGGCTTTGCCGTCGTCGCTGATCTGGTAGATCAGGCGGTGCCGTGAGTCGATCCGGCGTGACCAGTACCCCGAGAACTCGTAGCGAAGAGGCTCAGGCTTGCCGATCCCCTCGTTTCCGTTGCGCTGGATGTCCTTGATGAGTGCGTTGATGCGCTTGAGGGTCTTGCGATCCTCGAACTGCCACCAGACGTAGTCGTTCCAGGCCTCCTCATCCCATGTGATGTGCATGGTCAGTCCTCGTCGAGCTCAATGAGGTCGTGAACGACGCCCTCGCCAGCGCGGTGACGTGCGATCGATTCGCGCAGGTGGCGGGCGTTCGCGGGGGACTGCATGAGGTAGACGGTCTCCATGAGGGACTCGTACTCGTCGAGGGCGATGATGACGGCGCTCTCGTGGCCCTGGCGGGTGATGACGATTTCCTCGCGGTCGTTGACGACCTGGTCGAGGACCTCGGCGTAGCGTGCGCGCGACTCGGTGTAGGTCATGGTTTTCATGGGGTGCTCCTCTGCTCGCCTATGTACAGAATAGTGTACAGGAAGTGAGGGTGTGTGTCTCCAGCCGGATGGTGATGCGCGGGGCAACACCTCCGTGCGGGGGCCGGCTACTGCGGGACTGCTGGCGCGGAACTGATGACGCGGGGTCTGCATCGCGGCGTTCTTCACCTGGGAGGGAGAAGGCTGTGCGTTCTGGATAGGAAATGCCGATCTGGATAGGAAATGCCGATCTGGATAGGAACCGCTGATCTGGATAGGTTGTTTTCCTATCCGCAACGTCATAACCTATCCAGTTCGTGGTTTCCTATCCACTTCGTGGCCGCCCATGCCCATGCGCGTCCGCACGTGGGCCCGATGATATGCACATGGGCCCTTTCATCCGCACGGGGGGCAGCGCCGCCTACGCGCAGGTTATGGGGTTTACGTGTGTGTCAAGGGGTTAACGTGCAGCCCTTAGTGGCCGCGGTGGTGAGCTTTCGCTTTCAGGCGGGCGAGGTGGCGTTTCTCTTCAGCTTTCTGCCTCTTCTTCTGCCTGGTTACGGAAGCTCGTTCTCGTGCCGTGCGTTCGCGTTCCTGTGAGCGGAGGCGTCGCTACTGGATGGCCGGCTTGCCGCCGGAGGACAGGGGGGCGCGGCTGCGCGACTGGTTGTCGAGCTCCCGCTCCCAGGCCGAGGAGCGCTCCCACTTTTGGGGTGACAAGAGACGCAGGTCCCCCATGGACGCGATCGCGTCGAGCAGGAGGAAACGTGGGGCGGGGTAGGGGGCATCCCACGGGATGGCGGTCCACAGGCCCTTCGGGCCCAGCAGGAAGGTGCCTCGGTTGCGCTCGTGCAGGTCGTTGGTCGCCTCCTGCGCCTTACCCTCGGCGGCCCACAGCCAGCGGGTTGTGCGGAACGCGTCCCAGACCTCGTTCCACGAGGAGTAGGACAAGTCCAGCGCGCGGTTGACGAGAGCGAGAGTGTCCCAGGCCTCGTCCTCGCTCAGCCAGCCGAGGCCCGCCCCCGCGCGCGTCAGCATCGCGACGCGCAGGAAGTCCCACGCCCCAAAGTCCACGGATTGAATGCCGCGATCGTTGGCGACGATGCGGTTGATGCGCCAGCGTTTTTCCCACGCGTAGGTGTCGTTGTCCGCGGTTTTGTTCAGGCGCGCGAGCGTCGAGGAGACCCACGAGGGGTTGGCGCATTGGGAGCGCAGGCGCTCGTAGTCCTCGCGGTGCCCGGACTTCATGAGCGTGTAGAGCTGGCGGAGGAGGCCGTCGCGGCCGGTGATGCCCCAGTCGCGGGCGAGCATCTGCTCGATCGCCCGCTTGTCACCCAGCGCGAGCGTGTCCACCGTGTTGCCCTGGCACAGCGCGTAGGGGATCGCCGGGGCGAGTAGGCGCGCCTTCGGGTTCGCCGCCAGCTTCTTGAGCGAGCCTGTGAGTTTCGGGGTGTGGTGCTTGTTGAGCTTGTCCCACTCCTCGCCTTTTCCGGCCTTGCGCACGTCGTGCGGCGCGGGGGTGGCGCCCTTGGAGCGGTCGAGTGCTTCGCGGATGAGGAGGTAGGGCGTGCAGAGCACCAGCAGGGCTATCGCCAGTGCAACGGGGACAGGTATCTGGGAGACAAGATGCGCGAACACGGACACGATTCTGCCCGATGGCTGGTAGGTCACACAAGCGATGGGCGCGATGGGGACGTGGGACGAGGCCGGGGCCGGGTTGCGTGGGTCCCGGCCCCGGCCTCGTGGGTCGGTGTCGGTCAGCGCACGTCTTGGGGGTCAGCCCGCCCGCTTCGGCGTGATCCCCATGAGGACCGTTTCCGGGTGGGGGTAGAAGCCCAGGAAGGAGCGCAAGCGAGTAAGCCACGAATCCGATCGCGTGGGGGATGCGATGAGCAGGTCGTCGTAGAAAGGTACTGCGTCGTGCAGGCCAACGTCCTCCAGCGAGGCCAGCTGGATGCCCGAGGGGGCGGTATACAGGTTCATCGGTGGGTTCTTGTCCGTCGAGTCCTTATCCTCCGGGGGTTGGGAGAGGATCAGGGAGCCGTCCGTTGCTGCGATTAGGCTCTCCGGATAGGTGCCGTTCTCGGCCCCGCCCGCTCCATTCGTCGCCATCAGACGATGGCCATTCAACATGGAGAAACCCTTTGTGGAGTTTTGATTCCTCTGTACGCATACGGACGCCCAGGGGAACTCCCCAGAGGTGAGAGTGGATGTTGCCTGCTCGCTCGTCGGTCGCGCGACACGGCCTTCCTCATCCCAGCACGTGGCGGATCCGACGTCTGACACATGTATGAGCGGATCGGCGAGGAGAGTGCGTGACACCTCGGTTCCGTCAGGGGCCAGCGTGACGAGGAGGCGCTGCCTGGGATCGTTCGTCCCTCCCTCCAGCAGCCATCCGTCCGCGACGGGATGGAGGCCTCTGGCGTTGTAGGTCGCGCTCTCGACGAGGGTGCCGTCAGCCAGGTGGAGGAAGGCACCGGCCTGGCGATCCTCGTAGTTGAAATTCCGGGAAACGGGAACGTAGCCGTCGACCGCCGTCACGGGCAACGGGAGGCCGGGACCCTGAAGGTCCTCGGAGGACAAGGACACTTCATATCTCCACGCTTCGGTGCCGTCCTTGTTCCATCCCAGGCACAGGTAGTCGAAATCCTGAACACCATAAGGTTTGTCTCTCGGGTAACAGACGACAATGATGGGCCACGTCACACGCGAGAAACCCGTGTACCCCGGATCGACATAGTCGCCTCCCACGTTGATGAAGGCCTCGTCGTCACCCTGTACGAAGCGCGAGGTTGCATCCGCGGGGAGCGGCGTGTCCCAGGTGGCCGTGACCTCGCCGTCGGCGACGCGGATCGTCTGTCCCGCGACCACGATGGAATCCTCCCACGCGAACATCGGAGAATCGACAGCGGACACCTCGCGGCGCCACAGGACCGAGGGCTTCTCGCCGCTCAGGTCGAGGCCCACGAGCGTGGAAGGCTGACCCTTCTCTCCGAAAAGGGCGACGATAAAGCCGTCGACCTTCACGTAGGTCAACAGTGATCCACTCACACCCAGATCCGAGGCCGTCACCTCCCAGGCGACGTCGAAACCCGAGGCAAAGTCCGGGGAAAGCGTCGAGGAAACCCGAGCGTTGCCTGAGTATCCGACGGGCCTGTGCATGAGCCAGGGGGCACCGACGGCTAGCGCGCCAACGAGGGTGGCGGCCAATGCGATGGCGAGACAGCGCAGGAGGACTGGGAGGGCCTCGCGCCAGGAAGTCAGCTTCTTTGGGAGGTTCATCGGACGCTCCTTGACGCTTTGTGGGTGGGGGTCAGGCCGACGACGCGCTCGCCGGGGGCTGCAGACAAGCCTGCAAGGCGCTTGTACCAGGGGGCTTGGGCCGGCGACGAGAAGCCGACGATCAGGTCGTCGAAGATGGGCGTCGCTGCAAGCATATGGAGGTTCTCCCATCCGGGGACAGCGTAGGAACTGATGGCGTACTTGTCTGAATCGGATGCGTTGCTGGTGGCATCGGCGGCCGCATTCACGTCGACGAGAACTGGGTTCCACTCGTACTTGGGGATAAAGGAGGCGGAGGCCACGTTGACGTGGGGGAGAAACACGACGGACGCATCCTTACTGAGCGCGGGGTTACCCAGCCACACACTGGGGTTCTCGGTGTCAGATCCGTAGTACGTCATTCCCGTGTTGAACTTTGTGTGCTCGTTGATGACGAGTGGAGTGTCGTAGCCTCCCGGGCCTCCCGGCGACACGGTGATCGAGGAGTCCCACGATGCCTCGCCCGTGGCCGCAAAGTGCATGAACTGTTCTGTCGTTGGGGTCTGCGCGGAACCGAGATCGGGGTATGTTCGCAGGAACAGGAGGCGCTCCGAGGCTCGATTATCCAGATGCATGACCTGCGGGTTTGAGCCGTCGGGGGCGACGGTCGCGATGTATCCAACGTCGTCGCCGACGATCCACCCGTCGGAGGCACGCAGGATGAGGTGCTGCTGTTTAAATTTCGCGGTGACGCGGCAATAGGGCTCGCCGGACGACTTGTCCAGCGTGGCGGGCCCGCACGCCTCCTCGATGGCGTCCAGGCCGACACGCTGTCCGGTTTCCAGGTTGAGGAAGCCCGTAAGCTCGTCGAGCGTATATCCCATGGCCGGGCCGGCCGACGATGGCTCCCACGCGCGTAGGGGCACCCAGCCCTCCAGTGGGGTGACGGAGTCGGGGAAGGAGCCGGTGGAGGCGTCGAAGTCCCACACGTGGGTTCCGGTCTTGTCCCAGGCCTGGCAGGGAGCGGACGAGGGGGTGGGGCAGTACAGGCGAACCGGTCCGATCGGCCCCGTGCTCGGTCCCGCTCCCGAGGGATGTTGATAGGGGGAGTCCCCTAGGCGAACGCCCGGGGTCGGCCAATCCGAGCGCGTCGACCCGTCAGCGGTCGACACCAGGGTGTTGCCCACGAGCAGGTCATCGCCCCACCAGGTCACCCCATCCTCGTCGTCGACGTTGGTGCGCCACAGCTCGCGCGGGGTGGAATAGGAGGCGTCGAAGGCGACGACGCTGCGCTGAGCCCCCTTATACCCGACCAGATAGATGTATTCGTCACCGACGCGGAAGTTGTCGATGCGGTCCAGGCCCGCGTCGGCCGCGTCGATCTGCCACGCCAAGCGCACGCCGTTGACGAAGTCGCCGGAGAGGAAACCGGTGTCCTGGGCGCGGCCGTGGTAGCCCCACGAGCCGTTCGCTGAATGCATGACGGCGAGGGCGCACAGGATGGACGTTGTCACCATCCACAGGCGCGTGCCGAAGGTGAAGGGGCAGATGATTTTGTAGTAGAGGCGTTTGAGTGCGCCTGCGTTACTGTAGTCGTCGTCGTTGGGACATCTCATGGTGTGATCCTATCGGGTGATCGACGAGGCCGGAGCCGGGTTGTGTGTCCCGGCCCCGGCCTCGTGGATCAGCCTTGGTCAGCTCGCGCGCCTCGGCGTGATCCCCATGAGCACCGTGTCTGGGTGGGGGTAACCACCGAGGTAACGCAGGAAAATGTTGCGTTTGGGAACAGGGGTCGCGATGAGTAGGTCATCGTAGAAGGGCTGCGCGGACCTTGCCCCGACCTGTGAGAGGGAGGCAACCTGCTTGCCGGAACGCGTGAAGTGGAGAGTCGGAATGTTGTCCTTGTCGAAATCCTTCACGACACTTTTCTTTGGGACGCTGAGGATCAGCGAGCCATCGGTCGAGAAGAATGATCCTTGTTCGTACTCCGTGTAGGTGGGTGTTCCATCCTCGTCGGCGGCTAAGAACCACCTGCCGTTGAGGGCGTAGATGCTACTGCCTGATCCCGAAGTCACAACATTACTGCACATGGGTGTCCAACCGTGCCCCGTGCGGAGGGCTGCTAGTGCCTGCTCGGTTGTTGGCTGAACTGCTTGTCCATCGGTATCCGTGCACGTGGTGGTGATGAGTGTCCTCCAGGATAGTGAGTTGGTGGTCAGAGCCATCGTCTCGCGGAGGCTGCCGTCTGGGTTCAAGACGGCGATGTCGTCGTCTTCAAGCTGAGAGTAACTCATCCCGTTAATGATCCAGCCATCGCTTGTTGCGTAGACGTTGTCGATGGAGAGGCGACCGGAGAAGGCCACGCCGAGATCCGTGACGGAGCCGTCGACGAGGCTGAGGAACGAATCGACATACAAATCATAATTCTTCTCATAGTGCCCGACGATGAGATGGTCGTCGACCGTGGCGACACCGGTTGGCTGAACCGTCAGCCTATCGGCGTTCCTCGTGACCGCGTAGTTCCAGGCCTGGGTGCCGTCCTTGTGCCACCCAGTGCACGAGGGGCCCTCATCGCGATCGCCCGACCTCGAGTCGTCGATGGACGTGCAGGTGACCACGACGGACGAGGTGATGGGAACAAAGCTCGCGCCGTCACCCCACGATGGGCGCGACGGGGACAAGACACGTGGGGAACCGAGATCATGGTCGTACCCGACAGTGGTGGGCAGGGGAGAATCCCAGGTGGCGGTGACTGTGCCATCGGATGCGCGAATTGTCTCCCCGCCCGCGATGATCGAGTCGTCCCATGTGAAGAGCGTGTCACTCTCAGAGTTGAACTCGTGGCGCCACAGAACGGTAGGAGTGGAACCGCTCGGATCGATGCCGATGAGTGTCCCTGAGGACGTTGTCGCACCTTTCGACGACCCATCTTTCTTGCCGGTGACCGCGACCAGCACCCCATCGACCCTCGTGGTGGCCGCGATCGGCCCATCGACGCCCAGGTCCTTGCTCGTCATCTCCCAGGCGACGGAGAACCCGGAGGAGAAATCGGTGGAGATGGCCTGCGAGGGGTGGGCGTGACCGGAGTAACCGGTGGGGAGATGGATCAGCCACGACAGGCCGATCCCGAGGACCACGGCGATGGCGGCGACGAGAAGCTTCCTCTCGCGGATAAAACCAAGCACGGAAACAAGGAAGTTGCGCGCACTATCCGAGGCAGTCATCGAACGCTCCTCATCGGTCCGGGGGCGGGGGTGAGTCCGACGATGCGGTCGCCGGGTGAGGGGGCTAGGCCAAGCAAGCGCTTGTACCACGGTGATGTCTCAGGGGATATGCGAGCGACGACGAGATCATCGAAGAGAACTGTGCCGGATGAAACCTGCAGGGTGCGCCATCCGGGGACTGCGGAGTTCTTTAGCCAATACTCGCCCTTATCAGGCCTGCTCCAGTCTGCCGCGGCCGCCGCCGAGTCAACGAGGAGAGGCGTGTAGTAATCCTCTCCCCTGCTCTTGGCGTTGGGGAACA
This sequence comes from Schaalia sp. HMT-172, assembly GCF_030644365.1. Lineage (NCBI taxonomy): Bacteria > Bacillati > Actinomycetota > Actinomycetes > Actinomycetales > Actinomycetaceae > Schaalia > Schaalia sp. HMT-172. The sequence goes on from NZ_CP130058.1 coordinate 255,901, forward strand.
ATGCCACCGATGCGTCGCGGCTGTAGGCAATGCCGCGCGCCCACGTGGAAGCGTCCACATCGTCATCGAAAACTTGACGATCAGTGACGATCTCCTGGTTGTCGTTGATGATGACTGAGGCCATGACCGAGCCCGGCGACGTGTAGACCACCGCGCTCGAGGCCTCCCACGTGTGCTCGCCGGTGGCGCCGTAGTGGAGGAGGTCCTCTGTGGTGGGCAGTTCGGAATCGTCCGTCACGTGGACGGTCAGGAAAGCGATGCGTTCCATTGCCTCGAGCGACAGAGTACCCACCCTCGGATTCGATCCGTCAGGGGCGACGGCGGCAACGTTGGAGTCATTCGGGCTGGAGGAGCTTACTCGGAGTCCGTCGCTGACGATCCAGCCATCCCTGCCGCGAATGATGGGTAGCTGGAATACGTTTGGATGGACCAAGCGACACGTTGTCGTACCGTCGTAATCCTCCTCTTTCGTCGGGCCGCACGACTCCTCAATGGCGTCGACCCCCGTGCGTTCGCCCGTCTCCAGGTTCAGGAATCCGGCCAGGTCATGCGCAACGGGTGGAAGAGTCTTGTCCGGCCACTTGCGCGCTGTCAGCAGCGGCACCCAACCGTTCACCGGGGCGACGACGTCAGGGAACGCATCCGAGGAAGCATCGAAGTCCCACACGTGTGTTGCAGTCTTGTCCCAGGCCTCGCACCGTCCGGTGGAGAGGTCAGGGCAGTACAGGCGGATCGGGCCGATCGGGGCGCTTGACCATCCCTGGGAACTCGGTCGCGTGTACGCGCTTGTCCCCAGCGTGGTTCCCGTTGACGGCCACCCGGTGGTGATGGTCCCGTCGGCGGGTGAGATGAGTGTGTTGCCGACGAGGAGGTCCCCGTCCCACCAGTGCACGCCGGGTTCGTCGTCGACGTCGACGCGCCACAGTTCGCGCGGGCTGGAGTACGAGGCATCGTAGCCGATTGCGACCCGCTGGCTTCCCTTGTAGCCCACCAGAAAGAGGTAGCCGTCGCGTGCGATGTACGTGTTGATCATGTCCACATCAGCATCGTTTGCATCGATTTCCCAGGCCAGACGCACGCCGTTGACGTAGTCGCCAGAAAGAAAGCCAGTGTCCTTGGCGTTACCGTGGTAGCCCCACGAGCCGTTCACTGAATGCATGACGGCGAGCGCGCAGATGATGCTGGTTATCACCATCCACAGTCGTGCTCCGTGGGTGTGTGGGGTAATGATCTTGTACCAGAGGCGCTTGAATCGCCCCGCCCACATGTAGTCTTCATCGTCTGGGAATCGCATGGTTCGATCGTAACCGCATCCGCTAGTAACCGGGTAATTTTGACGGCCTCGTGGATCGGTGCGCGTCCTGCGACTCAGTGCCGACCTCGTGGATCGGCTCGCGTCCTGGGGGTCAGCCCGCCCGCTTCGGCGTGATCCCCATGAGCACCGTGTCCGGGTGGGGGTAGGTGCCGAGGAGGGCGCGCTGGCGAGCAAGCCACGAATCCGGGTGCGCGGGGGACGCGACGAGCAGGTCGTCGTAGAGAGGAATCGCGGACGATGCGCCAACATCCGAAAGTGCCGCAAGGCGAACGCCCGAGGGCGCGTCATAGAGGATCATCGTACGCGCCGACTTTACGCCCTCACCGTCAGGAGAATCAGATCGAGCCTCCGCGACCAGGAAGGAACCGTCCAATGCCACGATCGGCGTGCGGCCGTAGGATGCCGGTTCGGGGTAGCCGTCCGCGGTGGTCACCATGAGAACTTGGCCGTTGATGGCTTTCACGTCGCTCACGTCGGTGTCCGTTCGTTCGATGCACGCCGCAGCCCACGGCACTTCTCCGGTGTGAATCGTCTCGATGGCCTGTTGGGCAGTGGGGGTGACAACCTGGCTCTGGGGATCCCAGCAAGTGGTCGCTCTGAAGGCCTTCCACGTCAGGGATCCGTAGACGCGGGGAGTCTGAGCGATCTGGTGTCCGTCCGGGGACAAGCTCACGTAATCCTCTGCAAACTTGCTTGTCGTCGACGGACGGACAGTGAGCCACCCCTCGCTCGTGGGCAGTATCGATGATTCGATGAGGCCACTCTCGGGGAGGTCGCCGCGTACGTAGCTGCCGTCGACGAGGTTCATAAAGCCGTCGATGACCCAAGCGCTCATCCCCGGTTCTTCATCATCCAAGCTAGGGTGAGCTACATACACGTAGCCGTTGGCTGCGGGAACATTTATTGGGGCGTGTTGACGGCCGTCGTCCCCGCTTGTGCGATAGGTCCACGCAACCGTTCCGTCCTTGCGCCACGCCTGACAGGAGAACTCGGCGTCATTGGGAATAGACAGGTCCCAGCTCTTGGCGGGTTCGCAGGTGAGGGCCACCGGCCACATCACCCGGACGAAGGGACTTTTCTGCCCGAGAGCGTAAGGATTTCCAACGAGAGTGCCAGGTTCAGGACTGTGTGAGAAATAGCTGGGTCGTAGTTCCGTCGGAAGGGGCTCTTTCCACGTGGCAGTGACGGCACCGTCGGAGGCGCGGATCGTCTGATCGCCGACGACGATGGAGTCCTCCCACACGAAGAGCTTGCCGCTCGTCTTGGTCAGGTCGTGATGCCACAGGACAGTGGGGGTCTTTCCGCTTGCGTCGATGCCGACGAGCTCGGCGGTCGATGTGGCAGTCTTCTTGTTTGTGGGTTGAGACGGTTCGTCTGCCTGCTCGGGGAGGGCGAGTGCGATGAGTACCCCGTCGATCGTTGTGGTGGCAGCAATCTGCCCCGTGATGCCGAGATCAGAGGCCGTGGCCTCCCAGGCGACGTCGAAGCCCGAGGCGAAGTCCGGGGAAATGAAGGAGGAGACACGTGCGTTGCCCGAATACCCTGTCGGCCGGTGGGTAAGCCAGGACAATCCGAGGGCCAGAGCAGCGACGATGAGAACGGCGATGGCCGCGATGAGCTTGCTAACCGGGCGGGGAAGGCGACGGATGGATGTGGTCATCGGACACTCCTCATTGGTCCGGGGGTGGGGGTCAGGCCGACGATGCGGTCGCCGGGAGAGGGAGCTAATGCAAGAATGCGCTCATACCACGGTGAGCTTGTAGTAGATATGCGGGCGACGATGAGGTCGTCGTAGAGTGGAGTTGCCGAGCGAACACCGAGGTCATCCCAGCCGGGTACAGCGTCGTCTCGGAGCGAGTAGAAGGGTGCTGACTGAGTATCCTCCGCACGTTCTGTGTCGAAGAGTAGAGGCTTTCGATCCTCAAGGCTGGTGTATACAGGGGAGTCGTTCACAATACGGGGCATGAGTATGACGGAGGTATCCCGGCTCATCGCGGGCCTGCTCCACCATGCGGATGAGTCCTCCCGTGCTTTCGTGATGTCCATCTTTGTGTCTAGCTCGCGGGTTCCGTTGATAACGAGGAGTGGCCCGAAATTATCGCCGTATCGCTCCACAAGTGCGAGATCAGCTTCCCACGTCCGTTCACCCGTGGCCGCGTAGTGCAGAATCTCCTCGGTGGTAGGCAGGGAAGCTTGGTCGGATGACGGGTAGAGGGTCAGGTAGCTGAGCCGGTTAAGTTCCTCGGCACTCAGGGTGACCACCCTGGCGTTGGAACCATCGGGGGCGACGGCTGCAGCATTCATTTGCCCGTTGCTGATTACCCAGCCGTCCCGGGCCCGGATGAGAGGCAGTCTGTAGTTCGGTTCTGTCATCGTGCAATGAAGTGTTCCCTCGTATTCCACAAGCGCAGGCTCACATGCTTCCGCGACGGATTCGAGCCCGGTGTGCTCACCGGTGTTGAGGTTCAGGAAGCCGGCCAGTCCTCTGCCGATTGAATCGGGGGTCATATGGTATGTGGAATAACCCGAGTACAAGAGCGGAACCCACCCGTCCACGGGAGCGACGTCGTCGGGGAATGACCAGCCTGACGTGTCGAGATCCCACACGTGTGTCGCGGTCTTGTCCCAGGCCTCGCACAGTCCGGTGGCCGGATCGGGGCAATAGAAACGGACAGGCCCGATGGGGGCCGTCGACCAGCCTTCCGTCGAGGCGTGCTCGTAAGGGGAGACTCCCAGATGAAGCCCAGACGACGACGGCCAGCCAGTTGTTACCTTCCCATCTGCTGGAGAGATCAGTGTATTGCCGACGAGGAGGTCGCCGTCCCACCAGTGCACGCCGGGTTCGTCATCGACGTCGACGTGCCATAGCTGGCGGGGGGTGGAGTTGGAGGCGTCGTAGCCGACGGCGATGCGCTGGCTCCCGCGATAGCCCACCAGGAAGAGGTAGCCGTCGCGTGCGACGTAGTCGTCGATGCGGTCCAGTCCTGCGTCCGCTGCATCGATTTGCCAGGCCAGGCGCACACCGTTGACGTAGTCGCCAGAAAGAAAGCCAGTGTTCTTGGCGTTGCCGTGGTAGCCCCACGAGCCGTTCGCCGACTGGATGACGGCGAGCGCGCACAGGATCGACGTTGTCACCATCCACAGGCGTGCGCCGAAAGTGAAGGGGCAGATGATCCGGTACCAGAGGCGGGTGATGGCCCCGGCCTCGACGTAGGCGTCTTCGTCTGGGAATCTCATGGACCCGATCGTAACCGCATCCGCTAGCAACCGGGTAATTGTGCTGGCGTCGCAGCCCAGACGAGGCCGGGGCCGGGTTGCGTGGGTCCCGGCCTCGGCCTCGTGGATCGGTGCGCGTCCTGCGACTCAGTGTCGGCCTCGTGGGTCGGTGTCGGTCAGCGCACGTCGTGGGGGTCAGCCCGCCCGCTTCGGCGTGATCCCCATGAGCACCGTGTCCGAGTGGGGGTAGGTGCCGAGGTAACGCAGGAAGATATTGCGCTGAGGGACGGGTGTCGCGATGAGTAGGTCATCGTAGAAGGGCTGCGCGGTCCTTGCTCCGACCTGCGAGAGCGAGGCGATCTTGACGCCTGACCGGGAGTAGTACAAGGCTGGAGCTTCTTCCTTGGTGGAGTTCTTCTTGTCGCTCTCTATCGACTGGATGCCGAGGATCAGCGAACCGTCGGTCGAGAAGAATGATCCTTGTTTGTAGTGCGTGTCAGCGGGAATTCCGTCCTCGTCGGGGGCTAAGAAGTTCCTGCCGTTGAGGGCGTAGATGCTGCTGTCGGGTCTGTTACTTTCAACTCCGTAGCACGTGGGTGTCCAGCCGTGCCCCGTACGTAGGGCTGTGAGGGACTGTTCAGTTGTCGGGCGAACGGTATACCCATCGGCATCCACGCACGTGGTGGTGATGAATGTCCTCCACGATAGTGAGTTGGTGGTTAGCGTCATCATCTCGCGGAGGCTGCCGTCAGGGTTTAGGACAGCGATGTCACCGTCTTCAAGCTGCGCATAATCCATCCCATTGAGGAGCCAGCCGTCGCTTGTCGCGTAGATCTCGCTTGTCGCGTAGATGGTGTCGATGGAGAGGTGACCAGAGAAGGCCACGCCGAGATCCGTGACGGATCCGTCGATAAGGCTGAGGAATGAATCGAGGTACGGATAATTGTCGTCGTAGTGCCCGATGATGAGATGGCTGTTGGTTGTAGTAATAAAGGTTGGCTGAACCCTCTGCCTATCGGCATTCCTTGTGAGCGCGTAGTTCCAGGCTTGGGTGCCGTCCTTGTGCCACCCCGTGCACGAGGGTTCCTCGTTGCGATCGCCTTCCTGTGAATCGCCGATACGCGTGCAGGTGACCACGACGGGCCAGGTGATAGGAATGAAGCTTGCAACGGCGCCCCAAGATGGGCGCGACGGGGACAAGACAACACGTGGGGAACCGAGATCCTCCTCGTATCCGACAGTGGGGGGCAGGGGAGAATCCCAGGTGGCGGTCACGACCCCGTCGGATGCTCGAATTGTCTCCCCGCCCGCGATGATCGAGTCATCCCAGGTGAAGAGCGTGCGACTCGGAGATTTTAACTCGTGGTGCCACAGAACGGTGGGAGTGGATCCACTGGGATCAATGCCGATGAGTGTCGCTGGGATTGGCTCTTGTGAGTTGGATGATTTGCTCTCCTCAGCGGCGAGCACGACGAGGACCTCGCCGACCCTCGTGCTGGCGGCGACCGGTGCCGTGACCCCCAAGTCCTTGCTCGTCATCTCCCAGGCGACGGAGAACCCGGAGGAGAAATCGGTGGAGATGGCCTGTGAGGGATGCGCGTGTCCGGAGTAGCCGGTCGGGAGATGGACCAGCCATGACAGGCCGAGCGCGAGGATCGAGGCGAGCGTGGCGACAAGCAGTTTTCTTGCACGGATAAAGGCAAGAATGGAGGTGAGAGGGCTGCGTGCATTATCCGAGGCAGTCATCGAAGGCTCCTCATCGGTCCGGGGGCTGGGGTGAGTCCGGCGATGTGACCGCCGGGTGAGGGGGCTTGGCCAAGCAGGCGCTTGTACCACGGTGATGTCTCGGGGGATATGCGGGCGACGACGAGATCATCGAAGAGAACTGTGCCGGATGAAACCTGCAGGGTTTGCCACCCGGGGACGGCACCATCCTTAAGCCCGTAGTCGTCCTGACCAGGTGTTGTCCAGTTGCGTTGTGCTATCGCCGAGTCGACGAGGAGCGGCGTGGAGTCGGGGATCAATGCCACCGACGCGTCGCGGCTGTAGGTAATGCTGCGCGCCCATACACGAGCATCCACTATGTGCGCGTCCATATCGTCATCGAAAACTTGACGATCAGTGACGATCTCCTGGTTGTCGTTGATGATGACCGAGGCCATCCCAGAGCCTGGCGACGTGTAGACCACCGCGCTCGAGGCCTCCCACGTGTGCTCGCCTGTGGCGCCGTAGTGGAGGAGGTCCTCAGTGGTGGGCAGTTCGGAATCGTCCGTCGCGTGGACGTTGAGGAAAGCGATGCGTTCCATTGCCTCGAACGACAGGGAGCTCACCTGCGGGTTTGTGCCGTCGGGGGCGACGATGGCCACGTAGGACTCTCTAGCGCTCCTGAGCCCGTCACTGATGATCCAGCCATCCCTGCCGCGAATGATGGGTAGTCGAAATGTGCTTGGATTTAGTGGGCGACACGTTGTCGTACCGTCGTAATTCTCCTCTCTCGCCGGGCCGCACGACTCCTCAATGGCGTCGACCCCCGTGCGTTCACCCGTCTCCAGGTTCAAGAATCCGGCCAGGTCAAATGCAACGGGTGAAAGACTCTTGTCCCTCGACTTGTCTGTTCTCACCAACGGCACCCAGCCGTTCACCGGGGCGACGACGTCAGGGAACGCGTTCGACGAGGCGTCGAAATCCCACACGTGTGTCGCGGTCTTATCCCAGGCCTCACAGTGTCCGGTGGAGAGATCAGGGCAGTACAGGCGGATCGGGCCAATGGGGGCGCTTGACCATCCCGTAGAGGTGGGGCGTGCATATGCGTTCCCAGCCAGGGAATCACCCGACGACGGCCAGCCAGTTGTTACCTTCCCATCTGCTGGAGAGATCAGTGTATTGCCGACGAGGAGGTCGCCGTCCCACCAGTGCACGCCGGGTTCGTCGTCGACGTCGACGTGCCATAGCTGGCGCGGGGCGGAGTGGGAGGCGTCGTAGCTGACGGCGACGCGCTGGCTCCCGTGATAGCCCACCAGGAAGAGGTAGCCGTCGCGCGCGATGTAGTCGTCGATGCGGTCCAGGCCCGCGTCCGCCGCGTCGATTTGCCAGGCGATGCGCACGCCGTTGACGAAGTCACCGGAGAGAAATCCGGTGTCCTCGGCGCGGCCGTGGTAGCCCCACGAGCCGTTCGCTGAATGCATGACGGCGAGCGCGCACAGGATGGACGTTGTCACCATCCACAGGCGCGTGCCGAAGGTGAAGGGGCAGATGATCTTGTACCAGAGGCGCTTGAGCGACCCCGCCCACCTGTAGTCGTCTTCGTCTGGGAATCTCATGGACCTGATCGTAACCGCATCCGCTAGCAACCGGGTAATTGTGCTAGCGTCGCAGACCAGACGAGGCCGGGGCCGGGTTGCGTGGGTCCGGTCCCGGCCTCGTGGATCGGTGCGCGTCCTGCGACTCAGTGCCGGCCTCGTGGGTCGGTGTCGGTCAGCGCACGTCCTGGGGGTCAGCCCGCCCGCTTCGGCGTGATCCCCATGAGCACCGTGTCCGGGTGGGGGTAGGCACCCAGATAGGAGCGTAGACGGGCGATCCGCGAATCCGGGCGCGCGGGGGACGCGATGAGCAGGTCGTCGTAGAAAGGTACCGCGTCGCGCAGGCCAACGTCCTCCAGCGAGGCCAGCTGGATCCCCGAGGGGGCGGCATACAGGTTCGTCGGCGGGTTTCTGTCCGTCGAGTCCTCATCCTCCGGGGGTTGGGAGAGCATGAGGGAGCCGTCCGTCGCGGGGATCATGGTGTCCGGGAAGCTGCCGTACTGGGAGCCGCCGTCCGCTTTCGTGGCATTCAGGCGGCGCCCGTTCATCATGGAGACCCCGCCAAATACAGTGGTGTCCTCACGGCGTGTGCACAGGTGTGCCCAGGGGACCTCCCCCGTGGCCAGAGTGGATGCCATTTGCTCGCTCGTCGGTCGCGCGACGCGCCCGTCCTCGTCCCAGCACTTCACATGGTTGAGGTCCGTCAGCCGTATGAACGGATCGGCGAGGCGAGTGCGCGAGACCTCGGTTCCGTCAGGGGCCAGCGTGACGAGGGCGCTCTGCTTGGGATTGTCCGTCATCGTTCCCTCCAACACCCACCCGTCCGCGACGGGACGGAGAGTTTTGGCGTCGTAGGTCGGTCTCTCGACGAGGACTCCGTCGGCTAGGTGGAGGAAGGCTCCGACCTGATTATCCTCGTAGTTGAAATTCCGGGAGACGGGAACGTAGCCGTCGACCGCCGTCACGGGCAACGGGATGCCGGGGCCCTGAAGGTTGTGCGGGGAGAGGTTCACCTTATATCTCCACGCTTCGGTTCCGTCCTTGTTCCATCCCAGGCACAGGTAGTCGAAATCCTGAACACCATAAGGTGTGTCTCTCGGGTAACAGACGACAATGACGGGCCACGTCACGCGTGAGAAACCCGTGGATGAGGGGTCGACACTGTCGCCTCCCACGTTGATGAAGCCCTTCTTATCAGACCTATCAGAATCGTAGAAGTACGAGGTAACGCTCGTGGGGAGCGGCATCTCCCAGGTGGCGGTGACCTCCCCGTCGCTAACGCGGATCGTCTGTCCCGCGACCACAACGGAGTCCCCCCACGCGAACATCGGCGAATCTACCGCTGCTACCTCGCGGCGCCACAGGACCGAGGGCTTCTCACCGCTCAGATCGAGGCCGATGAGCGTGGAAGGCTGACCCTTCTCCCCGAGAAGGGCGACGAGAAGCCCATCGATCTCCGAATAGGCGCGCAGCGACCCGCCTACCCCGAGGTCCTCGCCCGTCAGCTCCCAGGCGACGTCGAAGCCCGAGGCGAAATCCGGGGAGATCAGGGAGGATGCGTGCGCGTCGCCGGAATATCCGACCGGCATGTGCATGAGCCAGGAGGAACCGACGGCCAGCGCGCCGACGAGGGCAACACCGAGCGTAATAGCGAGTCGGCGGAGGAAGGTCAGGACGGCCTCGCGCCAGGAGGCCAGCGTGTTGGAGAGAGTCATCGAACGCTCCTCATCGGTCCGGGGGCGGGGGTCAGGCCGACGATGCGCTCGCCGGGGGCGGCAGACAGGGCGGCTAGACGCTTGTACCAGGGGGCCTGCGCGGGCGACGCAAAGCCGACGATCAGGTCGTCAAACATTGTTGTCGCCGACGTCATGTGGAGGTTCTCCCATCCGGGGACAGCGTAGGAACTGATGGCGTACTTGTCGGAATCGGCTGCGGTGCTCGTGGCATCGGCGGCCGCATTCACGTCGACGAGAAGCGGCCGCCATTCCTTCTTGGTGATGAAGGAGGAGGTAAGGGCCACGTTGATGTGGGGGAGGAACAGAGCAGATGAATCCTCGCTGAGCGCGGGGTTACCCAGCCACACGCTGGGGTTGTCGGTGTCAGTTCCGTAGTACGACTGTCCGGTGCTGATGATGGTCTCCTCGTTGATGGAGATCGGGGCGTCGTAGTCTCCCGGCAACACGGTGATCGAGGAATCCCACGACGCCTCGCCCGTGGCCGCAAAGTGCATGAACTGTTCTGTCGTAGGGGTCTGCTCGGAACCCAGATCGGGGTATGTTCGCAGGAACAGGAGGCGCTCCGAGGCTTGTGCATCCAGGTGCATCACCTGCGGGTTCGAGCCGTCGGGGGCGACGGTCGCGATGTATCCAATGCCGTCGCCGACGATCCACCCGTCGGAGGCACGCAGGATGAGGTGCTGATGTTTAAATTTCTTGGTGATGCGGCAATAGGGTATGCCCTCCGAATCCTCCAGCGTAGCGGGCCCGCACGCCTCCTCGATGGCATCCAGGCCGACACGCTCTCCAGTGTCCAGATTGAGGAAGCCCGTGAGCTCGTCGAGCGTATATCCCATGGCCGGGCCAGTCGACGATGGCTCCCATGTGCGCAGGGGTACCCAGCCCTCCAGTGGGGTGACGGAGTCGGGAAAGGAGCCGGTGGAGGCGTCGAAGTCCCACACGTGGGTCCCGGTCTTGTCCCAGGCCTGGCAAGGAGTTGAGGAGGGAGCGGGGCAGTACAGGCGAACAGGCCCGATCGCCCCCGTGCGTGGTCCCGCTCCCGAGGGATGCTGATAGGGGGAGTCCCCTAGGCGAACGCTCGGGGTCGGCCAGTTCGAGCGCGTCGACCCGTCAGCGGTCGACACCAGGGTGTTGCCCACGAGCAGGTCATCGCCCCACCAGTTCACCCCTTCCTCGTCGTCGACGTTGGTGCGCCACAGCTCGCGCGGGGTGGCATATGAGGCGTCGAAGGCGACGACGCTGCGCTGAGCCCCCTTATATCCGACCAGATAGATGTATTCGTCACCGACGCGGAAGTTGTCGATGCGGTCCAGGCCCGCGTCGGCCGCGTCGATCTGCCACGCCAAGCGCACGCCGTTGACGAAGTCACCGGAGAGGAAACCGGTGTCCTGGGCGCGGCCGTGGTAGCCCCACGAGCCGTTCGCTGAATGCATGACGGCGAGCGCGCACAGGATGGACGTTGTCACCATCCACAGGCGCGTGCCGAAGGTGAAGGGGCAGATGATCTTGTACCAGAGGCGCTTGAGCGACCCCGCCCACCTGTAGTCGTCTTCGTCTGGGAATCTCATGGACCTGATCGTAACCGCATCCGCTAGCAACCGGGTAATTGTGCTGGCGTCGCAGGCCAGACGAGGCCGGGGTCGGGTTGTGGGTCCCAGCCCTGGCCTCGTGGATCGGCTTGCGTCCTAGGGGTCAGCCCGCCCGCTTCGGCGTGATCCCCATGAGTACCGTGTCCGAGTGGGGGTAGGTGCCGAGGTATCGGTGCCAGGAGCTGTTGGGATGCTTGGGTTTCGCTATCAACAGGTCATCGTAAAGCGGGGTGGCTCCGTAGGCACCGACCTCGGTGAGGTTCGACAGAAGTACACCCTCGGGGGCGGAGTAAAGGGGCTGCGACAGGGAGACTGCCTGCCTCGAAGTGTCGGCTGTCCAAGTCGAGGCTGGATACAGGATCAGTGAACCGTCCGATGCGAGGATCGAATCATCGGGATAGCTATCCGTCTCTGGTGAGCCGTCCTCGTTCGTCGACATCAGGGGCCTGCCGTTGATGAAACCGATGTCCGTTTCAGAATAGGTCGGTGGTTGTGTGCATAGCGGAGCCCAGGATACCTCCTCTGAGCGGAGAGTTTCGAGGGCCTGCTCGGCTGTGGGGGTGATGATGTGCCCTGTCGTATCCCAGCACGTCATGTGCAGGATCCTCAACCAGTCTCGGGAACCGACCGAGCGCGCAGTGCGCTCGCGTTCAGTCCCGTCCGGGTTGTAGACGACAAACTCTTGGTCTTGCCAATAGGGGTCGGATGAGGCGGTACCGATCCATCCGTCGCTCGCGGGGAACAGCGTGGAGGCATTGATGCCGTCCTGTGTGTCACCGCGCGTGTAGGTGCCGTCAGCGAGGTTTAAGAATCCGTCGGCGTCGTACCGCCTGTATTCTTGATTGAGGTGGCCGACGAGGATGTAACCATTAACGGCGGGGGTAGTGATGGGTCCGCGTTGATGGTCTTTTTCTGTGCTCGTGACGTAGCTCCACGCCTGGCTGCCGTCTTTGTGCCACGCCGTGCATGTGAATTCCGTCGTTGGGCCAACGTATAAGTACCTCGTGTCGGTTGGTGCACAGACGAGCGCGACAGGCCACGTCACTTGCACAAAGCGTGACCCTTCTCTGATGGGTTGAACGTTACCCACGAGTGTTGCAGGAACTGCCGGGTTCGCGTAGTACCCAAACCTCATGGTCGTGGGTAAGGGCGTCTCCCAGGTAGCGGTGACTGCGCCATCAGCGGCGCGTATTGTTTCGTCACCGGCGACGATAGAGTCCTCCCAGATCAGAAGATTCATGTTGCCGTTGTGGATGTCATGACGCCACAGGACCGTGGGAGTACGTCCGCTCGCATCGATGCCGATGAGTGTCCCGGAAAGTGGATCATCAGAGGATGCAAGCGAGGAGGCGAAGATGACGGCTGTTCCGTCGACATTCACGATCTCACGGATGGGAGCGTCGGTCCCCAGCTCCGCGGACGTCATCTCCCACGCGACGTCGAAGCCCGAGGCGAAGTCCGGGGAGATCAGGGAGGATGCGTGCGCGTCGCCGGAGTACCCGACCGGCCTGTGCATGAGCCAGGAGGTACCGACAGCCAGCGCGCTAACGAGGGCGACGGCCAGTGCGATGGCGAGGCGGCGGAGGATAGTCGGGAGGGACTTGCGCCAGGAGGTCAGCGTGTTGGAGAGAGTCATCGGGCGCTCCTCATCGGTCCGGGGGCTGGGGTCAGGCCGACGATGTGGTCGCCGGGAGAGGAAGTGAGCGCAAGCAGGCGCTTGTACCACGGTGATGTCTCAGGGGATATGCGGGCGACGATGAGGTCGTCGTAGAGTGGAGTTGCCGAGCGAACACCGAGGTTGTTCCAGCCATGTACCGCATCGTTACTCAGCCTGTAAGTGGATGATGTTTCGGGCAGTGTCGACGCCTGCGCCGCATCCGATACGTTGATGAGCGAAGGGTGCCACGAGTCCAGGTCATGGTCGCTGGACGAAGCGCCCTTGAGATGAGGTATGAGCAGGACAGAAGTATCTTGACTGATCGCGGGCGGGGCCCACCACCACGACGCGTCGTAGGATAAAATGTCAAGGTATTGTTGATGCGTAGCCAGCGTGACGTTGTCGTTCACGATGATCGCCGAGCCCTCGGTGAGCGTGATTGTTGTGTCCCACGAGTGGTCTCCTGTGGCTGCGTAGTGCACGATCTGTTCGGTCGTCGGTAGTGAGGCTTGCGTCTGTGGATAGGTGCTCAGGTAGTTGATGCGCGTGACGTCCTCCTGCGTAAGAGTGACGACCTGCGCATTCGATCCGTCGGGCGCGACCGTGGCTGCGTGCATGTACCCGCTGCTGATCACCCAACCGTCTTGGGCGCGGATGATGGGTGGTGCGCCAATGTAGGGGAATGTGATACGGCACGACGTGGTTCCGTCATCGAGTTCGGTCGTTGCTGGACCACATGCCTCCTTGATGGCATCGATTCCGGTGCGTTCACCGGTCGAGAGGTTCAGAAATCCGCGCAGAAACGTGCTGCTGAATCCGGTCAGCTGATACCTCGAAAGATGATCAGCGTGGACGATGGGGATCCAGCCGTCCACGGGAGTCGTGGTGTCGGGGAAGGAGCCGCTGGATGCGTCGAAGTCCCACACGTGTGTTGCGGTCTTATCCCAGGCCTCGCACTGTCCGGTGGAGAGATCGGGGCAGTAGAGGCGGATGGGACCGATCGGGGCACTGGACCAGCCGGTGTGCGAAGGGTGTTCGTAGGGGGAAATTCCGTAGCGAACTCCCGAGGTAGGCCATCCGGTAGTTGTGTGACCGTCCGCTGCGGACACCAGCGTGTTTCCGACGAGGAGGTCGCCGTCCCACCAGTGCACGCCGGGTTCGTCGTCGACGTCGACGCGCCACAGCTGGCGCGGGGTGGAGTGGGAGGCGTCGTAGCCGACGGCGATGCGCTGGCTCCCGCGATATCCCACCAGAAAGAGGTAGCCGTCGCGTGCGACGTAGTCGTCGATGCGGTCCAGGCCCGCGTCCGCCGCGTCGATCTGCCACGCCAAGCGCACGCCGTTGACGAAGTCACCGGAGAGAAATCCGGTGTCCTCGGCGCGGCCGTGGTAGCCCCACGAGCCGTTCGCTGAGTGGAGGACGGCGAGCGCGCACAGGATCGATGTTGTCACCATCCACAGGCGTGAGCCGTGGGTAAAGGGGCAGATGATCCGGTACCAGAGGCGGGTGATGGCCCCGGCCTCGACGTAGTCGTCTTCGTCTGGGAATCTCATGGACCCGATCGTAACCGCATCCGGTAGTAACCGGGTAATTGTGCTGGCGTCGCAGCCCAGACGAGGCCGGGGCTTGTCCCTATGTATAGGTATCGCAACGTGCGCCCACCGCCGCTCCACCCGGTCGCGCACGCGCGCGAGAATCCGCCACGGCCTCGTCAATGTCAAACCCGAAGGGCGTGAGACGCGCGGAAGCGCCCCCGGTACCCAGATGTGGGCGGGACGCGGTAAGGTCCATCCCAGATGCCTCGACGCGTGCGCTCGCCGACGAGGTGCTACAAATACTGGGGAAGTGACGGGAAGGGACAGGCAATGTCAGCGACGAAGCTCGTGATCGTGGAGTCTCCTGCGAAAGCAGCCACCATCGAGGGATACCTGGGTCCCGACTACCACGTGACCGCCTCCATCGGCCACATCCGCGACCTCCCGCAGCCCTCCGAGCTACCCAAAGACATGAAAAAAGGGCCATTCGGCCGCTTCGCAGTCAACGTCGACGAGGGCTTCACGCCCTACTACGTGGTGAACCCGGACAAGAAGAAAAAGGTCACCGAACTCAAGAAACTCCTCAAGGAATCCGACGAACTCTTCCTCGCAACCGATGAGGACCGCGAGGGTGAAGCCATCGCGTGGCACCTCCTCCAGGTGCTCAAGCCGAAGGTGCCCGTTCGCCGCATGGTCTTCCACGAAATCACGAAGGAAGCGATCCAGCGCGCCCTGGAGAACACGCGCGACCTGGACACCGACCTCGTCGACGCGCAGGAGACCCGCCGCATCCTCGACCGCCTCTACGGCTACGAGGTCTCGCCCCTCCTATGGCGCAAAATCCGACCCTCCCTGTCCGCCGGCCGCGTGCAGTCTGTGGCCACGCGCCTCGTGGTCGCCAGGGAGCGTGACCGTATGGCGCACGTGAGCGCCCAATACTGGTCGATCGACACGGCCTTTACGTCGGCAGGCCAGGCCTTCGGCGCGCGCGTGGCCTCCGTGGACGGCCACGCCATCGCGACCGGCTCCGACTTTTCCGAGAAGGGCGAGCTGAGCGCGAAGGCCACCAAGGCCGGCGTCCTCCACCTGGACGAGGCCACCGCCCGCTCCTACGCCCGCGCGCTGGAAGACGCCCCGGCCTCGGTCATCGACTCGGTGACCCGCAAGCCCTACCGCCGCCGCCCGGCCGCCCCCTTCACGACGTCCACCCTCCAGCAGGAGGCGTCGCGCAAACTGCACTGGAACGCCTCGTCGACGATGCGCACCGCCCAGTCCCTCTACGAGTCCGGTTACATCACCTACATGCGTACCGACTCCACGGCCCTGTCCAGCCAGGCAATCCACGCCGCCCGCGAGCAGGCCACCCAGCTTTATGGTGCCGAGGCCGTGGCCGACTCCCCGCGCATGTACGGCACCACGTCGAAGGGCGCGCAGGAGGCGCACGAGGCGATCCGCCCCGCAGGCGACCACTTCCGCACGCCCGGCGAAGTCGCGGGCTCCCTGTCCAAGCAGCAGCTCGCACTGTACGACCTGATCTGGAAGCGCACGGTCGCCTCGCAGATGGCCGACGCGGTTGGCTACACGGCGACGATCCGTGTGCTCACCGGCATCGAGGTCGACGGCGCGCGTCACGACGTGATCTCCTCGGCCTCGGGCACGGTCATCACCTCCCCGGGCTTCCGCCTGGCCTACCAGGAGGGGCGCGACCAGGGGCGCTACGACGCGGAAAAGAACGACGCGGAGAAGACCCTGCCCGACGTCGCCGAGGGGGATCCCGCGACGCTGACCGAGGCCACCCCCGACGGCCACGAAACCCAGCCCCCGGGCCGCTACACGGAGGCCACGCTGGTCAAGACCATGGAGGAGCTCGGCATCGGCCGACCCTCCACCTACGCGGCCACCATCCAGACGATCGGGGATCGCGGGTACGTGACGCACCGCGGCCAGTACCTGGTGCCCACGTGGCTGGCGTTCTCCGTCACGCGCCTGCTCGAGGAGAACCTTGCGAACCTGGTTGACTACGACTTCACGGCCTCGATGGAGGGCGACCTGGACCGTATCGCCGCTGGCGAGGAGAACGGCACGGAGTTCCTGACCAGCTTCTTCTTCGGCCCCGACGGCACGGGCGAAAATGGCGGCCTGCGCCACTACGTCGCCTCCCTGGGCGACGATATCGACGCGCGCGCCGTCAACTCGATCGACCTGGGTCGCGGCGTGACGCTGCGCGTGGGCCGCTACGGGCCCTACATGGAAAAGGCCGACGGGACGCGCGCGAACGTGCCGCCGGAGGTTGCCCCCGACGAGCTGACGGACGAACTCATCGACCAGCTCTTCGCTCGCGCCGCCGACGACGGCCGCGAGCTCGGCGTCGATCCCGCCACCGGTCACACGATCATCGTCAAGGACGGCCGCTACGGTCCCTACGTCACCGAGATTCTCCCCGAGTCGGCCGAAGGGGACCAGGCCGGTGCGAAGAAGGCGAAGAAGAGCGACGTCAAGCCACGCACCGCGTCGCTGTTCAAGACCATGGACATCGCCACCGTCACCCTCGAGGACGCCCTGAGTCTGCTGTCCCTGCCGCGCGAGGTGGGCACGGACCCGGCCTCGGGCGAGGTCATCACCGCGCAGAACGGCCGCTACGGCCCCTACCTGAAGAAGGGGACGGACTCGCGCACCCTGGCCTCCGAGGACCAGCTGCTGACCATCACCCTGGACGAGGCCCTGGCCATCTACGCCCAGCCCAAGACCCGCGGCCGCGGCACGGCCCGCCCGCCGCTGCGCGAGTTCGGCGAGGACCCGATCTCGGGCAAGAAGGTCACCGTCAAGGACGGCCGCTTCGGCCCCTACGTGACGGACGGCGAGACCAACGTGACCGTACCGCGCGCGGAGACGGTCGAGGACCTGACGGCCGAGCGCGCCTACGAGCTGTTGGCGGATAAGCGCGCCAAGGGCCCCGCCCCCAAGCGCACGCGCAAGACGGCCGCGAAGAAGACGACCACCAAGAAGGCGACGGCAAAGAAGACCACCGCGAAGAAGACGGCCACCAAGAAGGCCGCGACGAAGAAGGACAGCTGATGGCGGCGCGAGGAGTGTTCATCACCTTCGAAGGTGGCGACGGCTCGGGGAAGTCCACGCAGATCCAGTCGGTGCGCGAGTGGTTCGAGAGCCGTGGCCGCGAGGTCATCGTCACCCGCGAGCCGGGCGGTACCGAGCTCGGCACGGAAATCCGCCGCCTCGTGCAAAACGGCCCCGAGGACGTCGACGCGCGCACGGAGGCCCTCCTGTACGCGGCCGACCGCGCCTACCACGTCGCCACGGTCATCGGCCCCGCCCTCGAACGCGGCGCCGTCGTCCTGGGGGACCGCTACATTGACTCCTCGCTGGCCTACCAGGGCGCGGCCCGCTCCCTCGGCGTCGACGAGATCGCGTCCCTGAGCGCCTGGGCGACCCAGGGCCTCTACCCGTCCCTGACCTTCCTCCTGGACCTGCCTCCCGAGGTCGGCGCGCGCCGCCGCACCGACGCCCCGGACCGCATGGAACGCGAGTCGATGGACTTCCACGAGCGTGTGCGCCACCAGTACCTGCGACTCGCCGACGCCGAGCCCGAGCGCATCGTCGTCATCGACGCGGTGGGCACTGTCGACCAGGTCTTCTCCGAGATCCGCGGCGTCCTCGTCGAACGCTTTGAGGGCGGAGTCGCCACCATCGACGAGGCCGTGGACGCGCCCTCGGGTGCGCCGGCCCCCGAGGAGTCGGCATCGTCTGCGGAGTCGCCCGTGCCCGAGGCGGCCCCGGAGGCGTCCACCGAGGCCTCGGCGCCACGCACGGGGTCCGGCGAGCAGCGCTCCTCGCGCAAGCCCGCGACCATGGTGGGAGCCCTGGGTGAATCCCAGGGCGCGCTGTGGGATGAATGATGAGCGTCTGGTCCTCGCTGGTCGGACAGGACGCGGCGGTCGCTAAGCTCAGCGATGCCGCGGCGTCCGCCCGCGCGATCGTCGCCTCCCGCGGTGGGCGCGCCTCCGACGAGGCCCGCTCCATGAGCCACGCCTGGCTCATTACCGGCCCGCCCGGGTCGGGTCGGTCGGTCGCCGCCCGCGCCTTCGCGGCCGCCCTCCAGTGCACGGGCGAAACACCCGGGTGCGGAGCGTGCCCCGGCTGCCGCACCACCATGGCCCGCACAAACGCCGACGTCGTCTTCGCGGCCACCGAGACCTCGATCATCAACGTCGACACGGCCCGCTCCCTCGTGCTCCAGGCCCAGTCCTCGCCCTCCCAGGGCCTGTGGCGCGTCATCGTCGTTGAGGACGCGGACCGCCTGGGCGAATCCGGCGCGAACGCGCTCCTCAAAGCCATCGAAGAGCCACCCGAGCACACCGTGTGGCTCCTGTGCGCGCCCAGCCCCGAAGATATGATCGCCACGATCCGCTCGCGCTGCCGCCACCTCGGCCTGCGCATCCCCACGGCCGCCGCCGTCGCCGACCTGCTCGTGCGCGAAGGCGTCGCCACCCCCGACGTCGCCCTCGACGCTGCGCGCGCCGCCCAATCCCACATTGGGCTGGCCCGCGCGCTCGCCCGCGATCCCCAGATGCGCGAACGCCGCCGCGCCATCATCACCGCCCCCGCCTCCGTGCGCAGCGTCGGCGAGGCCGTCATGGCCGCCGACCGCCTCCTCGAGACCGCGAAAGCCCAAGCCGACGCCCAGGTCAGCGAGCGCAACGCCCGCGAAAAGGCCGAACTGCTGCGCCAGCTCGGCATGGAGGAAGGAGAGAGCGCCACCAAGGCATCGCGCACGATGATCCGCCAGCTCGAGGAAGACCAGAAGCGACGCTCCAAGCGTGCCCTCACCGACGCCATCGACCGCGCCCTCATCGACCTGCTCGCCATCTACCGCGACGTCCTCATGGTGCAAGTCGGCGGCCAGGGCGAGCTCATCAACACGGATCTGTCCGACCTCGTCCACACCATTGCGGGCGAGTCCACGCCCTGCCAGACCCTCGCGCGCGTCGACCACATCGAGACGGCGCGCCGGCGCCTCATCGCCAACGGCAACCCCCTCCTCGTCCTCGAAGACATGGCGATCTCCCTGCGCCCACAGGCCTGAAAACTGACCCGGCGATTCAGCGTATACAATCGGGGCCATGAAGACACGCTCCTTCGCGGTCGCAGCCGTCGCGATCCTCGCCGTCGTCGCGATCGTCCTGACCGTCGTCGGCTACTACGGGACCCAGCCCAGGGGACCCGTCCCCACGACCACAGCCACGGCCTCGTCCGCGCCGATCCCCGTCCAATCCGGGTCCACCCAGCCGTACTACGAGCAGGCCATCACGTGGGGCGTGTGCCCCGAAGGCACCTTCGAACAATTCGAAGGCATCGACTCCTCCGACGCCAGCGAATACCAGTGCGCCTTCCTCAAAGCGCCCCTCGACTGGTCGAACCCCGACGGCGACCAAATCTCCCTCGCCCTGGCCATCCACCGCTCCGGGCAGAAAGACGCCCCCGTCCTGTTCGTCAACCCCGGCGGCCCCGGCGGCGCTGTCGTCTCCGCGCTGCCCTACTACGCCGCCCTCGGACTGGGTGAATCCGTCGTCAAGGCCTACGACATCGTCGCCCTCGACCCGCGCGGCGTCGGCGCCTCCACCCCCGTCTTCTGCATGACGGACCAGGAACGTGACCAACGCAATGCCGGCGAAGACACCGACACCGCCGACGACAACCCGCAATCCGCGATTGCCGAGGTGAAGGAAGACTCCCGCTCCCTCGCCGACGGATGCCGCTCCCACTCCGGCAGCCTCTTCGAACACATCGACACCGTCAGCGCCGCGCGCGACTTCGACATGGTGCGCGCGGTGCTCGGCCAGGAGACCCTCAACCTCCTCGGCTACTCCTACGGCACCTTCCTCGGCGCCACCTACGCCGGCCTCTTCCCCGAGCGCGTCGGCCGCTTCGTCCTCGACGGCGCCCTGGACCCCTCGCTCAGCGTCGACGAAATCTCCGCGCTCCAAATGCGCGGACTCGACGCCTCCCTCCAACAGTGGATCAGCGACTGCGCCACCCAGGCCTCGTGCCCCATGGGACACAGCCGGGAAGAGGGCATCGCCACCGTCCGCTCCTTCCTGGAATCCCTCGAGAAGAACCCGCTGACAACCAACGACCCGAATCGCCCCCTGACCGAAGGGCTCGCCGTCACCGCCATGACGGGGTCCATGTACGACACGACGCGCTGGCCCCAGCTCACCCAGGCGTTCGCCGCCGCGTGGCAGAAGGGCGACGGCACCGCGATGCTTGCGATCGCCGACCTGATGAACTCGCGCAACCCCGACGGCACCTACGCGGACAACTCCGCCGACGCCATCAACGCGATCAACAACCTGGACTACGAGCCCGAAGGTAGCTCCGAGCAGTGGGTCAGCCAGGCCGCCGCCCTCAAGAGCGAACTGTCGATCCTCGGCCGATACGTCGGCTACCCCTCCGCGGCGCTGTCCGCCTGGCCCACGCGCCACGCCGACCGCCACCCCATCACCGCGCAGGGCGCCGCCCCCATCGTCGTGATCGGCACGACCCACGACCCGGCCACCCCCTACACGATGGCGCAGGGCCTGTCCGGCCAGCTCGCCTCTGGTGTGCTCGTCTCCGTCGAAGGCTGGAGTCACACCGCCTACCGGCGCGGCGCCAACCAGTGCGTCGTCAACGCCGTCGAAGACTACCTGGTCAAGGGCACCGTCCCGACCGACGGCCTCATGTGCAAGTAGGCAGTGACCCACGACATTGCGTCGGCGGCCGTCCTGGTTTGCGCTGTCGGCGCTCCTTCCAGTAGAGTTGTGCCGTTGCCTGCACGCCCCGGAGACGGTGGAACGGCAGGCGCGGCCGCCTTAGCTCAGTCGGCAGAGCGATTCACTCGTAATGAATAGGTCGTGGGTTCGATTCCCACAGGCGGCTCAGAAGCGTCCACCCCTACAGGGGTGGGCGTTTTCGTCTATGTACGAGGCCTGGGGTGAGAGGGCACAACGTGGTGGCGTGGCTCGGGGCTCGTGGGGTGGCTGGATGCGTGAGGTGGGCTCGGTCGCGCGGGGTGACGCTGCTCGACACTGTGGGGCCATGGTCTCGTGGAAGTCGAAAGTGTGAGGCAACCATGGCCTCGTTGTAGGTTGGTAAGGCAATCCTTGCCCATAGGGCGAAGGTCCTAATGACGTAATAACGCCCAAAAATGCGGCTCTATTCCGGTGCTTGACACAATCGTGAAACATTTGACTAACTGGTGGATAGCACTAGAAATTCTGGGACCAACGGACCAAGATAGAAGGGTCTTCAGGGCGATGCCTCACGAGGGCGGACCCCGTTTTTCGAACACACAAGCAGAGGAGATTCATCATGACCGTTGAGTCCACCGGTTTCAAGGCTTCCGACGTTCTCGCAGGCAACCTGCAGAAGGTCCTGACCGACGTCACGGCGCTGTCCCTCGTGGGCAAGCAGCTGCACTGGAACATCACCGGCGAGGGCTTCCGCTCGCTCCACCTCTACCTGGACGATGTCGTTGACATCGCCCGCGAGGCCTCCGACGAGATCGCCGAGCGCATGCGCGCCCTCCAGGTCGTCCCCAACGGCCTGCCCGAGGTTGTCGCCCAGCGCAACACCCTCCCGACCGTCCCCGAGACGCTCGTCAAGACCGATGACGCCGAGGAGCTCGCCGTCGCCGCCATCAACGCGACCGTCGGCACCATGCGCGATGTTCACGAGAAGGTCGACGCCGAGGACTCCGCCTCCGCCGACATCCTCAACGACTACATCCGCCGCCTCGAGCAGCAGGCGTGGTTCATCCGCTCGCAGAACGGCCAGGCCTGAGCCGACAACCTCCGCCAGGAGGATGCGAGCCCCTCGGGCTCGCCGCATAAGCGCCGGGGCGCCCCACCGACAGGTGGGGCGCCCCGTTTGCACGCAACGCGACCCCCGCGATCAGCCAGGGGGGACGATCCCGCCACACAGGCCCCGGCCTCGTTCGTCCCCGCCGACCGCGGCACGCGGCGCTCCCCGCCGAACGAGGAAACCGAAGCGGCAAGGCCGCGGGTAAGCAATCGAGAGCCCGCACCGCCCCGCACCGCCCCGAACCGGGCCCCCGGGAGGTGACACCGCGTCAGGGACAGTGCGTTCGGCGAACACTATTCTGGACGGGTGACGAACTCCCAGGACACCGCCTCCCCCTTCCTGACCAGCGCACAGCCCGACGATGCGGGAGCCGCGCTGCTCCTGGTCAACCTGGGCACGCCGACCGCGCCCGAGCCGGGCCCTGTCCGGGCGTTCCTGCGCGAGTTCCTCTCCGACCGCCGCGTCATCGAGATGAGCCCGCTCCTGTGGAAACCCATTCTCGAGGGCATCATTCTGCGCGTGCGCCCGCGCGAGGTGTCGCGCAAATACCGCAGCATCTGGCGGGAGGAAGGCTCGCCGCTCATGCACTACACCCGCGAGCAGGCCCGACTCCTCGCCGAGCGCCTGCCGGGTGTGCGCGTCGAGGTCGCGATGCGCTACGGGGAGCCCTCCATCGGCTCGGTCCTCGACCGCCTGCACGCGCAGGGCGTGCGCCGCGTGGCGATCCTGCCCGCCTACCCGCAGTACGCCGCGTCGACGGTGACCTCGATCAACGACGCGGTCGCGCGCTGGATCGACCGCAACCGCGACGGCTTCGAGCTGCGCCTGCATCGGTCCTTCCCCGCCGCCCCGGCCTACATCGAGGCGCTCGCTTCCGCCCTCGAGCGCCATTGGGAGCGCGTGGGGCGCCCGAACTTCCTGACGGGGGACCGCGTCGTCGTGTCCTTCCACTCGATCCCGGTCGCCATGGACGAGGCCGGGGACCCCTACCGCGCCGAGTGCCGCCACACGGTCGCCGCCCTCGAGTCGCGCCTCGGCCTGGCGATGGGTTCCCTGACGGCCACCTTCCAGTCCGTGTTCGGGCGAGCGCAGTGGCTGGGCCCGCAGACGATCGAGGAAATGGCCGAGCTGGGCGCGGCGAAGTGCCCGCGCGTGGACGTCATCTGCCCGGGCTTCATGGCGGACTGCCTGGAGACGCTCGAGGAGATCGACCAGCTCAACCGCGAGACCTTCGTCGAAGCCGGGGGCGGGGACTTCCACTACGTGCCCTGGGGCAACGATTCCGAGGGAGCGGTCGCGTCCCTGGAGGAACAGGCACGTATCGCGCTCGCCGGCTGGATGTAGAAGCGCGCTGTCACAATCGACCGGCGGACGAAACACTCCGGCGTGGTCAGCCACGGCCTCGTAGCGTAGAAGCATGAGCACGACTGACTGTACCGACTTCGCGACGCTGGCCATCCACGCCGGGTTTGACCCGGACCCCGTGACGGGTGACGTGGTGCCGCCGATGCACGTCGCGTCGACGTTCGTGCAGGACCGGCCGGGCGAGCTGCGAGAAGGCTACGAGTACGGGCGCTGCGGCAACCCGACGACCAACGCGTTCGCGGGCGCGCTCGCGGCCCTGGAGGGGGCGACGCACGGCTTCGCGTTCCCCTCGGGCATGAGCGCCGAGGACACCGTCATCCGTCTGCTGGCGCGCCCCGGCGACCACGTCGTGCATTCGACCGACGTGTACGGGGGGACGCACAAGCTCCTCAGCGTCATTAAGCCCGCCGAGGGCATCACCTCCGAGGCCGTGGATCTGACCGACCTGGCCGAGGCCGAGCGCGTGATCCGTGGTTCGCGCCCGCAGATCGTGTGGGTGGAGACCCCCTCGAACCCGTTCCTGCTGGTCACCGACATCGCCGCGATTGCGGCCCTCACGCACGAGGTGGGCGGCCTGCTGGTCGTGGACAACACGTTCGCGACGCCGGTCTTGCAGCGTCCGCTGGCGCTCGGGGCGGACGTCGTCGTGCACTCGACGACCAAGTATGTGGGCGGCCATTCCGACGTGATCGGTGGCGCGTTCGTCCTGCGCGATGGCCTGGAGCTGCCCTCGCACGTCGAGCCTTTCTTCGGCGAGCGCGACGCGGCCGCTGAGGCCGTGAAGCTGCAGATGGCCCTCGGGCACGTGCCATCCCCGCGCGACACGTACCTGGCGCACCGCGGCTTGAAGACCCTGGCTCTGCGCGTGGAGCGCCACTGCGCCAACGCGCAGAAGGTCGCCGAGTTCCTGGCCTCCCACCCGAAGGTGAGTGTGGTCCACTATCCGGGGCTGGCCTCGGACCCTGGGTTCGAGCTGGCTCAGCGCCAGAATCTACGAGGCGTTGGCGGGGTTTTATCCTTCCAGGTCGCCACGGAGGAGGCGGCCCTCGAGCTGACGACGCGCACGCGCATCTTTGCGTTGGCTGCGTCGCTGGGGGCGCCTGAGTCACTCATCGAGCACCCGGCGATCATGACCCATTCGACGCGCGTCGGCGGCGTGGGTGGCGTGCCGGGAACCCTCCTGCGCTTGGCGGTTGGGCTCGAGGATGCGGGTGACTTGATCGAGGACCTGGATCAGGCGCTCGCGCAGATCTGATGCCGCTCTGGTGCCGCTCTGGTGCCTTACCCACAAATCTCGCACGTAATTTAATTTGGTCAGTTTTTAGTTATGCCAGAAAACGTTGCAATTCCAACGCTATGAATTCAATGTTTGAAATAGTGTTGGGGGAATTACGTGCGACATTGTTGGGGAACTATTCTCTAGGTCTGGGTGCGGCGGGTCAGCGGGCGTGGCGGGTCAGCCAGGTGGTCGCCGCGGTAGCGCCGCCGACGGCGAGGACGGCCGGCACCAGGATGGTGGGCCCCTGAGCGGTGAACTCGATGACGAGGATGAGTCCGGTGAACGGCGCGTTCATGGACGCACCGAGGAATGCGGCCGCCCCGATGAAGGCGAAGGCGGCCACCTCGGAGCCGGGCCAGGCGGCTGCCCACGGCAGGCCGATGACGGCGCCCAGCCCTGCGCCGAGCGCGACCGCGGGCGTGAGGACGCCGCCCCAGCCTCCCGCGCGGATCGTCAGGAATGTCGTCAGGGTCTTCGCGGCGAGCACCAGCGCCGCGAACGCGAGCCCCGCGCCGGCCGCCCACGTCGCATCAAACTGCGTCTGTGCGCTGGCCTGGCCGTTGCCGAGGACGGAGGGCAGCCGACTGGCGATGAGTCCGACCACGAGGAAGGCGGCGGGCAGCGTGAGCAGCAGTCGCCAGTCGCGCGGGCGTGCCGCGCCCACGCGAGCGACGGCCTGCTTGAAGGCCCACCCGGCGGCGCCGAGCAACGGCCCGACGAGGGCCCCGAACACGGTGAGCGACAGGGAGGGCGTGAGGGTGGGGACGGTGTAGAACGGTGCCGGCCTCGTGAATCCCGTGGAGATGAGGACGGCGATCCCGGAGGTGAGGAACGCGGGGGCGACCGCGCGCCCCGAGCGGGACACGAGCAGGATTTCGAGCGTGTAGACCGCCCCCGACAGGGGGATCGAGTAGACGGCGGCCAGTCCTGCTCCCGCGCCGCAGGCGACGATGATGCGCCGGTCCTCGGCGCTTAGCCCGAGGCGGTCGGCGGCGGCCGCGCTGAAGGCGGCGGCCATCTCGCGGGGGGCGACCTCGCGCCCGACGGAGGCGCCGAGGCCGACGATGAGGACCTGGGTCAGGGCGTGCCAGGTGGCGCGCAGGGGCGGCATGGGGGTGCCGCTCACGGCTGCCGACACGGAGGTGATGGCCTTGTTGCGGCGGAAGAGGAGGAACCAGGACAGCGCGCCGATGACGCCGCCGAGCGTGAGGACGAGGATGCGGCGCGTGGGGGAGACGGCGCTCGCGGCCTCCAGGAGGGTGCCGCCGTGCATGTCCCAGGCGAGGGCCTGGATCCAGTGGAGCAGGTGGATGCACGCCAGGCCGACGAGGCCTGCGATGACCCCGGTCGCGAGGGTGGCGGCCGCGAGGCGGCGCGCGTTCACAGACATGGCGTGTCGGCGTCGAGGCGCGCGCTGACGCGGCCGAACAGGCTGGTGAGCATGTCGATTTCCTCGGGCGAGATGTCGTCGAGGAAGAGTCGGCGGATGACGTCGCGCTGGACCAGGGCGGCCTCGTCGAAGAGCTTCTTGCCGGTCTCGGTGAGGAAGACGAGGCCTCCGCGCCCGTCCCCCTGGCAGGGGCGGCGTTCGATGAGGCCTCGTAATTCGAGGCGCTTCATCGTGTGCGTGAGGCGCGAGCGGGAGAAGACGACCTGGTGCGCGAGGACGGAGGGTCGGATGCCGGTCTGGCCCGCGCGGTCGGTCATGAGCAGGACGGAGTACTCGGGCATGGAGAGGCTGGCCTCGCATTTGAGGGACGCTTCGATGCGTTCGGTGAGGCGGGCTGTGGTGGTGAAGTAGAGCTCCCATGCCGCCGCTCGGGGGTGGTGTGCTCTGTTCACGGTGTCTCCTCGCTCGTTCCTGCGGTGTGCGAGGCCTTCCCGGCCTCGTGCGTCCTTACGAGTATAACTTTCAATTACCTGGCACCTGCGATTGGTGCTGCCTAACTCACGTTTGTCGATGAATCGGAATAGTGAGAAAGATAATTCGTTGTGAGTTATTCTAATTGTAATGAATTCCGCTGACGGTTCGACTGTGGAATTCTCGATCCTTCAGGAGGAATAACATATGAAGAAGACGACGAAGGTTGTCGAGGTTGTTGACGATTTCGACGGCTCGCCCGCCGATCAGACCGTGCGTTTCGCATTCAATGGTGCGTCGTATGAGATTGACCTGAACCGCGAGCATTTCGAAGAATTCGCCGCGGCCATTCAGCCCTACATTAAGGCTGGCCGTAAGGTTGGTTCGACCCGCCGCCGCGGCAATGCTGGCAACCCCAACCAGCGCCTGGAAAACGCGAAGATTCGTGCGTGGGCGCAGGGTGAAGGCATGGAGGTTTCCGATCGTGGTCGTATTCCCGCTCCGATCGTCGAGGCCTACCGTAAGGCGCATGCCTGATCGATACGCAGCATCGGGGGGTGTGCAGGTTTCCTGCACACCCCCCGATTGTTGAATAAGTGTCAGTCCTGGGAGACGACGTTATTCATGCCGAAGTCGTTGGCCACGCGAGGGGCATTCCCCTTCTTGTATTCGAGCTCGTTGTTGGAGCCCGTGAAGGAGACGGTCGATGCGGAGTCGACCTCGATGGCGTTGTTGGAGCCGTTGACCGTGATGTCGGCGAGCTCGCCGCCCTCCACGTGGTTGTTGGAACCGTTGATGATGACCTTGGTGGTGCCCGCGGGGATCGACAGGTGCTGGTTGGACTCGTCGAAGGTGAGGGCGCCGGAGTTATCCTGCGCGGCGGCGGACGAGGGGGTAGCGGGCGGAGCGACGGGGGCCTGGGTGGCCGAGGCCTCGCCCGAGCTTGCGGGGGCCGACGCGGCGGGGGCCGAGGCGGCGGGCGCCTGGGTGGCCGAGGAGTCGGCCGGGGCGGCGTTGTTCTGGGTGCAGCCGGTCAGGGCCAGGGCGGCCACGGCGGCGGTGGCGGCGAGGGGGAGGATGGACTTGATGGACATGGTGTCTCCCTTTCGTTGAATCGTGGTGAAACCGTGGTCAGGGTACTAGAAAGCGGGGATGAAGATTTCGACGCGGCGGTTCAGGGCGCGACCGGCCGGGTTGTCGGATCCGTCGGCGTTCTCGTTGGGGGCGACGGGCTTGGACTCGCCGTAGCCGGTCGCGTCCATGGTCGCGGTGACGCCGTTCTTGGCCAGGTCGTTCTTGACGGCGTTGGCGCGTGCCTCGGAGAGCTGCTGGTTGAAGGCCTCGTCGGAGACGGAGTCGGTGTGGCCGTAGATGTGGGCGGCGGGCACCTTGGCGTTGTTGAGTACGCCCGCCAGGCTCTTGAGGGTCTGGGCCGCGTCGGGACGGATGTCGGACTTGCCGAAGTCGAAGAGGACGCCGTCTTCCAGGGTGATGAGGGTGCCGCAGGATTCGACGGGCTGGAGGGAGGCGATGGGCGGGAACTTGCCGAGCTTGCTGACCTTGTCGACCTTGGGGGCGTCGGTGACGGTGGTCCCGTTGACGACGGCGGTGCCGTCGCCGTTGTTGCGGATGGTCATCGTCGAGTCGGAGTAGCTGCCCGACCCGTCGCCGTTGTTGATGATGGAGACGGTGGCTGTGGAGTAGTTGCCGGACCCGTCGCCGTTGTTGATGATCGAGATGGTCTTGGAGGAGTCGGTGTAGTTGCCGCCGCCCATGCCGTCGAGGTTGATGGACAGCGTCGGCGTCGAGTAGACGCCGGAGCCGTCCTCGTTGACGTTGATGGACAGGCCGGTGTCTGCGTTCGAGTAGACGCCGGTACCGTCGCCGCCGTAGACGATGGAGATTGGGCCCTGCGTGATGACGCCGGAGCCGTCGCCGCCGTTGACGACGGTACCCGAGCTGTTCGTGGTGACGCCGGAGCCGTCGCCTCCCAGGACCGTGGAGCCGGAGACGAGGGCGTTGCCGTCGCACTTGGCGGGCGTGACGGTCACGCCGGGAACGGAGGACAGGGAGGAGGCGGTCTGGATGACAGCCTTGTCGGCGTTCGAGGCGAAGACGTCGATCGGGGGCACAGCGAAGGCCGGGATCGGGGGGATTTCGCCGGGACGGTAGCCGGGCACCGTGGGCACGGACGAGGCCGTGGCGCTGGGAGCTTGGGTCGGCTCGGCCGTGGTGGCCGCGGAGCTCGGCGAAGCGGCGGGCTCGGCGGGCTTGGAAGAACCGCAGGCGCCCAGGGCGAGGGTGGCCGCGGTGATAACGGCGGCCGCTGTCAGAGTGCGTCGTGTTGTGGTCATGTCTTAACCGTAGGGGAAAAAATGAGGGACGCGCACTGTTCGAGTAATCATGTAAAACCTTGATTTTCTGCGGGTCTCAGGGGGAAAGGGGAGGGGGAGTCAGGGGACAATCAGGGGGAGCCCTGGGGTGAGCCCGGGGGGAGGCGCCCCTGGGAGGTGGCCCCGGCCTCGTCCTTGAGGGGGCGGAGACGCGCGCGGGTGTCCACGCTGTGGCGTGATCAACGACACGGGATGTAGGAGCGGGGCCTCGACTGTGGAAGAATGGAGGCATGAGCTACAAACTGGTGCTGCTCCGCCACGGCGAGAGCGAATGGAATGCAAAGAACCTCTTCACCGGTTGGGTGGATGTTCCGCTGTCGGACAAGGGCCGCGCGGAGGCTACCCACGGTGGTGAGCTCCTCAAGGAATCCGGCGTTCTCCCGGATCTCCTGTTCACGTCGATGCTGCGTCGCGCCATCATGACCGCGAACCTGGCTCTCGACGCCGCCGATCGCCACTGGATCCCCGTTGAGCGCAACTGGCGCCTCAACGAGCGTCACTACGGTGCGCTCCAGGGTAAGAACAAGAAGGAAATCCGCGACGAGTACGGCGAGGAGCAGTTCATGCTGTGGCGCCGTTCCTTCGACGTGGCTCCGCCCGCCATCGAGGCCGGCTCGGAGTTCTCGCAGGATCAGGATCCCCGCTACGCTGGCGAGCCTGTCCCCATGAGCGAGTGCCTCAAGGACGTCATCGCGCGTCTGCTGCCCTACTGGGACGAGGCCATCGTTCCCGCGATCAAGACCGGCAAGACCGTCATGATCGCCGCGCACGGTAACTCGCTGCGCGCGATCGTCAAGCACCTGGATGAGATCTCCGACGAGGATATCGCCGGCGTCAACATCCCCACCGGCATCCCGCTGGTGTACGAGCTCGACGAGGAGACCCTCAAGCCCATCAAGAAGGGCGGCACCTACCTGGATCCCGAGGCCGAGGCGAAGATCGCCGCGGTCGCCAACCAGGGCAAGTGAGCAACGCGGGGCCCCGGCTTCGTCTGTGTGGACGAGGTCGGGGCCTCGTCATGCCCTCGGGTGCGGGCGCGTGCAAGGGGGCGCGCGGACTGTGGCGCATTCCCTAAATCTGACCACCTGATCGTGACCGGGGTCGCAGTGAGGGTCGCATGGTGGTCGTGCTTGAAGCTGGTTTGTGTCATTCCTCTTATGCGTGTAACGTTGAGCTTTCACACTGTCTCGGCGATATTCGTCAGTCAACTGGTAGAATAGGTGTGCTATCCACGCGAGCACCCAGGAGTCATTCCATGTCGTTCGAAATCGGTCAGACGGTCGTCTACCCGCACCACGGCGCAGCCACGATCGAAGAGGTCATGACGCGCACCATTCGTGGTGAAGAGCGAACCTACCTCAAGCTGCGCGTGAATCAGGGCGATCTCGAGATTCAGGTCCCCGCCGAGAACGTCGACCTGGTCGGCGTGCGCGACATCGTTGACGAAGACGGCCTGGAGGAAGTTCTCGCCGTCCTGCGCGCCCCCTACGTCGAGGAGCCCACCAACTGGTCGCGCCGCTTCAAGGCCAACCAGGAGAAGATCGCGACCGGCGACATCGTGAAGGTCTCCGAGGTCGTGCGTGACCTGACGCGCCGCGACGACCTGAAGAAGCTGTCCACGGGCGAGAAGCGCATGCTGACGAAGGCCCGTTCCATCCTCACCTCGGAGCTGGCCCTGGCGCGCAACATCGAAAAGGCGGCCGCCGCCGAGCGCCTCGACGCCGTCCTGGCCGAAGGCCGTATCGAGGCCGACGACGATGCCGCCGAGCAGTGACGTATGCGCGGTTCTGACGGCCGCAGGCTCCGGCTCGCGCCTCGGGTGTGAGCTCCCCAAGGCCCTCGTCTCTCTCTCGGGTCGCCCCCTGCTGTGGTGGGCGGCCCGCGGCCTACGCGCCGGGGGAGTGGGCATGATCGTCGTCACCGCCCCGGCCTCGTGCATCGCTGAGTTCCGCGCCGCGATCGACGGCTTGGGCGACGTGCTCGTCGTCGCGGGCTCCGACCGCTCGCGGCAGGCCTCCGTCGCACTGGGCTTGGCCGCCCTCGGGGAACGAGGCGCGGATACGGTCGTCCTCGTGCACGACGCGGCTCGCCCCCTGACGCCCCCGCAGGTCACCGCGCGCGTTATCGACGCGGTGCGCGCCGGCGCGGGCGCCGTCATCCCCGTCCTGCCCGTCAGCGACACGCTCAAGACCGTGGACGCCTCGGGCCTCGTCACGGGTACGCCGCGGCGCGCCGACTTGGCGGCCGTGCAGACCCCGCAGGGCTTCCGCTGGGATGTGCTCACGCGCGCGCACGAGGCGGGTGCTTCTCTGGGTGCGGACGAGGCCGTGGCCGCCACGGACGACGCTGGCCTCGTCGAGGCGATCGGGGTGGCCGTGCACACCGTCGCGGGCGACGAACGCTCCCTGAAGGTCACGCGCCCCCTGGACCTGGCGCTCGCGCGGCTGCTCGCCGACCAGGAGCAGGCGGACTGAAGCGATCAGGGTGCTTCCGAGAGCACCCCACGCGCGCCAGGAAGCGCGCCAAGGGGGCGGAGGCCAACCCCGACCGGCCGTGCGCATCCGCGGTACGCTGCTCGCGATTCAGCGCGGCCAGTTCGCGGGATTGTCGTTGATGAGTGCCCGAACGAGAGTGAGCCCGCCGTCAGTGGCGAGGGCTCCGCGATACTGGGGGCGGCAGGCGAAGCAGCCGATGACGCGCTGGAGCTGTTCGTATGTGAGATCCAGGCACGTGATGTCGATCGTCGTGGGAACCGGGTTGCCCGTGGTTGTGATGCGTGCCTTCTTCGTGGAATCCCTCTTCACGGTGACGAGGTCGATGCCCGCGAGGTAGGGCATCCGATCCCAGGCGATGGTGACCGGCTCGGCCTCCAGTAGGGGGTGGAACTCCAGGTGGGTTGGGGTGAGTGTCAGGATCGGTCCGCGGTGGATCGTGTTGAGGCGATAGGCGGTGCCTCGCCGAATGAACAGGGCGACTCCAGTCCCGGCCAGACCAAAGACGACCGTGACTATATCCAGGCCGATGGTCACCGCGCTGACAGCACCGCCGGTTGCGGAGGAGGAGGACGACAGGAGCGGGCTGTGCGTGAGCGCGCACGCGATCAGGGAGATGGGGAACGCCGCTGCCAGCCGGATGAAGTCCGCGGTCACCAGCTTGATGGGCGCGATCATCGGCGTGAGGCCAACGCCCCCGTTGGAGAGCGCCAGATCCGGGCCTCGGCGAAGCCTCCGAGACAGCACCGCGGCGTAGTAGAAACGCGTCGATGCGTGGCTAGCGAAGATGAAAATCGCGAGGATGAGCATGGAAAACGGGGAGAGCCAGAGGAGAAAGAGGTTGAGCAGTGCAATGAAGCTGTACAGGGCTGCGGAAACAGTCAGGGCAAACACCGCCGCTGAATTCAGGGGCCCGTCGTATTTGTTGGTCAGCATCAGTGTCTACTCTCTGGAGTCATCGGTGGCGGTGGTCGTGCAGTGAGACGAGCGTCCTGCCCAGGTCATGACGCTGTCAGGATAGCGCGCGTGAGCCTGACCCGTCCGGGGATGCCAGTCAAGCGAGCTTCCCCGGCCTCGTCCCCGGGGTGGCCGCGGCACGCCTCCACACGTGGGTCGCCGCCCCTCAGGCGTCTGGGTCCTGCCCACGCAGGAGCGCGCGCACCACATCGACGCCGGTCTCGGTGCCGAGAACGCGCCGCCGCCGGGGGTTGGAGGCGAAATAGTCAATGAGTCGCTCGAAGGCGATGTAGGAGAGTCCCGGATCCTTGAGACGCAGCCACATGACACCTTCCTCGCCATCCGAGGTCCAGTGGATGGCGGTCATGCCCTTGACGGTCTCGCCCACGCAGGTCACATCACACCAGTCCGCCATCCTGATCCGAGGAAGAATGTCTTTCTCGGCGAAGGCGAAACCCTCGGGGATGAGAATGAACTTCTGCGACTTGACGTCGCGCGGTTGTGGAAAGTACAGATACGTCTGTTTCACGAGAAGGGAAACGATAAGGAGGAACGCCCAGAGTGACATGAGAAAACCACTCTTGGGGCTCCAGGAGAATGAGAGGGGAATGAGCGAGATCAAAACGCCGCTCACTCCCCATGTGAAGCCGGCGAGCCGCATGCGACCAAAAGTGGTGTCTCCGGTGATCAACAGCTCGGTGACCGTGCGGTCCTTCTCGCGCGTCGTGGTGGCAGTGACACTCGGCGGGCGGCAGGGTGCGCGCGCGTAGGCAACGGCGGCTGGAATGAAGGCGACGAGGAGAATGCAGACGATAGTGAGCCCGTAACGCAGGCTGAGGGCGGGGAAACCGAGTGTGATGAGGGCGACGAGAATAAGTGCTGCCGCGACTCCAATGGCGTAGAAGCACGCGGGGGCGATCCATGCTCGTCGCATGATGGCGTCGGCTTGTGCTGGGGTGAGAGGACGGCGGATGAGCGTCAGGGGGAGCATGCGCCTAGCCTGCCGTCAGGATGTCGGTGACGAGCTGCGGTCCCTGCGGTGTTCCGAGCGTTGCTCGATCCTCGGGATGGGCGACAAAGTGGTTGATGAGACGCGCGAGTTGCCAGTAGCAGATGGGCATCCCCTTCATATCGAAAAGAGCCTGTCAATTTTTCTGTGTATGGGGGTTAGAGGTAGGGGGTGATTCGGTCGGGGTAGGCGGTGGTGAGTTGGGCGAGGGCTTGTTTCCAGTTGGTGGTGGTGTGTCCTTGGATGAGGCGGGTGTGTCCTGTTCGTTTGTTGGGGGGTTTGCCAGCGTCTGTGAGGCGCTGGGCGGCTCTTTTGTCTTCGATGTTGCAGATGGCGAGCCACAAGAGTTTGACGGCGGCTTCTTCGCTGGGGAAATGCCCGCGGTTCTTGGTGATTTTGCGTAGCTGGTAGTTCAAGGACTCGATAGCGTTGGTGGTGTACACGACGCGGCGCAGCATGGGCGGGAACGCCAAGAACGGCGTGAAGCGCTGCCAGGCGCGCTGCCAGGTGGCAACCGTTTGGGGGTAGCGCGCTCCCAGGTCGCTGGCCGCGAAGTCCTCCAGCGCCCCTCGGGCGGTTTCCTCGTTGGGCGCGCTGTACACGGCCTTGAGAGCCGCGGCGACGCTCTTGCGGTCCTTGTAGGACACGAAACGCATGGAGGCGCGGATTAAGTGAACGACGCAGGTTTGGACCATGGACTGGGGCCAGGTCGCTTCGATGGCTTCAGGCAGGCCAGTAAGTCCGTCGCAGCACACGATCAGGACATCGCGTAGGCCTCGGTTGGCCAGCTCGGCGCACACGTGGGCCCAAAAGGAGGCGCCTTCATCGGCTTGGACCCAGATGCCCAGCACGTGCTTGACCCCCTCCATGTCCACTCCGACCGCCAGGTGAGCGGCCCGGTTCTCCACCCTGTGATCGCATCGGACTTTGATGCGGATCGCATCCAGGTAGATCACCGGGTAGAACGCTTCTAAGGGGCGGTGCTGCCACTCCAAGACGGCCTCGCACACCGCGTCAGTGATCGTAGAAATCGTCCCAGCGCTGACCTCCACGCCCAGGGTGGAGGCCAGGTGATGGCGGATATCGCGTACCGTCATCCCCCCGGCATACAAGCTGATAATCATCGAATCCAAACCATCAAGGCGCCGCTGTCCTTTACGCACCAGGCGCGGGGTGAACGAGCCCGCCCGGTCCCGGGGAACCTCGATCTCGAAGGCTCCCACCTCCGACATCACGGTCTTCTTCGTCGTGCCGTTCCTCGTGTTCGAGCGCGCCTGCCCACTGGCCTGGCCCTTCTCATACCCCAAGTGCTCGGTCAGCTCCGCGGCCAACCCGCGCTCCAACGCCTCCTTAAGCAACGCCGGCAACAAGCCCTCGCTACCCGTCATCTCGACCTCGCCAGCATCAAGACGCTCAAACAACGCATCCAACGCCCCCGAGCGACGAAGCTCCTCCACCGTCTCACGCCCACTAGCGCGAGCCACAACAACATCATCATCATTCATCATGCATCAATCCTTTCAAACAAAAGACGGATACACAGACAATTAAACACGCCCATCGAAAACGAGCGCATCCTCGGAGTCTCGGGTGGATACGTGCATCAACTGATGCGACTCCTTGTTGGCGACGAAAAGCTCGAAACCCTCAATCTGGGGGTTGCGATCCCAACGGATACGTGTCGGGTTGTCCTGCAGGAGGGGCTGAATCGACAGGTGATCGGGCCCGAGCGTGATCAGTGGCGACCGGTGGATGCGCGAGGGGCGATATTTGCTTGTTACGAAGAGCGTGTAGGCAAGGAAAGAGAAGCAAAAGCCGATAATAATGCTGGTAATGCTCTCTGGCCGAACGAGATAGAACGCGACGGAAGCAGGTCCCCATGCCATCATCGCGATGAGGACTACAGGAGAAAAGCGAATCGCCGTTGTGTACGGATACAACGTCACTGCGCGATGCTCGACATGGAGCGCAGTTCCCCGGTGGCGACGTACAAAGCGCTCTACTCCGACGTAGATAACGCCAAGCGTGGCAAGTGACAGGTAGACAGCGAAAGGAACAGCAAAGCCCGCTGGCATAATAAAGCACAGAAAATAGCTCAAGGCGGTGCCTGCAACCAGCAATAGGATTGGTTTAAATAGCCGGTCAGCTGCATTGAGTTGTTCGTCTGCCTCGGACACGCTACGCAATGAACTTTCCGCCATCGTCTTCTCCTTCCTAGGTGACATCCCAGCATATGACATGCGGTCAGGACGCGCTGGCGGTCCCCCGGCCTCGTCCCCACCGCGCCCCCGGAAGAGCGGGGGATGCGAAACGTGATAGTTTCACCCTGGGCGCACGCGCGCCGCCGAGCACTCCCCATCCAAGGAGCCCGATCATATGAGTACCACTCCCGCCCCCCGCAACCGCGTCATCACGCGCCAAGTCGTCGAATGGGCGGCCTGGGACTGGGGGAGCGCCGCCTTCAACGCGGTCGCCACCACCTTCGTCTTCACAACCTACCTGACCAGCGACGGCGTCTTCACCGACGCTGGGACCGCCTCAAGCTGGCTCAGCAACGGCATGACCATCGCGGGACTGTTCATCGCGCTCCTCGCACCCATCACGGGTCAGCGCGCCGATCGACGAGGCCGGGGCGGGGTCTGGCTCGGATGGTTCACTGGCGCGGTCGTCGCCTGCATGCTCGCCATGTACTTCGTACACCCCGAATCGGTGCTCGGACCCAAGGGCGCCCTCATGCTCGGCATCGCCCTGCTGGGCCTGGGCAACGTGTTCTTCGAGTTCGCCTCCGTGAACTACAACGCGATGCTCAACCACCTGGGCGAGAAGGAGGACCGCGGCAAGATTTCGGGCTTCGGCTGGGCGTCCGGCTACATCGGCGGTATCGTCCTGCTGCTCATCCTCTACGTGGGCCTCATCGGCACCAACCTGCTCGGCGTCCCCACGGACGAGTACCTGCCGATCCGCATCTCCATGGTGATCGCCGCCCTGTGGCTCGGCGGCTTCGCCATTCCCGTCATCCTCCACCCGCCGCTGCCCAAAAAGATGCACACCGGCGGCGACCACGAGTCCATCTTCGACTCCTACGTCCTGCTGTGGCGCACCGTTCGCACCCTGAGCTTCGAGGCCCCGCATACCCTCTTCTTCCTCATCGCCTCCGCCGTCTTCCGCGACGGCCTGGCCGGCGTCTTCACCTTCGGAGCGGTTCTGGCCAAGACGGCCTTCGGTTTCAGCGCGGGCGAGGTCATGATCTTCGCGATCGCCGCCAATATCGTCGCCGGCCTGGCGACCGTCGCCTTCGGCTGGGTGGACGACAAGATCGGCCCGAAGAGAGTCATCATCCTGTCGCTGTCCGCCATGGTCGTCGCCGGCTTTGGCGTCTTCTTCCTCCACGCCCGCGGCCCCATCGTGTTCTGGACCCTGGGCCTGGCCCTGTGCGTCTTCGTGGGCCCCACTCAGTCCGCGTCGCGCTCCTTCCTGTCGCGCATCATCCCCGCCGGGCGCGAGGGCGAGGTCTTCGGCCTCTACGCGACGACCGGCCGCGCCGTGTCCTTCATGGCCCCCGCCATGTACGGCCTCTTCCTGCTGATCGGCAAGCGCCTGACCCCCGCCGGCGAGGACTACACCTACTGGGGCATCCTCGGCATCATGCTGATCCTCCTCGTGGGCCTGGGCCTGACCATCCCCGTGAAGGCGGACCGCGCCACGCTCCACCACATGGAGGGCTGAGCGCCCAGGGGCACGAGGCCGTCCAGGCGCGCCCCGGCCTCGTCCCCGAGGGTCCTGCGCCACACACATCGTCCCCGACGCGACCGAGCATGCTCTCGGGCGTCGGGGACGCGTCGTATATTGACCGACCTACGTGTAGTCCTTGCGGTCGCGTGAATGGACAAAGGAAGGCGCACCAAGCGTCGTTCGCCACGTCTGAATCCCAGGTGCTTGAAGGCGTTTACATCCTTCCCAATGGGCGATTTCAAGGAAACCTGATCGGTCTGTGCGATCAGCGTCGTAGCGTTCGATGACAGGAATCATGTCCGTGTCGTGACTGGCAAGAATCACCACATCGAACGCGCCGCTAACTGAAAGCTGGTAGGCCGTCAGTGCGACCAAGACATCAATGCCTTTTTCCTGTTTGCGCCAGTCGTTCACGGCTGAGTCCCACGAGTAGCGGAGGGAGCGATAGATGATTTCAACCCGTGGATCGCGAGTCCATTCAGCTTTCTGCTTCTGCGATCGGTTGTATGCTTCCGGATCTTTGTGGTTCGAAGGGCACCCTCGAAATACCATGACTTTCGCTAACTCGGCACGAGGGGGTAGATTGGGTTTCTGCGCCATGCGCTGTGGAGCCAGGGCCTCTTCCCTGCGCTTGATGACTTCTTCGGCGAAAAGCAGTGGATGGATGAGGGATTCATGTTTTGGGATTCCTGGCGGGGTAAAACGATCATGCCCAGTCAGGTGCATGTTCTGATAGTCCATGATGACGGCAACAGACGCAACCATTTCTTTTCTCCTATGAAAAGGCTCGCCAGTCCCGGAGGACGGCGAGCAGCTATGCGCATCATGGTACACCGGAAGCGCGGTGGGAGCAAACTGGTCCAGTTTGCTGAAAAAATCACGAGGTTGAGCTGACCCTGTGAAGTTGAAGAACCCTTGTTGTGAGGAAGTCTGCGTGTGGTGCCGTGCGGGGATGAACGACCTGAGGGGCCTCGCGCGCCACATCCACCGGGACAACGACGGTGGCCTCATCGCTCCCGGAGTAGCCGACGGCGGGCTGGGGGTCGTAGGATCGCTGCTTGTCCGCCTGGGGCGTGGGAAAGCTCCGCTGGAAGCTGACGATGATGACGACGGCCGCGATGACGAGCAGGACGAGTACGCCGACGCGCAGGGGCGCATCTGTGCGGCTGGCAGGCTTCGCTGCTGGTGCGCTGTTAGGCGTGCGATCGTTTACGGGACGCTCCTTCGCTGCGAACGGTGTTATGCCTCTGGCTGCGTCGGCGTGAAGGCGATGATCTGGCCGTTCGAGACGCCGACGAGCAGGTCGTCGAAGGCCCACACGAGGTTCTCCGCGCGATCCAGGTCACTGGCCACGTAGAGGGTCAGGCCATCCAGATCGACGAAGTACGAGGCCATCGTGGAGCCCTCATTGAGGCGAACGTAGGCCACCGTAGCGCCGGAGTCGGCGCGCAGGTCCGATACCTCGAAATCGTGCTTCCCATACGTGGATCCGAAGTAATCGGGCATATTGACGGAGCGCTTGTTCGCTGACGCGGTTGGGTACACGTGCAGTGTCGTGTCGTCGTGAGCGCGGCCCGCGTAGTAGAGGTCATCGTGCTTGAGATAGACGTAGGCTGTGGTCCACGGCGCTTGGTGGGAGGTGTCCCGCAGGAAGTCGGTGAGCTCCCCCAGCGTCGGGGTATGACCGTCGTAGGTCGGGCGTACGCCCCCGCTATGGATGTAGTCGGTCTCCACGAAGCGTCCCGTGGTGTCGTAGACGCTAAAGCTTTTCTCCCTCTCCACGACGAGCCCGTCGCTTGCGGGGATGAGCGTCGGGGGCTGTGATGCGGCGTTCTTGGGATCCTTCCCGAGGGTCGTGACCGCTCCCGTGCGAGGGTCCACGATCTGCGGGGCGAAGGTGGCTAGGCGAACGGGCACGATGACGGCGGCCGTCGAACCCTCGCCAATGACGCCGTTCGATGGGTGTGTCACCTCTGAGAACAGCAGGCCGCTGGCTTGTTGCGGCGAAGTCGCCGCGCTCCAGCGCTGCGTCCACGTGCCCGATTCGAGCACCCATCCGGTGCAGGTTGCGACCGTGTCGCAGGTGACCAGGTTGCCGTCGACGACCCCGATGGGTAGGTCGGCTCCCCAGGGGGCCAGGCTCTGGCCGCCGGTCGACTTGTCGACGATGATGCCGCCGATCAGGAGCTGGGTCTCGGTGACGATGGGGGCGGGCGCCCTCACGGCGCCGGCGCTGGGAGAGTGGGGTCCGGTTGTGGTCCAGACAGTGACGGGCTCCTTCCCGGAGATGTCGTAGGCGGTCACCCTCGTGTCAGCGTCGTCCTGCGCGCCCTCGAGCACGGCGTACAGGGTGGTTCCCTCTGTGATCAGCAGCGGCGCGGGTGAATCGTCGTCCAGCGGGATCGTCCACGCCGTCGCGAGGCCCGACACCCACTGAGGAGACAGCTCGTTCGTGTTGGCTGCCGTCCCGTGGTAGCCGATCGGGGTGGGATCCATTGACGACTCTGAGGCTGTCGGGGACGGTGTGGGGTCGGGGTCATCGTGGTGGATGTGGCGTCCCGTTGTCGCTGAGCCGACGAGGGTTCCGCTGATGCCGCCGACGGCGGCCGAGGCGACCAGAGCGGCGACGATCCCGAGCACCTGGAGGGACTTGCGCGCGCGCCGCGGGCTGGCGGCAGCGTCGACTGTCGGCGCGGAAAAGCCCTGCTGAGCGTTCACCGCAGAGGCGGTGCGGGCGTCCTGAGGCGGCTGGGGCGCCGGGGACTGGGTCGTCGGCTGGGGGACCGGTGGCTGGGTAATCGGGCTGCCCGTGCTCTGATGATCGTCGTTGCTCATACAACGTTTCTATCACACCCGCGCGCCGGGCAGTACCGGTTGGTCACCTCGGCGTCGTCAGGAGGAAGCCGGAACGAAGGCCGTGACTCCCGTCTTGCTGGTGCCGATCAGCATGTCGTCGAAGACCCACGTGTGCGATTCCGCTGCGTCAAGCTCGGCAGAGTTGAAGTTCTTATTCGTCGCCGTGTTGAAGAAGTAGCTGCCCTTCGGCGCGAGGGGGAAGTCGCGGATGTACATGGCCGATCCGTCGGCGCTCGCGCGCACGTCTTTGACCAGGAAGATACAACTGTCGGTCTGGTACGGACGGATGTTGTCGGGGACCGAGACCGTGCGCGTCGACGCGTCGGAGGTCAGGGTGAGCTCCAGCGTGGCGCAGTCATTGCCCGTGATCTCAACAACGCCCGTCGTCCATGAGGCGGTCTTGTCCTTCGTGAAGAAGTCACTGAGCTGCGCCAGCGTCGGAGCTCCTCCATCGCGCGTGGGCTGCGTGCCGTACCGATTTTGGCTGAAGGTCCCCCGAATGCCGCCGACGCTATCGTAGGCATACTTAGTCTTGAGCCATGGAGCTACGATGACACCGTCGCTTGCCTGGTCGAGGTCGTAGGAGCTTGTGTCGTCATATGGATCGCCCAGGTTCGTGAGCTCGCCGGTGTGGACGTTGAGGAGCTGGGGGACCTCGTCGTAGCCGGGGACAATGAGAATCGAGGCCTGCTCGCCGCTGCCGATAAGGGCACTGTCAGGGGTCGTGTAGTCCATGTGACCCAGGCCGTAGAAGCTCTGTTTCACCGTCGTCGCTTTCCAGACCTCAGTCCAGCCGCCGGAGTCCTGCGACCAGCCCGTGCAGTGGCCGTCGGTGAGGCAGGTGACCACGATGCCCTCGGAGACGCCCATGGGGTATGCCTCGCCCCAGGGGGCCTGGGTTATCGTCCCCGTCGCCTTATCGATAACGAGGTCGCGGAAAAAGAGTAGATCGTCATCCCAGACGAACTGAGGAGTGAAGGTTTTGTACGTGTGCGTCGACGTCTCAGCGTTCGTCTTCCACAGGAGCCTCGGCTCGGTTCCAGACACGTCGTAGGCCATGACCGTCACGCTCCGGCCCCGCGACGTCGTCGCCCGATCGAAGAAGGCGAGGTAGAGAGTCGACCCCTCAGCGTGGACGTGTGGGGCGAAGATAAACCTCTTGGGGTCGATGGGGATCGTCCATGCGACCGCGATTCCCGACGCCCACTCGGGCGACAGGGAGTGAGTGTTGAGCGCTGTTCCGCGGTATCCGGGCTCGCGGACCGGCTCGCCCGCCTGCTGCGAGAACGAGCGGAAAAAGGACGTCCCAATCACGATCGCGACGACGCAGGCACAGGCGATCAGGATGAGGCGCAGGTGCTTTTTCACGGGGGTAACGGATTCGCCGGAATCCTCGTGAGGCTCCGGTGCGTGTCCGTGGGTGATCGATTCGTGCTCGCCCGCGTCCTCGGCCGGGGACGAGGCCGGGGCTTGGATCGTCGGTCCGGGTGCGGTCGGCGCGGCCTCCGTTTCCGCCTGACCAGCCACGGCCTCGTCGTCGGACGTGGGTGGGGCGAACCTGAGGAGCTCCCCAATGTCGGGCAGAGGATCAACGCTGGGGTGGGGCGCGACGTCCGACCCCGGGACGCCTGCCTCCGACGTGCCGGTGTCCGCCTGGCCAGCCACGGCCTCGTCGTCGGACGTGGGTGGAGCGAACCTGAGGAGCTCCTCAATGTCGGGCAGGGGCGCCAGGTCCGGCAGCGGCGCGAAACCCATGTGCCCCGCGGTCTCGTCCCCACTCTCGCCCGAGGGGAGGGGTTGCGTCCCGTCGGGCGGGGACCAGCGCAAGTCGTCATTGCTCATGGGGCGTTTGTACCACACGCGCGTGCCGGCTGGCGCGGATCGGCCGCCTCGGCCCCGTACGACTCGTCCCCGACGCGACCGAGCATGCTCTCGGGCGTCGGGGACGAGTCGTGTAGAGAACCGCTTACAGGGTCCGTGGCGTCACGGCGATGACTTCGCCGCTACGCGCCCCGACGAGCAAGTCGTCGAAGACCCACACCAGGTTCGTGGCCTCGTCCAGCTCCGGCGACACGTAGGTCAACTCCCGTTCCATGCCGAAGAAGAAGGGACCGGTGGGGGACGACGGCAAGCACTGGACGAACAGCGCCTTACCGTCTGCGCTGGCGCGCATCTGTGTGGCAGGCCAGTTGGCCGGCAGGGCGTGGTCGGAGTATGACTCACCGGGGTTGATCGTGCGGCTGGAGTTCCCGCTGGTCGGGCTCACCGCCAGGAGATGACCGTTGACGTCCCCCGAATAGGGTTGCTCGACGGTGGCCGTCGTCCACGGGGCGCCGCCCTGCGTCATGAAAGAACTGAGTTCTGCCACGCTCGGGAGAGCGCGGTCTGACGCCGGGAAACGGTCGAGCGTCCACCCCGCCCCGACAGTGCCCACGACCTCGCCCGCGGTGTTGTAGGCAATACTCTCCTTCTCGTCGGCGACCAGTACTCCGTCGCTCGCCAGCGTGACCCTGGAGGCGGAAGGGCCTGCCGTGGAGGGGGCCTCCCCGAGCGTCGTGAGTGCGCCCGTGGCCGGGTTGATGAGCTGCGGGGCCTGGTGGGCCTCGTCGACCGGGACGGCCACGGCAGCGCCCGCGCCGCTGCCGATGACGGCGCTCGCGGGAGCCGTCAGACCCGAGTGGGCCAGGCCCGCGCGGCGCTGGGGTGAGGTCGTCGTGGACCACAGCCTCGTCCACGCGCCCGAGTCGCGGGACCAGCCGGAGCACGAGCTGAAGGTGTCGCAGGTGACGAGGACGCCGCCCGCCACCCCCATCGGCAGGTCGGAACCCCAGGGCGCCTGCGTCTGGGTACCGGTCGAGCGATCAACGATGATGTTGCTGAGGAGGATCTCCTCCTGTGTCGAGACGGAGGACGGGAACGCGTCGGCGCGAATTCGGGACGGTTGGGGCCCGGTCGTGGTCCACTGGGCGACCGGCTCGCTGCCCGACACGTCGTAGGCGGACACGGTGGTCACGGCCTCGCTCCCGCTCCCGTAGGCGAGCACGTACAGGGTCGACCCCTCTGCGATCAGATGCGCGGGCAGAAGAGCGTCGCTGGTGGGCAGGGTCCAGGCCGTTGCGACGCCCGAGGCCCACGCGCCGGAGAGCTCGTTCGTGTTGGTGGCCGTCCCCCGGTAGCCTGTCGCATCCGGGTTCGTCTGCTGCTCCGAGCCGGTGATGTGCGGAGGTGGGGTCGCCGCCGGGCCGGGCAGCTGGTGGGCGCTCGTGCTCAGCGAGGGCGCGAGGAAAGCCCCGAGGCTCGCGAC
The DNA here is from genome assembly GCF_030644365.1 of Schaalia sp. HMT-172. NCBI lineage: Bacteria > Bacillati > Actinomycetota > Actinomycetes > Actinomycetales > Actinomycetaceae > Schaalia > Schaalia sp. HMT-172. The sequence continues at coordinate 299,356 of NZ_CP130058.1, forward strand.
GAGCGCGACGCCCGTCGTCAGGAAGAGGCGCGTCGGTCGCATGGGCGTCGTCCTCGCGGAGGCCGCGTACTGGGGGGCGTTGGTGCTCATGGGTGTGTCATTTCTGTCGTCGCTCGGGGTGGGGCGCGGGCGGGTGTTCAGGGGTTGGAGCCTCACGAGGCCTTCGGCGTGAACGCCACGACGCCGTCGATTGTCACGCCGATGGCCAGGTCGTCGAAGGCCCACGAGAGGTCCTCGGCGTCGTGGAACTCCGCCGACCCATGTCCCTGGCCGCTGGCCTTGTCGAAGAAGAAGCGGTTACCCGTGGTATTGGCTTCGACGGACTCGACGTACACGACCGACACGTCGGCGCCGGCGCGGACCTCTGAGGGCCAAAAAGTGCTGAAGTGGTACTGGTCGTTGTTGGCGGGATCAAGATCGAATGCTGGGCTTCCGTCACTCGGCGTCACCGTGAGGGCGACGGCCCCCGTCTGGGCAGTGACCACGGCATTCGACCACGCGGGCAGGCCTCCGACCAGGAAATCGGTGAGTTCCGATGTGGAGGGCACGCGTCCGTCGCGCGTTGGTCTTCTCAGCGACTTCTCGTAGGAGTGAACTCCCGTGATGAAGCCGTCGGCGTCGTAGGCGACGACAAGGTCGTCGTTGAACGCCACGATCCCATCGCTGGCAATGGCGAAAGACACCACGTTGTTGTCCCTATCCCTAAAGGGGCTCGCAGAGGCGGCGTCCGTGACCTGCCCGGTCCGCGGATCAAGGAGCTGCACCAGGTGAGTCGGCGAGTCGACGGGCAGGACGACCGACTGGTGTTCCCCGGTGCCGATCACGGGAGTATCTGGATAGGTGAGCATGGTCGACCTGCGCAGGCCGCCCTCTTGGCTGGCCGTGCTTGTCTCCCACCGGCGCACCCACGAGGAGGACTCCTGCGTCCAGCCCGAGCACGCCTGTTTGCCATCGCACGCCACGACGACGCCGTCAACGGCCGCGAGCGCCTTCGACCCCTCCCATGGGGCCAGGGACTGGGCGCCCGTCGCCTTGTCGATGACGATGCTTCCGACGATGAACTGGTCTCCATCTGACACGAAGGTGGGGCGCCCGAAGGACTCGGGAAGAGAGCCCGTCGTGCGCCACAGCTCGCGCGGCTGCTCGGAGGAGATGTCGAAGGCCGCGACGGTGGCCTGGTGGCTGGCATGGTCGGGGTTTTCGAAGAACACGTACAGGGTGGTGCCCTCAACGGTCGTGATCGCGCGGGGGCCGTACTGTGAGGACGGGAAGGGGATCCTCCACGCCGTCTCGACGCCCGAGGCCCAGGCGGGGGAGATCGCTCCCGTGCTCGTGGAGGACCCCGAGTAGCCGACGGTAGGGGCGGAGGTGAATGAATGGTGAGGGTCCTGACCCCCCAGGGTCTGCGTGAGCTGACGGATGCCGAGGACGGCGACGATGACGACGATGACGCACAGCAGAGCCACGAGGAGGACTGGCCTCCCGCGTCTCCTCGCGTGGGGCCGCGCATTGGCGGGCTGGGGGATTGGGGGCGTCCCGCTCGGCGACACCCACTGCTCGGCCTGCGGGGGAGTGTTTGTGCCCGGATGATCGTCATTGCTCATGTGTCGTTTCTACCATAGGGCAATTGCGGTGTGGTAATCCGATGCCGGCCTCAGGAGGAGGCGGGCACGAAGGCCGTGATACCCGTTGTGCTCATGCCGATCAGCATGTCGTCGAAGACCCAGGTCAGCTGCGTGGCCTGCGTGAGGCTTCTCGATGAGTCCGAGGAACCGTCGGCGGTATCGATGACGTAGCTGGTCCGATCCCGGGGGGCGAGGGACCTGACATAGAGGGCCGAGCCGTCCGCGCTGACACGCAGATCCTCCGGGGTGAGTGCGCAGTCATCGCGAGTGTACAGGCGTGCGGCATTGGGGACGGGGGCCTCGCGAGTCGAGTCGTCGGACGTGAGAGCGACCTCGAGCGTGCACTCGCCGGTGCCGGTCATGCGCGCTGTCCCCGTTGCCCACTCAGCCTTGCCCTGCGCCATAAAGGCCTCGATCTGCGACGTGGTCGCACGTGTGCCATCCATGCTGGGCACCGGCAGATTGTGCTCGGCTGTAAACGTCGACTGGAAGTTACCCTCGCTGTCGAAGACCCAGCCGCGAGAAGTGGACTTCTCGAAGACGATGAAGCCGTCGGAGGCGACCTCGACCAGTCGATCCGTGGCATCCCCGTCGTGACTGCTCAGGCTCGTGACTGCCCCGGAATGGACATCGATGATCTGCGGGAGCTCATTGCTGGCGGTGGGGACCAGGACGGAGGTGCGTTCGCCGCTGCCGGAGACGACGGTGCCCGCGGGAGCAAAGCCCAGATTGTTCTCACGCACCCCGTCGCTGGCCTGTGTTGCCGTGGTCGTCGTCCATAGGTTCGTCCATTCGTCGCCCTCCTGCGTCCACCCGCTGCACGTCGTTGTGGCCGAGCACGTCACCACGATGTTCTCGGCGAACGCGAGCGGAAAATCCTTGCCCCAGGGGGCCGAGGCCTCGTTCCCCGTCGCCTTGTCGAGGATGGTGCCCCGGAAAAAAATCTGGTCGTCGCCTGAGACGAACGCCGGCGCGTAGTCGGACTGGGCCGCCGGGGTGTCCGTGCGGACAGGCGTTGCCCACAGGGGTTGGGGCATACGCCCGGTCAGGTCGTAGGCCCCAACAGTGTAGGTGGAACTATTCGCGTGCATAGCGACGCCGTAGGCCACGTACAGGGTCGAGCCCTCCACGTGCATCGGGTGCGTCACGTTGGCCACTCCACTGGGCGTAGGAATTGTCCACGCGGTACTAATACCTGCGGCCCATGCGGGCGACAGAGCGTGCGTGTTTTGTGCGGTGCCGCTGTAACCGGGCGACGGCGTTGTCGGTGCCTGTGTGCTTGCCAGGTACGGCATCCTGACGGGAGCCGGGGTATTGGCCTTATTGCCGAGGTGGACCAGGTGGGCGATGAGGAGGGCGGCGGAAAAGACGAGCCAGAACGCGATCCTGAGGTTCCTGGAGGCTGTCTTGGTCTCTTCCTCGCTCGGGAGTTGCCTGGGTGCCGTGGCGTTGGTCGGCGCGGTGGTGCTGTCGGGCTCCGCCTGGGACGAGGCCGTGGCCACGCTCGTCGGTCTTGAGGCAGGCGTGCGCTTCGTAGTGGCTGAGCGCTTGCGAGAGCCCCGACGGCCGGGAGGAGCGTACTTGCTCAGTTCGGCCTTGGAGTACGCGTGGGGCGTGTCCGGCGCGGCAACGAAGTGAGTGGTCGGGTCGGCCTGCGCCGAGGCGTCGGTGCCCGCCCGGGTTGCCCCGGCCTCGTCATCGCCGGATGGAGGGGAGAACCTGGAGAGTGCGTCCCCCTCGGTCGCGGAGTCACAGTGTGTCTCGTCGGATGGGTGCCGGCGCGGCTCGTCGTTGCTCATGAGTCGTTTCTATGGGAGGGCAGTCGTGGTGTGGTGATAGGACGGTGATCTCAGGAGGAGGCCGGTACGAAGGCCGTGATACCCGTTGTGCTCATGCCGATCAGCATGTCGTCGAAGACCCACATGGTCTGTTTCGGCAGGTTGAGAAGGTTTGATGTGTAGGCGAGCCCGTTGGCGGTATCGATGAAGTACCGTCTCTCGTCCTGGTAGCTGAAGGTATCGGCGTAGAGAACCGAACCGTCCGCACTCACGCGTACTTCCCCAGGATTGAAGTAGCACGAGCTGGTCATGTACGTGCTCAGCACGCCGGGGACCGGGGTTGTGTGCGTGGACCCGTCGGAGGTGAGGGTGACCTGGATGGAACAGCCGTCCTCACCGAGGAGGCCTACCGTGCCCGTCGCCCAATTCGCGGTCTTCGTCGTCATGAAGGTCGTGATATCCGCGGTGCTCGGATTGTTGCCGTCACGGCTGACTGCGGGTAGACGGCGGTACCCGCCTGCGGAGAACGTGGATTGGAGGGCGCCCGAGCTATCGAGAAGGAGCCCCTGTTGTTGGCTGGCGTCGACGATGATGAAGCCGTCGGTTGCCACCTCGACGTATTGGCCGAGGCCTGACTGATCAGGAATGGGCAGCGTCGATGTTTCGCCGGTATGGATGTTGATGATCTGCGGGGCTTCCTGATAGTTGGAGGGAACCAGGAAGGAAGCTAGCGCGCCACTGCCGGAGAGGGTAGTGCCCGCGGGGGAATAGCCCAAGCCCTGGTAAGCCCACCCGTAGGAGGTCTGGGAAATCGTTGTCGTCGTCCACAGGTTCGTCCACTCGCCGGATGCCTGCGTCCATCCGTTGCAGGTGGATGGCGGCGTGCAGGTCACCACGATGCCCTCGGCCTGCGCGAGGGGAATCTCTATGCCCCACGGAGCCTGGGTGTGTTCGCCGGTTGCCTTGTCGACGACTACGTCGTGGAAAAAGAGCTGGGTTTCGTTCGACAGGAACGCGGGCTCGTAGGTGACGACCGCTGAATTTTCCGTGGGTCCGACCGTGTCCCACAGGAGGGCGGGTTCCTCACCGGACAAGTCGTAGGCCACGACTCTGAGGGTGGAGCCGCTTTGGTCCGTGCCCCTTGCTGTGGTGGCGATGTAGAGGACCTGACCATCGACATACATATGTGGTGTCAATCGAGTCATTTCTGGCGGCAGCTCGAGCGTCCACGCGGTGGCCACGCCCGACGCCCACTGAGGCGACATCGAGTGCGTGTTCGTGGCGCTCCCGCGGTACCCGGGGTCGCGGGGCGGCAGATTCTCCGCACGTTCGCGTACCTGAGTGCTCGTCGCAGCGGTGGCGTCCGCCGACGGCTTCGACGAAGGCACCGATGAGGACCCGAACAGACCGGGAACGAAGAGAACAATCCCGACGCTGAGCGAGGCAACGCCGGCGAGCGCGATCATGACGACGGACGGTTTGCGCTTGACAGCTGTCGTGTCCACCCACGTCCGCGAGGGCTCGGGGTCTGGGGCGCGCAGCGCAGTCGGCGTCCGGTCGCCTTCGGACGTCCTCCGCGACGAGGCCGTGGCGGCCGCTATGGACGCGACGTCACGCGAGGCAGGTTGTGGCTCCTCCGAGGTGGCCTCGTCTGGCAGCAGCTCGAATGCGCTTACGGAAGTGCTGGCCAGCACAGCGGCACCGCGAACGTTCCTCGCCGGGGCTTCCTCGGCCTGGGGCCAGGCGACGACGCTCTCCATCGGCTCTTTCTCATCGTCAGGTGCTGTCGGCTCTTCCGTGAGGGGCTGCGCGATGGCCGGCTGCGGCGCGAGCTCGGGCAGGGGTGCGACGCCCGCGAGCAGGTCCATCTCCTGCGGACCTTCTGGTTGTGCCTGTTCGGTGATCGCCTCGTCGGCGGGCGGGGTCAGAGTGAAGAAATCATCGAAATCCGGCAGAGGCGCTAGCTCCGGCAGAGGGGCGAGCTCGGGTAGCGGACTAAAGGTCGGAAGGTCACCAAACTCGGGGAAATCCGGGGTATTGGCCAACGGCTCCCCGTCCCGTCCACCGGAGGGGCGAGACTGCGCCTCGTCGTCGGGACTGCGGTGGGGGTCGTCGTTGCTCATGAGACGTTTCTATCATGCAACCGGGCCCGGAGTGCACTCGCGGCAGTGAACGGGAATGCGGGCAGGCCTCACGCTCGGCAGCCTCGACGGTGCCGAGCATTCGACAATGGGGGACCTACTCGGCGCGCACCATGAGGACGCTTGCCAGCGCGGCCACGCCCTCGCCTCGTCCCGTGAAACCCAGGTGATCCGACGTCGTTGCCGACACGGTGACCGTGCCGCCCGCGATCTCGCTCATGACCGTGCAGGCCTCGGGCAGGCGAGCCGCCATGCGCGGGCGGTTGCCGACCACCTGCACGGTCGCGTTGCCCAGCACCCACCCGGCCTCGGCGGCCATGCGGCGCACCTCCTCAAGGAGCGCGCGCCCCGACGCGCCCGCCCACTCGGGGCGATCCACGCCGAAGACCGTGCCGAGCTCGCCCAGGCCCGTGGCCAGCAGCATCGCGTCGCACAGCGCGTGCGCGGCGACGTCGGCGTCCGAATGGCCCTCAAGGGGGCGCTCGCCCGGCCACTCCAGGCACGCGACCATCAGCGGGCGCGGCGAATCGGGGGCGGCGAACGCGTGGACGTCAACCGCTTGGCCGACGCGGAAAGGCAGATCAGTCATGGAACCAGGGTAGCGTCACGACGAGCGGGGCGTGAAGGCCACGACTCCCTCCCAGGTCACCACGATGAGCAGGTCGTCAAAGGCCCACGTCAGGTTGGTCGCGTCCCTCAACGCCGGAGGGGTCAGGACCCTGGAGCCCTCCAGGTCAAGCACGTAGACGGTGTGCTCCCGCCACTCCTTGGTCTCGAGCACCATCGCTGCACCGTTAGCGCTGGCCCGCATCGAGCTCGGCTGGAAGGAACACAGGAATGCGTTGGTCTGCACCGTGTTGATGCGAGGCAGCGTCTTCGGCGGCAGGTCCGCACTGGGGAAGAACACGATGTCCTCGCACGTGCTTGCGTCGAAGCCGGCCGTTCCTGATGTCCAGGACGCCCTGCCGTCGCGCAAGAAGGCGCGCAGCTCCTCCAGAGTCGGGGGCGGGCCGTCATCCGTCGCGACGGCGTCCGCGTCGCGCCCTGTGAAGCGCTCGATAACCGCGCCGCTGGGATCAAGCAGCGTCACCTCGCTGTTCGTGTCGACGACCGCGATGCCGTCACTCGCACGATAGTAGACGGGCCGCGAGCGGAGCGATCCCGGGTCCTCTCCGATACGGGTGTACTTCCCCGTGCGAATATTGATCAACGACGGGGCGCTCTTGATGCTGCCAAGCGAGATGAAGGAAGCCTGCGCCCCGGTGCCCACGACGTGCGATCCGTGCAGGTGCCACGTGTTGATCAGGCCTATCGTTGAGCCCGTCTGTGTCGTCCACACGCGCCTCCAGGACCCCGATTCCTGTGTCCAGCCGGAGCATGTCGCCGCACTCCCACAGGTGACGACAATGTCGTCCACGGCCGCCATTGCGATGTCGCTCACCCACGGCGCCTGCGTTTGCTCGCCTGTGCGCCCATCCACGATGGCGTTGCCGACCAGCAGCGTGGTGCCGTAGGGAATGATCTGACCAGCCCGGTATCTGAGCGTCGTGTGCGCCTGTCCCCCGTTGGACACCCACAGTTGGCGCGGCGAGTCCGAGGCGATGTCGTAGGCGGCGAGCGTCAGATTGCCGTTCGTGTGCTCGGCGGAGGCGACGTACAGGGTCGTGCCCTCAACGAGCAGGTTCTGCGTGACTGCCGTCGAGTCCTTGCGTTTCTCGTTGGGTATCACCCACGCCGTGTCGACGCCCGACGCCCAGGCTTCGGAGAGCACACCCGTATTCGTCGCCGTCCCCGTGTAGCCCCGGGACCGCACAGCGGGACGCCCGTAAGCGAATCCCCACAGGGCCGTGATGGCGACGACGACAAGGACCGTCAACGCCCCGGTGACGAGAAGCGGATTCTTCCACAGCTTCTCGGGAGCGCGGCGCGTCGACGAGGCCGTGGCGCCCACGTCTGCTTCGTGACCGGGTGCGGGTGTCGACCGTGCGGCCCGCGCGGGCGTGGGTGCCGAGCGTTTGTCGGGGGCGGCCGTCGGAGCGCTCGCGGCGAGCCGCTCGGCAGCTTCCTGGGCGAGCCGCGCCCGACGCTCACGCCTGCGCTTACGCCATCCCTTCCTCCGCCTCTTGGTGCCCGGCGGAGCCCACTTGGAATAGTTGTTGCTCATGAATCATGCACCTGACGAGGAGGGCGTGAAGGCCAGGATCCCTTCGCTGCTCACCACGATGAACAGGTCGTCGAAGGCCCACGTCATCTCCTTGACACCCCTCAGCGTGACGGCGTGGTGGGTGTTGTTGACCATGTCGAGGGCGACGATGCGATCCTGGTGCCCCTCATGTGTCCCCACGAACGCGGCGCTGCCGTCAAGGGAGGCGCGCAGCTGGGTCGGGGAGAAGGAACAGGGGGAGGAACTGCTCGACGACAGCTGCTTGACGTCATCGACCCAACGAGGGGGGTAGTCGCCGGTGGGGGTGAGCGCAAGAGTGGTGCAGTAATCCCCTTCGACCCGCGCCGTGCCCGTCGTCCACGACGCCGTGCCGTCCGAGTAGAAGGCCTTCAGCTCCTCCAGCGTTGGCGTTCGTCCATCCTCGCTCGGCACCACGCCTTGTGCCCTGCTGCCCTCCTCGAACGTGTCGACGAGACGCCCCGTGACGTCGTAGGCCTCCATTGCTTTGGAGGAACGAATGACGACGACTCCGTCCAGCGCCAGTCGGAAATCCGACATGGCCGAGAGGTTCGCGCGCTCCGAATCGCCGAGCGTAACGATCTCTCCCGTGTGAGCGTTAACGAGCTGCAGGTTGTAGTGATAGTCGACGGGGACGAGGACAGAGGCCTCCTCGCTGAACCCGACGACCCGTCCCCCACCGTTCTTCCACGCGTCGCTGCCACGCGACTGCCTCGATGTGATGGTCTGCCACAGTCGAGTCCACGAACCGGACTGAATTGTCCACCCCGAGCAGGTCTCCAGAAACGAGCAAGTCACCACGACCTCGTCGACGGAGGCCATCAGCGTGTCCTCGCCCCACGGTGCCTCCTGCTGGCTGCCCGTCCCCTTAGACACGAGGATCGAATCAATGGCAAGCCAATCACCGGCCGACACCATATTCGGCGCGTCCAATGACATCGGATCCGCACGATTGTCTGCCTGCACCGCCCACGTCTGGCGCGGCTGCGCCGACGAAATATCGTAGGCACTCACCCCAAGCGAACCGCCGAACTCCGGAGCGGCCACGTACATGGTCGCACCCTCGACAAGCACCGACTGAACATACGCGCCGTCCGCCGACGAACCGGGAAGCGTCCACGCCGTCTCGACGCCCGACGCCCAATCCGGGGACAGCACGCCCGTATTCGTCGCCGCACCCACGTAACCCTGGGTGCGCGCACTCGTCACCGAGTTCGACGCGAGCATCGAGTGAGCGAAGACCACGACGATGAGAGCGCCGAGGATGAAGGCCGCCACGCCCAGCGGCCGCCGCCTCTCCGCGCCTTCCCTCCAACGAAAGGTCTGCGCCGGCTCCGCCGCGGCGCTGGGCTTACTCGCTCCGGCCGCACCCGAGCGCCGAGACCTGGCACGTTTGCGCGCCGGTGGAGCCGGGCGCTCACGCACAGGAACGTCCTCCCGCACACCCGAGCTGACCGACATGTCAGCCTTTGTGGGCACAGCGTTTGACGGGGCCGAATCCCGGCCAGGCCCCGACCTCGCCGACTCCTCGCCCTCGGCCGGGGGTGCCCACCTGTCGTCGTCGATACTCACCCGTCGTTTCTATCACACACCACCTGGCCGCGCCCACACCGCCTCCCCGCCCCGGCCTCGTCAAAACGTGACGAAGGACGACCCCCCTCGCTTCACACGCGCACACTCCGATAGGATCGGCCCGTGCGTTACATTTCGACCCGACGAGGCCCCACCACGCCCACCCGCTCCTTCAGCGACATTCTGCTGGAGGGCCTGGCGCCCGACGGCGGCCTCTACCTGCCCGAGGAATACCCGACGCTGTCTCGCTCCGACCTGGACGAGCTGCGCATCGTCCTGCGCGAGGAGGGCTACGCGGCGATGGCGGCCGGCATCCTGTCCCTCTTCGTCGACGACATCGACGCTAGCGACCTGTGCGCGATTACGGCCCGCGCCTACTCCACCCCCGCCTTCTCCGACCCGCAGATCGTGCCCGTTACCGCCCTGGAAGGCACCGACCTGCACATCGCCCACCTGTCGAACGGCCCCACCGCCGCCTTCAAAGACATGGCGATGCAGCTCCTCGGTGAACTCTTCGAATACGAGCTCACCCGCCGCGGCGACTGGCTCACCATCGTGGGCGCCACCTCCGGCGACACCGGCTCCTCCGCCGAATACGCACTGCGCGGCCGACGCGGCCTCTCCGTCGTCATGCTCACCCCCGCCGGGCGCATGACCGCCTTCCAGCGCGCCCAAATGTTCTCCCTCCTCGACTCCAACATCGTCAACGTCGCCGTCGACGGCGTCTTCGACGACTGCCAGGACCTGGTCAAGGCCATCAACATGGACGCCGACTTCAAAGCCACCTGGCACGTGGGCGCCGTCAACTCCATCAACTGGGCGCGCCTGCTCGCCCAGGTCTGCTACTACGTCGCCACCTGGCTGCGCGTCACCGAGGAAGGGGCCGACGCCTCGTCCACGGTCAGCGTCGTCGTGCCCTCGGGCAACTTCGGTAACGTGTGCGCCGCCCACATCGCCCGCCAGATGGGCCTGCCGCTGGGCACCCTCGTCGTCGCCACCAACGAAAACGACGTCCTCGACGAGTTCTTCCGCACCGGCGTCTACCGCCCCCGCTCCTCCGCGGACACGCTGGCCACCTCCAGCCCGTCCATGGACATCTCCAAGGCCTCGAACTTCGAGCGCTTCATCTTCGACCTGCTGGGCCGCGACGGCGACGCCACCCGTGCCCTCTTCGACGAGGCCCTGGCCCGCGACGGCTACTTCGACCTGTCCGGCACGCCCGAGTTCGCCTCCCTGCGCGACACCTACGGCTTCATCTCCGGCACCTCCACGCACGCCGACCGCCTCGCCGAGATCGCGCGCACGGAGAAGGAAAGCGGCTACCTCCTCGACCCGCACACCGCCGACGGCGTCCACGTCGCCCGCGCGGTGCGCCCCCAGATCGAGGGCCCGCTCGTCGTCATGGAGACCGCGCTGCCCGTCAAGTTCGCCGACACGATCCTTGAGGCCACCGGGCACCTCCCGCCCGTGCCCGAGCGCTTCGCCGGCATCGAAGGACGCGAAGAGCGCGTCACGCCGCTGGCCAACTCCGCCGAGGACCTCAAGGTCCTCATCCGCGAGCGCGTGCGCCCCGGCGCCTGAGTTTTCCCTGACTCGACGAGGCCCGAGCCCCCACCTGCGAACCCGCGCGGTTGCGTGGGCGGGGCCCGGGCCTCGTTACATACTCCCGGGACGCGCCCGTTTCCTTCGCCTCCCCTCCCTGCCAGGTAGGATTGATGCCATGCTGCACCTGTACGACTCCAAGAGCGCCCGCATCCAGCCCCTGAACCCGGTCACCCCCGGCAAGGTCGGCATCTACCTGTGTGGCGCCACCGTGCAGGGCTCCCCGCACGTCGGCCACCTGCGCGCCGCCGTCTCCTTCGACACCCTCATCCGCTGGCTGCGCCGCAGCGGCTACCAGGTCACCTACGTCCGCAACGTCACCGACATCGACGACAAGATCCTCACCAAGTCGGCCGAGGCCGGCTGGGACTGGTGGGCCTGGGCATACCGCTTCGAGCGCGAATTCACGCAGGCATACGAGACCCTCGGCGTTGAGGCCCCCACCTACGAGCCTCGCGCCACCGGACACATCCCCGACCAAATCGACCTCGTCCAGCGCCTCATCGACGCGGGACACGCATACTCGGACGGGCGCGGCAACGTCTACTTCGACGTCCACTCCCAGCCCGACTACGGGTCGCTCACCCGCCAGCGCCTGGTCGACATGCGCACCACCGAGGACGACGCTCAGATCGACGAAGCCGTCGAGGCCGGCAAGCGCGACCCCCGCGACTTCGCCCTCTGGAAGGCCACCAAGCCCGGCGAGCCGGCCACGGCCTCGTGGGACAGCCCCTGGGGGCGCGGCCGACCCGGCTGGCACCTCGAATGCTCCGCCATGTCGCGGCGCTACCTCGGCGACGAATTCGACATCCACGGCGGCGGCATCGACCTGCGCTTCCCGCACCACGAGAACGAGCAGGCCCAATCCCACGGCGCCGGCTGGCCGTTCGCGCGCCTGTGGGTCCACAACGCGTGGGTGACCACCAAGGGCGAGAAGATGTCCAAGTCCCTGGGCAACGTCCTCTCCATTGGCGCGCTGACCGAGGAGTATCCGGCCGTCGCCGTGCGCTGGGCCCTGTCGACCGTCCACCACCGCTCCGCCATCGAATGGGGCCCCGAGACCCTGCCCGCCGCGCACGCCGCCTGGGAGAAGTTCTCCACCTTCGTGGCCCGCGCCATCGAGGCCGCCGGGGAAGCTCCGGCTTTCGAGATTGCGCTTGCGCCCGCCGACCTGCCCGAGGCCTTCGTCGCCGCCATGGACGACGACCTCAACGTCGCCGGCGCGCTCGCGGTCCTGCACGAGCACCTCAAGGCCGGCAACGCTGCGCTGGCCGCTGGGGACGTGTCCGGCGTGTACCGCGAGCAGGTCCTGGTTCGCTCCATGCTGGACGTGCTGGGCCTCGATCCGGCCTCCGAGCAGTGGCGCGGTCAGGCCGGCATCGGCGCGGGCGCCTCTGGTGCTGCTGCGGCCGAGCACTCGGCGCTGGATGCGCTGGTTCGGGCCGTGCTGTCCGAGCGGGCTGCTGCCCGCGCCGCCAAGGACTGGGCGCGCGCCGACGAGCTGCGCGACCGCCTCGCCGCCGCCGGCGTCACCGTCGCGGACGGCCGCGACGGCGCCACGTGGAGTGTTGGCTGATTCGCTGTGTGCTGAGGCCCCGGCGCGAGCTCCCGGGGCCTTGTGCGTGTCGCATTCCCGCCGGCGCAAAACCTCATCAAACGTAGCGAGCTCCCGGGGCCTTGTGCATGTCGGCCGTCGTCTCGCAGATTCCGCGTTTGTTCTTGTGATTGGGTGCGCTGCACCCGATCCGTAGGCAATGCACCCCTTCTGTTCGGGTGCAGCGGCCCATAACGGGTGCAGCGCCCCATAACGGGTGTCGCGGCCCATAACGGGTGCAGCGCCACACAACGGGTGCAGCGGACCTCGCGTTGTTTCGGCTGTCGCTAGGCCCGCCCGTCCTCCGCGCGGCGCGATGTTCTCGTGCCGCTCAGTCGCCTCGCTGGCGTGGTTCCCCAGAAATGTCGCATGCAATTCACTTCCGCGTATTTCAAGGTTTGAAATCGGATCGTTGATATTCTGCGGTTTTCTCGATCCCTATGAAATGTGAGGGTACCCAAATTGCATGCGACTTTTGGGGTGAGCAGGGTTTTGTCTGGGCGTTACTCTGGAGTTAGGGTGAAGCCTTCCCGCAGAAGAAACGCGAGGTGGGGAGGTGGTAAGGCGAAAGGCAGGAGGATCAGCATGGAGTACGTGGCGCTGCTGCGCGGCATCAACGTCGGCGGCACAAACAAGGTCGTCATGAGCGAGCTGCGCGAGCAGGTCGCCGCCGCAGGCTTCGGACGCGTGCGCACCTACATCAACAGCGGCAACCTCCTCTTCGAGGCCGAGGCCTCGCGCGAGGACGTGGCCCAGAGGGTCGAGGACCTCCTGGCGAGCCGCTACGACTTCCCGATCCGAGTGGCACTCCTGACGGCGCAGGACTATCTCGAGGAGCTACACAACCTGCCCGACTGGTGGCACGGCGATGTAGCACGCCGAGATGCCCTGTTCTACACGCGTGGACTGGACCGAGACCACGTGCGCCAGCGCATCGAGGCCATGGAACTGGGCGACGAGGCCGTTTATTTCGGTGAGCACGCCGTGTTCTGGGGCAAGTTTCACGAGAAGGAATTCCTCAAGACCGCCTACCACAAGCGCCTCCTGCGCGAGGACTTCTACCGCGAGGTGACGATCCGCTCCGGCTCGACGGTCGAGAAGATCGCGGCGATGCTCGCGCGGGAGTGAGACGACGCCCGCTCGGCGGCATCGGCGAGGCCCCAGCGAGTGTGGGCGCGGTGTGCGTGAGGGGGGGCGTCGTGCTGCCAGGCGCCGTGATCGCAGGGTTCCCCAGAAATGTCGCATGCAATTCCCTTGCCTGTATTTCAAGGTTTGAAATCAGATCGTTGAAATTCTGCGGGTTTCTCGATGCCTAAGAAAAGGTAGGGTACCCAAATTGCATGCGACTTTTGGGGAGAGCGGTGGGGTAGAAGAGACGAGGAAGGCGCGGCGTAGCGCGGAACCTGCCCGATCGTGATTTTGGCCCCCGCGCGCGCCCCTGCGGCCCCGATGCGGCCCAAAACCCGTAGGCTGGTGTCAGTTCATGAGAAAACGAGGAGACACCATGGCCTCACACAGCGGGCGCCCCGGCGCCATCCGTAAGAAGGGCACGAAGAAGGGCGCGCAGGTCGGCACCGGCGGCCACTCGCGCCGCCGCCTCGAAGGCAAGGGCCCGACCCCCAAGGCCGAGGACCGCACCTACCATCCGGCCTACAAGCGCAAGGTGAAGCGCGAGGCCCGCGAGGCCCAGGAGGCCGCGATCGCGCGCGCCCGCGCCAAGTCCTCGATCCGCGTCAAGCCGGGCCATGAGCTGATCGCCGGCCGTAACCCCGTGGCCGAGGCCGCCCGCGCCTCGGTGCCGATCGAGCGCGTCTTCATCCTCGACAACGTGAAGGATGACCGCGTGGAGGAGGTCGTGCGCCTCGCCAGCGCCATGGGTGCTCCCGTTTACGAGGTCACCCGCCGTGACCTGGACGTCGCGACTGATGGCGCCGTCCACCAGGGCGTCGCCATCGAGGTGCGCGGCTACGAGTACGCAGACGCCTCGGACCTGATCGCCGGGTCGCTCCAGCAGCTGGGCCACCCGCTCCTCGTCGCCCTCGACCAGGTGACGGACCCCCATAACTTGGGCGCGGTCCTGCGTAGCGCGGGCGCGTTCGGTGCGGATGGCGTCATCATCCCCGAGCGCCGCAGCGCGGGCGTCAACACGACCGCGTGGAAGGTGTCGGCCGGCGCGGCTGCCCGCGTGCCCGTGGCTCGCGCGACGAACCTCGTGCGCGCCCTCGAAGAGGCCAAGGCGGCCGGCTACTTCGTGGTCGGCCTGGACGGCGGGGGAGACGCGCCCCTGCGTGGCCTGTCGCTGGCGGACGGCCCCCTCGTGGTCGTGACCGGCGCCGAGGGTGCGGGCCTGTCCCGCCTCGTGCGCGAGACCTGCGACCAGATCGTGTCGATCCCGATCGCGTCGACCGTCGAGTCCCTCAACGCGGCCGTCGCGACGGGCATCGCCCTGTACGAGGTCGCCTCCCTGCGCGCGCAGAGCTGAGTATTCCGAACTGTCTGTCGTCTCGCCGTGGGCGCGCGCTAGCGCCTGCGGCGAGACTCCTTTGTGGCGGCCTGGCGCATTGCGATCACGTTCCGTCCCGCGAAGAGGTGGTCTGTTGGTAGATCGCCCTCAAAGAGGAGCTCGGGCTGTGCAAGCAGTAGCTCATCGAGCTGCAACGTGACGGCGAGGTCCTGGAGGTAGTGGCCGATGTCTTCCTTGGTGGTGGGGGTGTTGCGCTGGCTCACCCGGGTATCGAAGCACCACACCTCGCTCGCGACTCGTCCGCCGAGCGACAAGGACCGTGCTGCAACCAGGATTCGTGACGTCTGAAGGCGTGTGGGTGCCTGTGGCTGAGAGTCAGAATGGGGGAACAGGTCGCTGCGCACAATCGGGTCAGCCACGGTGGAAAATAGTTCGCGCATCGTATCGAGGCCGTCGGCGATCTCGGTGCCAACCCACCCGTTCAGGGTGAGCTGATCGCGCATCCCCGGCGTTTCCACCGGGGTGCTTCTCCACTTCGATGCCCAGTAGTTGATGCAGCGAGCGGCCGCCTCATGCGGATCGGTTGCGATGAGAGCGTGCAGGTACCTGCGACGGAAGACGATCCGGCGCAGTGAGAAACCTGGGGTCATGATCGCTCCTTCGACGGGAGGAACTTGGTGACGGGATCGAGGAAGCTGCCCCGCATCCGGTTGAGGTTGTCGGGGGAGAGGGGGTGGTCCTCGGGCAGTTCCTCACCATCGACGAGGCGCGGGGGTCCCACGAGGACGCCCTGCTGGAAGAGAGCGGTGTGCAGATACTCGAAGACGCGGGCGAAGGGATCCTTGCCGGGGCGGGCGCGCTGAATCGCCGTATCCCAGGGGAAACACCACAGCTCAGTGGATGCCTGTGCGGCGTCGGGCGAGGGTCGCGCCGCGATAATGATGCGTGTCTTGTTGAGGTGGCGCAGCTGCGCGCGCACCGCCTTCGCCGACAGCTGGATGGCAAGGCCGCCCAAGGCGAGGGCTGGGGAGATCTCGGCGACATCCAGAAGGGTGTCGTGGTCGCGGATGCGCGACCGTTTTCGGTTTTCGGCCTGTCCGGGCATGACCGTGACCTCGGTGCCCGACCAGCCGATGCCCGCGAAACGCTCGGACATTGTGGTCGACTCGCGCTTGATGCCGATGGTGCGCCAAAACGCCGCGCAACGCGCGACGGCCTCCGCCGGTGGACACGACACGGTGTACACCGTCATGGGGCGCCTCTTCAGGAGGGAATTCAGCGGCAGATGCGGGGGAGTGATATCCATCGGCATTCCTGGGGGTCGGGGTAACGAGGCCAGGCTAGCAGTGTGAGGCGCCCGCTCACATATCGGGCCGCTATGATCGCCCCATGAGCGTCCTTGGAACCGTCATCGTCGGCATCGTCATCCTCATCGGAGTGATTGGCGCGGTCGTGCAGATTTGGCCGTCCGCGCCCGTCGTCGGCGGCGCGATCCTCGTGTGGTCGTGGATGACGGGCACGCGCTCCGCGTGGATCATCTTCGCGATTGCGGCGATCGTCCTCATCGTCGGAACGGTCCTGAAATACGTGATCCCCGCCCGCGGCATGAACAAGGCGGGAATCCCCCAATCCACGCTCGTGTGGGGCGCCGTCGGCGGCGTCGTCGGCTGGTTCATCGGACTGCCCCTCGGCCTCGTCCTCGGCATGATTGTCGCCATCTTCGGTGTCGAATACCTGCGCAGCCGCGACACTGCCAGCGCCTGGACGGCCACCCTCCACGCCCTCAAGGCCTTCGGCTGGACAATCGCCATCGAGCTGATCGCCGCCCTCACGAGCGCCACAGCGTGGGGCGTCGGCGTCGCCCTGGCCGCCACCGGAAACTGACGCGACCAGCCGGTACCCCGGCCTCGTCGTTCCTCCGGTACGATGGGTCTGTTGCGCGCACCCGCGCGACTCACCCAACTTAACGGAGATACTCATGCCCGCCGTCATCGTGCTCGGCGCCCAATGGGGCGACGAAGGCAAAGGCAAGGCCACTGACCAGCTCGGCCAGCACACCGACCTCGTCGTGAAGTTCAACGGAGGCAACAACGCCGGACACACCGTCGTGATCGACGGCGACAAGTACGCGCTGCACCTCCTGCCCGCCGGAATCCTCTCCGAAGGCGTCACCCCCATCATCGGCAACGGCGTCGTCGTCGACCTGGACGTGCTCTTCGAGGAGCTCGAGGACATCACCTCGCGCGGCGTCGACTGCTCGCGCCTGCGCATCTCCTCCAACGCGCACATCATACCCCCGTACAACCGCCTCATGGACCAGGCGAACGAGCGTGCGCGCGGCAATAACCTGATCGGTACGACGGGTCGAGGTATCGGCCCCACCTACGCCGACAAGATGAA